>JAFLSA010000001.1 GCA_022511185.1 Eubacterium sp.
ATGTTTTCAAGCTGTTTTTCAATTATTCTGAATACTTCACTGATTTCCATATCTGAACTCCTGTTTTCGTTTTTCATAACTGCTTAGTAATAATTGTATATTACACCTAATATATATAATCTAATGTATTATAACACTCATATAAGCATTTGTCACTAATTTTTATTTTTTATTTATAATTTAATTATGTTGATTATTGTAAATTGTTATGATACAATATTATGAATAATTGTTTGGAGAATAGTAACCTATGAATAATAAATTAACGCTTGGGGTCATTTTCGGAGGCGTATCCTCCGAGCATGATATAAGCTGTATTTCAGCCAAAGGTATTATATCAAATCTGGACTACAGTAAATATAACATTGTGCTTATAGGTATTACCAAAGACGGCCGCTGGTTTCTTTATAATGATAACATTGACCTTTTGCCCGAGGATAAATGGATATATTCAAAAAGTCTTGTACCTGCTTTCATCTCACCTGATGCATCTGTTCGCGGAATTATCACGTCAAAGGGTGAGGTTATAAAGCTTGACGTTGTTTTCCCTGTCCTTCACGGCAAAAACGGTGAGGACGGAACGGTACAGGGCCTTCTTCAGCTTGCGCAGATTCCGTTTGTCGGCTGTGATTCAACCTCATCAGGCGTATGTATGGATAAGGCTGTTGCAAACGCAGTGGCAGACGCATTTGAAATTCCGCAGGCTAAATGGTGTGCAATCACGCAGTATGAATATAATGAAAATCCCGATGAATTTCTTGAAAGTGCAATTCAAAAGCTCGGCCTGCCGATTTTTGTCAAGCCTGCAAATGCCGGATCTTCGGTAGGTATATCAAAGGCTCATAACAAAGAAGGGCTTGCGAACGCAATGGAAATTGCTTTTAAAGAGGACAAAAAGGCTGTGCTCGAGCAGTTCATTGACGGTTTTGAGGTTGAGTGCGCCGTAATGGGAAATAATAAGCCTGTTACAGGAGAGGTCGGTCAGATAGTCGCTGCCGCAGAATTTTACGACTTTGATGCGAAATATAACAATCCTCAGTCGCAGTTACATATCCCTGCTGAGATCCCGCAGGAAAAGAGAGACGAGGTCAAGGCGCTTGCAGTCAAGGCTTATAAGGCGCTCGGCTGTGAGGGAATGTCAAGAGTTGATTTCTTTGTTACAAAAGACGACGGCAGAGTTTTGCTCAATGAGATAAATACGATTCCCGGTCAAACACCTATCAGTATGTACCCTAAGCTTTTTGAGGCTGTGGGCGTTTCATATAAAGAGCTTATTGACAGACTTATCAACCTTGCTCTTGAAAGAGGAGGCAAAATCTGATGGATAAAAGACCCATTGGTGTTTTTGACTCAGGTCTGGGCGGACTGTCGGCAGTCAAGGCTATGCTTAAATATCTGCCCAATGAGGACATCGTTTACTTTGGCGACACAGGCAGAGTTCCATACGGCACACGAAGTGAAAAGACAATTGAGCTTTATGCAAAAGAGGATATTGCCTTTTTGGAAAAATTCGGCTGTAAGCTGATAATGGCGGCGTGCGGTACTGTTTCATCAGTCGCAAAAAACGCAATCGCAGACGTTAAAGAGCCGTTTGTGGAGGTAGTTACCCCTGCATCTAAAGCAGCAGTCAAGGCAACAAGGAATAATAAAATCGGCGTAATGGGAACGTCTGCAACAATAAACAGCGGCTCATACGTTAAGGCAATAAAAGCACTTAATCCTGAAATAGCAGTCAGCGGTGTTTCCTGCCCTATGCTTGTTTCACTCGTTGAAAATGACTGGATTGACAGCGACGACAAAATTGCCGTTGAAATTATCAAGCGTTACATTGCACCGCTCATCGAAAATGAGGTTGACACAATCATTCTCGGCTGTACTCATTTCCCCCACCTTGCACCGATTATTTCAAAGGTAGCAGGCGATAACGTAACTCTAATTGACACGGGATATGAGGCAGTTATGGAGGCAAAAGCGATCTTAAAGAAAAATGAGCTTTTAAATGACCCTTCACATAACGGCGAGGCAAGCTATTACATATCTGATAAAACTCAGAATTTTTCAGACATAGCGCACACACTATTAGGAATGGATATTTCAGACAGGGCAAACTTTGTTGACTTAAATAATTTTAAACCCGTCTGATGCTTAGGTTATGAACAAAATACTTTTAGAAATAAAGGGTATTCAGCGCATTGATACTCAAAGGGACAAAATGGAGCTTACAACCGCCGGCACCTTTGAGGAGACGGCTGAAGCCTACGTAATAAATTATACTGAGGAGCAGGAGCCTCCGACACCGCCGATTGACGTCTGTGTTAAAATCAGCAAGGATGAAAAGGCTGTTGAAATGACACGCACAGGCGCATTCAATTCCTGCCTGATAATTGAAAAGTCAAAGCGAAATCTCTGCCATTACGGCACAGAATTCGGCGACATATTAATGGGCATATCAGGCCATACCATTGAGGGAGAATGCACTGACGAAAAGGGCAGCTTTATCTTTACGTATGATATTGATATGAACGGTGCACTCGTTTCAAGAAACGAGGTCAGAATAAACTTCAGAAGTAATCAGGAGTAAAAGAATGTCAAAAATAGTTAAGGAAACAGAAAATATATTAAAAGAAAAAATAACGAATGCAATTCTTTCTGCCGTTGATGCCGGCGAGCTTTCACAGGGTGAAATCCCTCAGTTCATTATTGAAAGACCGTCAAACAAGGCAAACGGCGACTATTCATCAAATGCCGCAATGGCAGGCGCAAAGGCCTTTAAAAAAGCGCCGAGAATGATTGCGCAGAGCATTGCAGACCACATTGATTTAAGCGGTACGCTTTTTGAAAGAGTTGAAATTGCAGGTCCGGGATTTTTAAATTTCTTCCTCTCACAGGAGTATTACAGCGAAATACTCAAGGACGTTTTTGCCTGCGGTGAGGACTACGGCAAGTCTGATTACGGCGAGGGCAAAAAGGTGCTTGTTGAATTTGTATCAGCTAATCCGACAGGTCCTATGCACATAGGAAACGCAAGAGGCGGTGCAATCGGTGACTGCCTTGCATCAGTTCTTGACTGGGCAGGCTTTGACGTAAGCCGTGAGTTTTATGTAAATGATGCAGGCAATCAGGTTGAAAAATTTGCAACCTCTCTTGAAGTGAGATATCTTCAGCATTTCAAGGACGATATTGAAATGCCGGAGGATGCATACCACGGCGCAGATATCACAGAACACGCCGAAAATTTCATCAGTGAATATGGTGATAAGTACGTTGAAGCACCGTCTGAGGAAAGAAGAAAGGCGCTCGTAGACTTTGCACTTCCTAAAAACATTGCAGGTCTTGAAAGAGACCTTGGCAGATACAGAATCACTTACGATAAATGGTTCAGGGAATCAACGCTCCATAACGACGGATCTGTTGAAAAAGTCATTGAGGTGCTTAAGGACAAGGGTGTTACCTACGAACAGGACGGCGCTTTATGGTTCAAAGCATCAGAATTTGGCAATGATAAAGATATAGTGCTTATCCGTGCAAACGGACTGCCGACATATATCGTCCCCGATATTGCATATCATTATAATAAGCTCGTTACACGCGGCTACGATAAGGCAATCGACGTTTTAGGTGCAGACCATCACGGATATGTTCCGAGAATGAAGGCGGCTTTGACTGCACTCGGACTTGATGCAGACAGACTTGATGCCGTAATTATGCAGATGGTAAGGCTTGTACGTGACGGCGAGACTATCAAGCTCTCAAAGCGTTCGGGCAAGGCTATCACGCTTAACACACTTATTGACGAGGTTCCGCTCGATGCCGCAAGATTTTTCTTTAATCTTCGTGAGCCGAACTCTCACTTTGATTTTGATTTAGAGCTTGCCGCTAAGCAGTCAAGCGAAAATCCTGTTTATTACGTTCAGTATGCTCACGCCCGTATATGCTCTATTATTAAAAAGGCTCAGGAGCAGAACGTTGAACTGAGAACTCCTGCTGACGACGAGCTTCTGTTACTTTGCAGTGATGAAGAAAAGGAGCTTATCCGCCACCTTTCATCACTTACGGGAGAAATTGTTTCATCAGCAAAAGCATACGACCCTGCAAAAATTACTCACTACGTTGTTGAGCTTGCGACACTCTTCCACAAATTTTATAATGCTCAAAGAGTAATGTGTGATGATGAGGGCTTGATGCAGGCAAGGCTTTACCTCTGCCGTGCAGTAAAGGACACGATAAGAAATATATTAACTATGCTTAAAATTACCACTCCTGAGGTAATGTAAGTTGACGGTAGCCGCCAACTTAGAAAGGAAAAAAATGGCACAAATCAAGAGCAAGGTACTTCACAAGGTCGGAGACAGACTGTTTAAGTACATCTATAAAGACCCAAAAAAGAATATGCTAAAGCTCATTAAAATAGGCAAGGCCGTTACGGGCAATATGTACCCTGAAAGCACGTTTACAAAGCCTATTGAAATTATTTCTGACGAAAGCAACATATGGAATCAATATCTTTTCAGAGGTATTGAGGACGTTGATGCTGACTTTCTGCGCAGGGCTGCACTTACTTTTGGTATTGATTTGGGCTTAATAGGCACCTCCACACTCAGGAAAAGACGTGACGAGGAGCATTGCAATATCCCCTGGGTTATACTTATGGACCCGACTTCTGCCTGCAATCTCAAATGCAAAGGCTGCTGGGCAGCAGAATACGGTTATAAATCAAATCTTTCACTTGACGATATGCGCAAGGTTGTAAGAGAAGGCAAGGCGCTCGGCACGCATTTCTTTATGTTCACAGGCGGTGAACCGCTTATCAAAAAAGATGAGGTTCTTACACTCGCAAGAGAGAACAGCGACTGTCTGTTCCTTTCATTTACAAACGGCACACTTGTTGACGATAAGTTCTGCGAGGATATGAAGGCCTGCGGTAACCTTGCACTTGCCATTTCAATTGAGGGCAGTGAGGAAACGAATGACGCAAGACGTGGCGACGGCGCATATCAGAAGACGATTGACGCTATGAAGATGCTGAAAAAGCATAAGTGCCTTTTCGGTACGTCTGTCTGCTACACAAGCCAGAACTATGAGGCTGTTACCTCAGATGAATTTTACGATTTAATGATTGAAAACGGTGCAAAATATGCGTGGTACTTCCATTATATGCCGGTTGGCAGTAATGCAGATACAAGCCTGCTTTTAACACCTGAGCAGAGGGAGCACGTTTACCGCTCTATCCGTGAAAAGAGAGATGCAAAAAAAGGCAAGCCGATTTTTACCGTCGATTTTCAACATGATGCAGAATTTGTAGGCGGCTGTATCGCAGGCGGAAGAAACTATTTTCACATCAACTCTGAGGGTGATGTTGAGCCGTGCGTATTTATACATTATTCAGATTGTAATATCAGGGAAAAGAGCGTTCTTGAATGCTTAAAGTCACCACTCTTTAAGGAATATTACAAGGGTCAGCCGTTTAATAACAATATGCTTCGCCCTTGCCCTATGCTTGAAAATCCGCAGGCACTCAGGAATATTGTTAAAAAATCAGGTGCAAAATCAACTAACCTGATGAAAGCAGAAAGCGTCGACGAGCTTTGCTCAAAGTGTGACGATTATGCGAAAACCTGGGCACCGAAGGCAAAGGAAATCTGGGAGGAGCAGGAACGCTTCAAACCGTTCACGCAGTATTACCGTGACACCCCCGAGGGTATAGCGGAGCTTAGTAAAAAAGACTGATTATGAAATACAAATATAAAATTGCATACGGAAATATTGTTAAACGCATATTGTATTATATAGTGAGATTCATAATGAATCTCACTATTGCGTATTTATTTACCTTTCTTCCGATTTTCTTTATCCCATCAATTACTCAGTCAAAAATAGTATTTATAATTTTAACTATTATTGTAATAGCTGCAAATATAGCAATGCTTATAATCGGCTTTACTCCAAGAAGCATTGTGCTTGAAGAAGACGGAATAAAAATTAACGGCTATATATTTTGGGGAGTAAAATATATGGCCTATATAAACATATCATATAAGCGTAAAATACCGTATTGTGATATTACAGACATTGAATGGTTAGTAGATTTTTGTGATGTTTACAATAAATATTATAGGAAATTAGCACTATTAACATCGCTTGGGTGTGACTATGATAATACTCTACTGATACGGACAACTAAGCATAATTATATTTTCTCTGTCAAAAATTCCGAAGATTTTTATGATAGAATAATGCAATCTGTAGACAGAATTAAATTTCTGAAAGAGCTTAAAATTGATGATTTAATTGTCAGTCACAATCAGGAATATGGCGATTTAAAATTCCGCTGGAAATCGTCAAACGAGCTTGACTCTGTTTACTATATTGACAACAGCGGTAATGAAATAACGATAGCACAATTTGAATATGACCAAAACGGTATAAGGCATATAAGTAATATTTAAAGGCAGTACGTTAATCCGTACTGCCTTTATCTTTGTCAAGTGTTATGTTATTTTTCTTTGCTATATCATACGCCATAAGTTGAATGGTTACTGCGCTTAGGACAGGATTGAAAAGAGGTATCGTGTCATCATAGGTGATTGAGAGTTCATCTGAATCTTCAATATTTTTCGGAATTATTTTAATGCAGTCACCAACTGTTTTTACAAGCACATCATAAAAATTTTCATTAGATGCAAAGCCTATTATATTCTCCATTTTTGATTTTGAAAGGTGGAGCTCTCCCACAGGAACGGCACGGACATCCTTATCAAAGGCGAAAGACAAGGCATATGTGCCGTAAATAGCAGTTGCAAAATCAACGTTTGCCCCGACAAGCAGTAAATTTTCACTGTTGATTTTATCAGCCAGCTGTCTGATTACATACTCCTGTTCGAGAACGTGTTTGATTTTTTCACTGAGGGACTCCAGCATTTTCGTTGCTATTTTGATATAAAGCTCTGTTATTATCTGATTTTTTTCCCCAAAATAAAGGGCAAGCATAGAAAGAGCAATATATCTCAGCGTATAGCCGGAAGTCGATATTGCACCTTTTTCATTTAAATCAAGGCTCACTGCAAGGCTGTTTTCAGGCGCAAAATTTAAAATTCTGATTATACTTGCAGATCTTTCCTTGATTCTTTTCAAGGCTTGCCTGTACTGCTCATTATTTCTATTGTCGCTTACAATTATCACAAGGGTGTTTTTATCCAGAATAGGGTTGGAAAAATTAAATTCCGAAAGCAAAATCGGTATACAAGGAATATCAACAAGCACTTCAAAATTATACGCCCCTGCGAGAACACAGCCGTAATCCGCACCGCTTCCTACAATATACACTCTCCTGATTTTCTCAATTTTTATCCTGAAAAAATCAAAATTAATTTTGCCTGCTGTAATATATTTTTCTAAAAATATATTAACAAGCTCAGGCTGTGTGAAGATTTCCTTACGCATAAAATCAGGAAAGCTGCCCTTGTCCGCAACGGGTAATGTTGGTGTAGCTTTCTTTTTTCTTTTAATAAAAATTTTTGAATTCCTTTTCATATTTTATCACTTAATCAACTTTGCAACGATTACGGACATATCGTCCCTGTGCCTTGCATCAGTGTGAGCGACGGCAAAATCGAGTATTTCCTGTGCCCTGTCGTTAGGACTGTCACTGTCATCATAGCGCAAAAATTCGTCGAGCAGATCTTCACCTATATCGGTAATTCCGTCACTCATCATAATGATTTCATCGCCGACGCCTAGCACGGTCGTACGCTTTGCAAATTCAATTCCCCTGAGTATTCCCGCCGGCATTGAAGAAAGCTCGCATTTCGTAAACGAGTTGTTTTTCACAACGTATGACCTCGGTGCGCCTGCCTTGTAAAACTCGCATTTGCCCGTGAATAAATCAACACAGGCGCAGTCAAGAGTTGCCAGACTTTCCTCACTGCTTTTAACAAGAAGTGCGCTGTTTACAACCTTAAGCGAAGAGTCAAAGCCAAAGCCTGCCGAAAGGAGCTTTGAAAGCAGACCTGCACCCATTGCACCGTCAAGCGCCGCTCGTCCGCCCTTGCCCATTCCGTCGCTGATAATGAATATCATATGACCTCTTGAATCGTTGATTACCTTAACCGTGTCACCGCAAAGCTTACCCTCAGCGCAGTACTGAGCAAAGCCAAAGCTCATTTTAAAATTCGGTCTTTCAATAACACTGATCATAAGATTTGTACCTGAAAGGTTTGTCCTGATTTTTTCAAAATCACGTCCACAGATTTTTTCAATCTCATTTTTAATTCTCGGACTGTCAAGTCCCCTTGTCTTTGAGCTTGCTAAAATCTCAATGCGCATACGGTCAAACTTGTCAACGATAACCGAAATATTTTCAGGATAAATATCATATTCACCAAGCATTCGCCTTATCTTACCGGCAGATTTAAAATCAAAAATCTCAGCATCGTCAAATTCAAATGCCAGGTCGCCCAGCATATCGGAAATTGAAAAAAACTGGTCAGCGGCAACCATTCTCAGCTCGCTTTCCATCGGCTCAATTTTTCCAAGCTCGTTTATCCTTTCACGCACATCACGCACGCTTTCACTTACCTGAGCAAGCGCAGACGATGCAAACCGAAGCCTTACAACAAGGCTTTGACGTAAACTGCCGTCAGGTGCAATGTCTGCTCCGCTTTCAAAATAATCCGATATTTTTTCAGTCAGCACCTCAGGCAAAAGAATCATAATTACAGATGCAATTACAGCTTCTATCACACAGCAGACGGAAAATGCACCCATATTTGCCGCCGCGGCAAAAAACACCATTGAAAGCGAAAAGCTTATTCCTATACCAAGACTCGATATTGTTGTAAAAAGTCCTGCAACTAAAGCTGAAAATGCGTAAGCTCCTAAGAGAAACATACTGTTTTCCCTGCTGATACCAAGCGCAAAGCCGAGACAAAGCGCAATTATCAGTCCCATGCTTTGTGAGGCAAAGCGTACCGTAATCAGTATTGCTAAAATTGCAATTATTCTTGCAGGTGAAACGCCTTTAATTTGAATAAAGGAAAGACCTGCAAGCAGAGCGGAAACGGAAACTAATAAGCAAGTAGTGTCGGCAACAGGAAGAGCCTTATATTTAAGCCTTTTTAAATTGCAATGCACAGCCCTGAAGAAGAAAAATGATGCACCGGCAGCCAACACTGACTCGCCGAAGGTCAGTGCATAAGCACCTATAACATCGCCGTCTTTGATATTCATAACAATGCCTGTGGAAAGCACTGACAAAAATGATACGAGCATCGGCAGATAAATCTCTTTTCTCGCATTAAAAAGATTTATTGCAAGCGTGCCGAGTGCGGCAATAATAACTGCGCTGAAATAACGAACGGCATCCATACTGTCGCAAAAAACTATGTAGCCTATCCCTGCACCGACGGCTGAAAACAAGAAATTCTTTTTGCTTGAAACTGTAATGAGCGAAATTGCAAACGGACAGCTCCCTCCGACAACCGACGAAAAGCTCAGTACAAAGGACAGCAAAAACCACACACCGCGCTTTGCAAATTCCGTGAGCATAAATTTGTACGAATTTTTGACTTTTAACTTCTCTTTAACCTGCATTATTTACACTTCCACAACCACACCCCTTTACCACGCAAAACATTATATTTTAAATCAAACGCAAAAATTGTAAAAAAATAACAGGCTATAAAAAATAGCCTGTACAAGTTCAAAAAACATATTTTATTTACTTTTCTTTTTTCTGTTTCTTAAAACTATCATAAATATCATACCCGCAAGTCCGCCGACGGCATTCATCATCATATCAGTCATAGTGTCAACCAAACCGAGATAGCCGTATTCATTATTATACTTTGCCAAATCAAACATTGCTGTTTCCTCTCCTGCTTTTGCAAGCTGGAGGTTTGTGCCGTGGAGCGTGTCCATTAAAAATTCATAAAACTCCCAGCCGACAGCGATTGAAAGTGCAAACATCAGCGCAAAAATTGCGGCAAGCGTTGCGGCGCACTGGCCTTTTTTTCTCTGAATAATGCAGGCAAAGTCATAGCCGAAAACAGCACACACCACACCCGACAGCATGTGCATCATATTATCAAACCATGAAATTTTGTCAAAAAGTCCGAAATATGAGCCGATAACGATACCTACAAATATAATAAGATTCAGCATTGTCTGGCTGAGCGGCGGCACCTCTTCAATAAAGCTGCCGTTGCCGAAAACCTGAAACATATCCCAAAGATGAGTGAAAATAAAACAGAATACGCTTTCAAAGCCCATTACCACGTCGCCTGTTACGAAAGAGTATACTGCGCAGATAATCATTGAAATACGCACGATTATCCAAAAAATAAGCTGTGCCTTCGGTATCTGATTAATAGGGTCCTTTTTAATTTTATATGCCACTCTTCCACCTCCATAGATGAAATACCTATTTATTTTATCATAGATATCCGAAAAGTCAAATTATAAAATAAAAATAAACTATTTTAAATTATGTGGAAATATAAATTTCGTTTTGCTATAATCGTTGAGATAAAATATATTGGATATTATATCCAATATCGTGTGTTTTATAAAATTGACGGGGGAATAATCTATGATAGAGTATACCACAAAATATGACGTTAAAAAAACAATGTATGAAAAATTTGCCGACTCTGCCGCGCAAAATGCGGACTCGCCTTGTTTTTATTACTATAACAACACTATCAGTTGGAAAAAGGCTGAAGAAATGGTTGACCTTTGTGCAGCCGCACTCGTTGCAAACGGCGTAAGAAAGGGCGACAGAGTTGTCATCTGTGCACCGAATATGCCCCAGTGTATTACGGCAATTTATGCCGTTAATAAAATCGGTGCAATTGCGGCTATGCTTCATCCTCTTTCAGTTAAGTCTGAGGCTGAGTACACAGTTAATCTCGTTGGTGCGAAATTTGCATTTTGCTTTGACGTTTCAGAAAAATCATTCCAGGGTATGAAAAATCTTACTCTTGTGCGCTGCAAAACAGCAGGCTATTTCCCCAAGACCCCTTACGGCTTTATTGCAAATCAGGTTTATAAGAAAAAGATCAAGGGCAAGACTGCTCCTGCTACTGAGGTCAAGAAAAATATCGAGTGGACTGAATTTCTTAAAGAAGGAAAGAAATTTCTTGACAGTGGCAACACAGTTGAGATTGCTTCAGAGCCTCTTGCGGTTGCGTCAATTATGATGACAGGTGGTACAACAGGTAATCCAAAGGGCGTTCAGCTTACTAACGAGGCTATAAACAACCTTTCATACGAGCTTGTTGACGTTGTTGAGACTGTTCTTGATATGAAAACCGATGCTAAGACAGACACAATGCTCACGGCGCTTCCTGTATTCCACGGCTTCGGCTTTGCACTTTGTATGCACGTTTCAATCTGCACAGGTATGCCTCAGGCATTATTCCCACAGTTTGATGCAAAAATGTGTTCTGACGCAATTAAAAAATACGGTATCAATTATATATTCGGTGTGCCTGATTTCTTTGAAAAGGTTTATAAGGCAGGCTACCTCAAGGGAATTGATATGTCAAATATGAAGCTTATCGGCTCAGGCGGTGACGTTGTTCCATATTCACTTACTGAAAAAATGGATAGACTTCTTAATGACAACGGTGCAAAATGCCACTTTGTATCAGGCTACGGTCTTACTGAGTGCGTTACCGTTTGCTCCTTTACCGACCCAAGACGTGAGGCACCGCAGGGCTGTATCGGTATCCCTTGCTACAACATTCAGGCAATGACGGTTAAACCGGGAACTACCGAAGAAGTCAAGGGTGAGGACGGCGAGCTTTGTATTTACGGTCCAACACTTATGGAGGGTTATTATCACGACCCTGAAGAAACGTCAAAGGTACTCGTTCAGCACGATGACGGCAAGGTTTGGCTTCACACAGGTGATATGTGCTTTATCGAGGAAGCTACGGGCGATATCTACTACCGCCAGAGACTTAAGAGAGTTTATAAGATAAGCGGTTATCTCGTTTATCCTTCCTTCATTGAAGAGGCATACAGAGCAATGGCAGAGATTTATGACTGCTGTGTAATCGGCACAGGTGAAGAGGGTAAAACTCAGCTTAAGCTCTACGTCGTTAAAAACAAGAAGTATGATACCGATGATGAAGAGGAGCTTACAAAGAAGATTATCGACTTTGGTCTGCAGAACCTTTCAAAGTGGTCTGTGCCTAAGGAGATTGCTTATATCGACGAGCTTCCGAGAACAAAAATCGGAAAGGTTGACTTTAAGGTACTTAAATAATAAATTAAACGGAGGGCAACGCTCTCCGTTTTTTATGTATTTTAATATTGCAAATTAATGTGTATTCAGGTAAAATCAAATTATGAAAAACATATTATTTTATAACAAAAAGGCGAAGCATTTTGAGGAAGCGTTGCCCATTGGCAACGGACGTATCGGAGGTCTTGTATTCGGCAATCTTAAAAAGGAGAGGATTGCATTAAACGAGGACACACTCTGGTCAGGTTATCCAAAGAACCTTAACAAAAAGGGTGCTTATAAATACCTTGATGATGCGAGAAAAGCCATTTTTGAAAAGGATTATAAAAAAGCAAAGGACATAATGAACAGGGATATGCACGGCTGCTGGTCCGACTCATATCTCCCCTTCGGTGATTTAATTATCGAATATAAAAATGCACCGAAAAGCAACTACAAAAGAAGCCTTGACATCTCAACAGGTGTTGTAACGGTCGAGGCAACAGGCTTTAAAGAAACTGTTTTTGTGTCGCACCCTGCACAGCTTATGGTGATTAACATTCACTGTGATTTTGGTGTCAGCTTTAAGGTTAAGCTTGGCAGTCAGCTTGAGCACACCACCGAGTGCGCCCAGGACAGCCTTGTTATGACAGGCAAAGCACCTGAGATATGTATGCCCCCTTATTATAACAAGGGCGAAAGCATTGTACAGGGAAGCAGAGGTATGACCTTCTGCGGTGCAGTTAAGGTGCTTGGCAATGCTGTATTTGAGAAAAACTATATTGAGGTAAAAAATCAGCAGGACGTTACCCTGCTTGTTTCACTCGCGACCTCATTTGTTGACTTTAAATCAATGCCGACGGCTGATTCAAAGGGAAAAGCTTTTTCATATTTTGAAAATATAAAATCATTCGATAAGCTTTTATCTGAGCACAAGGCAGATTTTTCAGTATTGTTTAACAGGGTTGAGTTTGAGCTTGAAGGCTCACGTGATGACCTGCCGACAGACAAGCGTATTAAGATGATGAACAAAAGCGGTGACGATAACGGACTTATCGCACTTCTTTTCCAGTACGGCAGATACCTTACGATTTCAGCTTCAAGAGAAGGCACAACTGCAATGAATCTTCAGGGCATCTGGAACACGCATATGCGACCGCCGTGGTCCTCAAATTACACAACGAATATCAACGTTCAGATGAACTATTGGTGTACGGATACCGCTAATCTGTCGGAGTGCTTTGAGCCGTATTTTGAATTTGCAAAAAAACTAAGCGTAAACGGTGCCCAAACGGCGAAGGAATACTATAACTGCTCAGGCTTTTGCGCCCACCATAACAGCGACATCTGGGGTATGACCTGGCCTGCAGGCTTCCCTGACGGCAACGGCGACGCATCTCAGTACGCACCGTGGTGCACAAGTGCGCCGTGGATACTTAATCAGCTTTACGAGCATTATCTCTACACACTTGACGAAGATTACAAGGCTGAGCTTATACCACTGTTCAAGGGCTGTCTTGATTTTTACAGGGATTTTCTTATTGAAAAAGACGGCGAGCTTGTTACCTGCCCGTCAATCAGTCCTGAAAATAATTACAGGGATAACGGCGTTTCACTTGCGCTGACGTATATGCCGTCAATGGACAGGGAAATACTGTTTGATTTCTTTGAAATTTGCAGAGAGCTTGGCTTTGACACTCCGACTATTGAACAGGTTAAGCCTGCATCAGACGGCAGAATACCCGAATGGGCAGAGGAATTTGATGAAACTGATATTCATCACAGGCACGTAAGTCACCTTTACTGCATTTATCCGTCACACTTTATACAGAGTGATGAGCTTAACAAGGCGGCTGAAAAGTCACTTGAAAAGCGCGGCTTCGGCGGTACAGGCTGGTCGCTTGGGTGGAAGGTCTGCCTTTGGGCAAGGCTAAAAAATGCTGATAATGCACTGAGGCTTATTAAGCAACAGCTGACATTTATTAACCCAAGTACTAAAACGAGCCTGAAGGGTGGCGGCTCTTATCCGAATCTCTTTGATGCGCATCCCCCATTTCAGATTGACGGAAACTTTGCAGTAACTGCCGGCATTGCAGAAATGCTGAAAAATGAGTCACTTCCAAAGGAATGGTCAGGCAGAGTTAAGGGTATCAAAGCCTATGGCTCAAAAGAAATTTCATATTCCTTTAAAAACGGTAAAAGGATATAAAAAATACGGACGACCAATGGTCGTCCGTAAATGTTTATTATAAATGATAAATAATATCGTCACTCTTCCAGTTGAAGAACAGGATGCCGATAACAAGCGTTACGATTGAAACTACAAGCGCATATAAAAACATTTTACCGCTCATTATCTGACCGTATAATACACACTGCCTGAAAAGCTCAATCATCGAGTAAAGCGGATTGATTTTGATTAAGGTTACAACCCAGTCTCTTTTAATCGTACTAAGATGATAAATTATCGGAACCATATAGAAAAGAAGCTGACACAAAACGTCCCAGATATACTCAATGTCCCTGAAATAAACGCTGACAACAGAAAGAATCAATCCAACGCCTGTACTGAATATCAGCATAAGCAGCATAGGCACCCAGCAAAGAAGCACATAACCGCTCAGCTTAAGATCTGCACCACCGCTGATTCCCGTAAGCTTAAAGAATATCCAGACACACACAAGACATATCAAAGATATCGCAAAGGTCACAAAATTACTTAAAATGGATGACAGCGGATACATATATTTAGGCACGTAGACCTTTTTGATAATTGCCTGATTTTTTCTGAATGACCTTAAAGCCTGTTTAGACGAGCTTGTAAAAAAGCTGAAAAGCAGTCTTCCTGTAAAAAGATAAACAGGATAGCAGACAATTAAATCACTTTTCTTGCCAAGCAATCCGCCGAATACGACAGACAAAACTATCATATTTAAAAGCGGCTGTAAAAAGCTCCATATGATACCGAGCCATGAGCTGCGGTATTTGAGTTTAATATCTTTAATTGTAAGCTCTTTTAACAGATTTTTGTATTTTTTAAATATCTCAACATCGTGGTCAAGAGCTTGATTTTTTATTTTCACAAAAGCACCTCTTTTGCATTAAACAAATAATAACTCAAGCATTATATCACATATAATATTATTTTTCAACTTTATCTGAATATATCTGCTATTTCAAGTGCTGTTTTCCTCGCCGACATATTGCCGTCAATCACATAATCTGCGGCGCTTAAATACTTGGACTTGCGCTCGTCATAAAGGCTTTTTGCCTTTTCCCTGTCCTGAAAAAGAGGTCGAGTTTTTGAATTTCCGATACGTTCGCATATAACGTCAAAATCAGCGTCAAGGAAAACAATTCTTCCGTTTTGCTTTAATGCGTCAACATTTCTTTGAAAGGTGAGCGCTCCGCCGCCTGTGGACACAACGCAGTTTTTCATATCCGAAATGCTCTTACAACACTTAAACTCCAAGTCACGAAAATAATCCTCACCGTGAACGGTAAATATAGCCTTAATGGCTATCCCCTGCTCACGCTCAATCATCTCGTCCGTATCAATAAATTTTCTGCCCATAATTTTGGCAAGCTCCATACCGACAGTAGTTTTTCCGCTTCCCATAAATCCGCAAAGAATAATGTTCATTATTTTTCCATTTCTCTTTCTGTAATTTCGATAACGCTCTTAACCTGCTCCATAGTGAATTTTACACCAAGCCAGATTTCCTGTGCAACAGCCGCCTGCCACACGAGCATCGGCAGACCGTTTGAATATTTTGCACCGCACTCTTTTGCATATTTCAAAAGCAAGGTTTCCATCGGGTTATATATTGCATCAAAGACAGCCTTGCAGCTTTGCACCTTTTCTTTTGGCAAAACACACGCATCAACGTTTGGAAACATACCGACAGGCGTGCCGTTAATTAAAACGTCGTATTCCCCCGAAACCTCATCAAGAGTAATGACATCAACGGTTTTATTAAGCTTGTCAGCAACTTCTTTTTTAATCTGATTTGCCGCATCAACGTCTGCATCACGCACTGCGATTGTAAGCTCTGCGCCTGCAATCACGCTTTCAAACGCAAACATTCTTGAAACACCGCCGCTTCCGCAAAGAAGCACGTTACCTTTAAGCTCAATGCCTGCCATTTCAAGCGCACGCAGAAAACCGAAGCAGTCAGTGTTGTAGCCTGTTAAAATGCCGTTCTTGTTATCAACAGTATTAACTGCGCCGAAAAGCTCTGCCCTTTCGGAAAGCTTATCAAGAAAAGGAATAATCGCTGTCTTATGAGGAATAGTTACATTGAAGCCTTTAAAATTTTTAAGCACATCTATCCCCTGTGAAAAGCTGTCAGGGCTGATTTCCCTAAGTTCATATGATGCATCAAAGCCGTTGATTTTAAAAAGCTCTCTATGTATAACAGGCGACATTGAATGACCGAGAGGGAAGCCTGTAAGTGCAAATTTTTCCATTTGTTTTACCTCTGTTAAAAAAATTATTGACAATTCAATAGGAATTATATAATATGATAATAACATAACAAATCAACATTAACAACTACTTTTTGGGGTGAAAGTCATTATGGTATTTGAAAAAATCAAAGCTATCCTTTCAGAACAGCTTGATATCGACGAGGAAAATATTACTGCTGACAGCCTTATTGTCGAGGATTTAGGTGCTGACAGTCTTGATGCTATAGACATTGTTATGTCTGTTGAGGACGAGTTCGGTATCGAGGTTCCTGATGAAATCGTTGAGAAAATGGAAAGCGTCGGCGATATAATTACCTTTGTAGAAAATAATATATAATATTTGTGTATAATTAACTCTTACACATCATTGACTTTGAAATATAAATAAAGTAAAATAAAAGCAGGTATATATTACCTGCTTTTACTATTTTAGACATTAAGCTGACTGTTATTATCAGCAGTTTTTGAGAGGGGTAAATCATATGTCTGAAAAATATATTATGGCTCTCGATCAGGGAACAACGTCCTCACGAGCTATTATATTTAATAAGAAAGGTGAAATCGTTGCCAAAGCGCAAAACGAATTCACTCAGTATTATCCTGAAAGCGGCTGGGTCGAGCACGATCCTATGGAAATTTTATTTTCACAGATAAGCGCAATCCTGTCTTGCCTCAGGCTTGAAAAGGTTGATCCAAAAGATATTGCAGGCATAGGCATAACGAATCAGAGGGAAACTACTATAGTCTGGGATAAGGAAACAGGTAAGCCTGTCTGCAACGCTATCGTATGGCAATGCCGCAGAACTGCACAGTACTGCGAAGAATTGAAGGCAGAGGGTCTTGGCGATTATATTAAAGAAACAACAGGTCTTTTGATTGACGCATATTTCAGCGCAACGAAAATCAAGTGGATTCTTGATAACGTTGAAGGCGCAAGAGAAAGAGCAGAAAAGGGACAGCTCCTTTTCGGTACTGTTGACACGTGGCTTATATGGAATTTAACACACGGTAAGGTTCACGTAACAGATTATTCAAACGCTTGCAGGACAATGCTCTTTGACATTGATAAGCTTTGCTGGGATCCGTTTCTCTGTGAAAAACTCGGCATACCTATGAGTATGCTGCCTGAGGTTAAGCCGTCAAGCTGTATTTACGGTGAGGTTGCGACAATCACAGGCATTGAGGATATCGCAGGCGTTCCGATTGCAGGTGCAATCGGCGACCAGCCGGGCGCATTATTCGGTCAGGGCTGCTTTAACGAGGGTCAGGCAAAGAACACCTACGGCACCGGCTGCTTCCTCCTGATGAACACAGGCGACAAGAGAGTCAGCTCACGTTCAAACCTTCTCTCAGGTATTGCGTGGGGTATCGGTGATAAAGTTACGTATGCACTTGAAGGCTCAGCCTTCAATGCAGGCTCGGTTATCAAATGGCTTCGTGATGAGGTTGAGCTTATTCACTCAGCTCCCGAATGTGACGAGCTTGCCGCAGAGGTTGAGGACTCAAACGGTCTTTACTTCGTTCCTGCGTTTACAGGTCTCGGTGCTCCGTACTGGGATATGTATGCAAGAGGAATAATGATAGGTCTCACACGCGGTATTAACAGAAAGCATATCTGCCGTGCCGTACTTGAGAGCATTACATATCAGATGACTGATTTGCTTGAAGCAATGATGAGTGATTCCGATATTATTCTTAAGGATCTGAGAGTTGACGGCGGTGCTTCGGTATCAGACATTATGATGCAGATTCAGGCTGATATGACAGGCACTACCGTAAACAGACCTAAAAATATTGAGACGACTGCTTTGGGCGCTGCCTACTGCGCAGGCCTTGCAACAGGCGTCTGGGAAAGCATGGAGGAAATTGAGGCAAACCGTCAGGTTGACAAGATATTCATTCCTTCAATGGAGACTACATTAAGAAATAAAAAATATTCTGACTGGAGGCGTGCGGTTGAACGCTCACGCAACTGGGAAAGATAAAAATAAAAAGGAGTTTTATTATGGGTAAAGTAATATGTCCTTGGGATTTGATCACAAACTTTGTAACCGATGCATTTATCGGCTACGGCGTTCCTGAGGAAGATGCAAAAATCTGCACAGACGTTTTGCTTGAGTCTGACAGGCGTGGTATTGAAAGTCACGGCTGCAACAGATTTAAACCGATTTATCTTGACAGAATCAAGGCAGGTATCCAAAATCCTGTAACTGATTTTGAAATCATCAGAGAGACCCCTACAACAGCAGTTGTTGACGGCCATGACGGTATGGGTCAGGTTATCGGTCACAAGGCTATGCAAATGGCAATCGACAAGGCTAAGCAGTACGGTATGGGTATGGTTGCAGTGCGCAATTCCTGCCACTACGGCATCGCAGGCTACTATGCAACTATGGCTACCAAGCAGGGTTGTATCGGAATGACAGGAACAAACGCAAGACCGTCAGTTGCACCGACCTTCGGTGTTGACGGTATGTTTGGTACAAACCCGCTCACAATCGGCATACCGACTGATGAGGATTTTGATTTTGTCATCGACTGTGCTACGTCAATCACACAAAACGGTAAAATCGAGTATTACGAGAGAATCGGTGAGGATGTTCATCCCGGAACTATAATCGGCAGAGACGGCAAGCAGATTGAGGGTGACTCAGGCGTTGCTCTTAAAAAGATTCGTCAGGGCGAAGCCGCTCTCACTACTCTCGGCGGTATCGGCGAAGCTCTCGGTGGATACAAGGGCTACGGTTATGCAATGGTTATCGAGCTTCTTTCTGCAATTCTTCAGGATGGAAGCTACGGCAAGGACCTTGACGGAAAAGACGAAAACGGAAATATCAGACCGTACCGTCTCGGTCATTTCTTCATTGCTATTGACACCGACCATTTTCTCGGCGAAGAGCTTACGAGAAAAAAGGCAGGCGAAATTCTCCGCTCAGTCCGCAATTCCACAAAAGCACCCGGCTGTGACAGAATTTATACAGCAGGTGAAAAGGAATGGGATATCTGGCAGGAGAGAAAGGACAGCGGAGTACCTATCAACGAGTCTGTTCAAAAGGAAATTCTTGCAGTTCGTGACGAGCTTGGTTTAACACAGTATAAATTCCCTTGGGAGTAAGTTGTCGGCAGTCAACTTAAATATAAAATTAGCAGAGGTATCAGAAAATGGATTATCGCAAAGAATCATTAAAATTACACGGCGAATGGAAGGGCAAGATTGAGGTAATTGCCAGAGCTAAGGTAAATAACAAGGAAGCACTTTCACTCGCATATACTCCGGGTGTTGCTGAGCCGTGTCTCGCAATTCAGGAGGATTATAAAAAAAGCTGGGAGCTTACACGCCGTTGGAATATGGTTGCCGTTATCACAGACGGTACTGCCGTACTCGGTCTCGGTGACATCGGCCCTGAGGCAGGTATGCCTGTAATGGAGGGCAAATGCGTTCTCTTTAAGGAATTCGGCGACGTCGATGCATTTCCGCTTTGTGTCCGCACAAAGGACGTTGACGAATTTGTTGAAACTGTTTACAACATCAGCGGCTCCTTCGGCGGTATAAATCTTGAGGATATTGCCGCTCCACGCTGCTTTGAGATTGAGGAAAAGCTTAAGGAAAGATGTGATATTCCTATTTTCCACGATGATCAGCACGGAACAGCCGTTGTCGTTTCCGCTGCGCTTATCAACGCAACAAAGCTGACTGGCAAGGCACTCTCAGACTGCAAGGCTGTTATCAACGGCTCCGGTGCTGCAGGTATTGCTATTGCAAAGCTGCTTATGACGCTCGGTCTGCGTGACGTTATTCTTTGCGACAGAACAGGCGCTATCTATGAGGGCAGAGAAAAGCTTAATGCTTCAAAAGAAGCTATCGCAAAGGTAACGAACAGAGAAATGACAAAGGGCTCACTTGTTGATGCTGTTAAGGGAACTGATATCTTTATCGGTGTATCTGCTCCGGGTGTACTCACACAGGATATGATTAAGACAATGAATGAAGATCCTATCGTTCTTGCTATGGCGAATCCTACACCTGAAATTATGCCTGACGAGGCAAAGGCGGCAGGCACTAAAATTGTAGGAACAGGTCGTTCTGATTTTCCGAATCAGATCAACAACGTTGTTGCATTCCCCGGTATCTTCCGTGGCGCATTAGATGTAAGGGCAAGTGCTATTACGGAAAATATGAAGATAGCCGCAGCTTATGCGATTGCATCACTTGTTGATGACGATAAGCTCACACCTGACTATATTCTGCCGTATGCATTCGACGAAAGAATTAAGGACACCGTTGCTAAGGCAGTTGCCGATGCTGCTATCAAAGACGGCGTGGCAAGAATATAACACAAAAATATGAATTTATATACGGGAGGATATTATCCTCCCGTATTTTGTTTTGTCCAATAATAGACAGTAGTTGTTTATTTAACGGTTTTTTGTCAAGACTTTTTACAAAATTTTGTTTAAATGTTACAAATGTAACAAAAAGGTTACAAAATCATTGGTGACCATTGCCATAGATTACGAAGTATTTTTTATGATAAAATTCAACAGTACCCAAGCAAATAGCCTTGTTTTTTCAAACAAACCAAATCCAAACACGGTTTAAGAGGGCTATTTCACTTAGGAGGATTTATGAAAAAGCTAATTAAAAACAGCGTTATCACCGTTTTGTTGACTTTTATCATTTTAACAGCTTTCCCTGCAACAGTATTTGCACAGGACTTTGAGCCGAGGCTTACCGCTCCGCAGGGGGAACCGTACTACACTCGTGAGCTTAACGCCTACTCACAAACAGGCTACGGTATGCCAAACTGCGTTGCATATGCTTTTGGCAGAATATATGAGCTAAACGGCGAAAGACCGCTTCTTGACCACGGCAGTGCAGGAAACTGGTGGTTCATCAATAAATCAAATGATTACTATGATTACGGCAGTGAGCCTAAGCTTGGCGCAGTTGCCTACTGGTCAAATCACGTTGCAGTCGTTGAGGATATTGCTGAGGACGGCGCAATAACCATTTCTGAATCACATTGGGGCGGAAAATACTTTAACACTAAGGTTTATTACAATATGTCCTCCCACTACGGCCAGCATTTCTACGGCTATATTTACGCATATAACGAGCCTGAAGAGGAGGAAGAAGTAGTACAGGGAGCGTATAAAATGGAGGAGCAGTATTTTGCACCGCAGGAAAAGACCTGTTTCACCGCCCTTGAATTTTCACAAAGCAACAACACAATTATGAATCCAAAAATAAATTCCTTATTAAATAAATAATATACATTATATATTGATGTGCAGTGTCTGCTATGGCACTGCATTTTTCATTTGCAAAAAATGAATTTTTTACAATTTTAGGAAAAAACTATTGACAAATCAAAAAAATGGATATACTATTATAGCAGAGTTAGCACTCGCGTATTGAGAGTGCTAACAGACAAGCAACACAGAAGAGGTGTGGAAAGGATGATAAGCGAAAGACGTCTGGCAATACTCAATCTGATAATTGAGCATTACCTGTTAACAGGCGAGCCTATGGGCTCAAAAACCTTATGTCAGCTCCTTCCCTACTCCGTTTCCAGCGCCACTATCAGAAATGAAATGGCATACCTCTCAGAGCTTGGATACCTTGAACAAAGGCACACAAGCGGCGGACGTGTTCCAAGCAAGGCATCATACAGATATTACGTTGACAGCCTTATGGTGCCAAGGGATATTTCAAATTACGATAAGCAAAAGATAAGTGAAGCACTTTCAGTCAATTCAGGTGACCCTGAACGCTTGCTCGCAGATGCCGCAAGGCTTCTTGCTCAGTACACGCACTGCATCGGCTTTTGCTGTGCGATTGAAGATCCGCTCGACTGCATACAGGGCGTTGATTTAATACCGGCAGGAAATTCAAAAGCAATGCTCGTCATGCTCACCGTCGGCAGTAAAATCAAATCATCGCTTATCAACATATCCTGCCCTATTGACGATGAATTCAGATTTTTATTTTACGAGGTAATGAACAGGCTCTTTATCGGAACACCTTTAACGGAGGTTAATCTTGCTCTTGTTCAGCGGTCTGTTTTAATCGCAAGGGAAAGAGTATTTGACCTGCTGCCGGTGCTGACATCATTATGCTCGCTTTGCAGTGAGGCTTCACAAAGTAAGCTGATCCTTGAAAATGAAACAAATCTTCTTTCTCACGACGAACTTGGAAGTGACGTTTACAAAGTCCTCTCATTTCTTGCTGATAAAGAAAAGATGATTGAATTTTCAAAGCTGTTTGCAAACACGAACATAAACAGAACGATTTTTATTGGCGACGAAAATCCGCTGTTTGAAATGAAAAACACATCAACAATTATTTCAAAATTCACATACGGCAACAATCAGACTGCTACACTCGGAATAATCGGCTCAATGCGAATTGATTACAAGCGAATTATTCCCTGTGTGGAATATATATTTAATACAGTAGATAGTCTTCTCTCAAAAGGAGGTACGAAATGAGCAAAAAAAAACCAGAAACAGAAAAGGAAACAACGGAAGAGCTTGAAAAAGGGGAAAAAGCAAAAGAAGTAAATCCCCTTGAAAAAGAGCTTGCAGATACGAAGGAACAGCTTTTAAGAGTTACTGCTGAATACGCCAACTTCCGCAAGCGTTCCGAAAAGGAGAAAAACGAGAGCTTTGCCTTTGCAACTTCTAAAACGGTTTCAGAAATCCTGCCGGTTATTGACAATCTCGAAAGAGCGCTGTCAAATGAACAGGAGGATTATGAGGGACTGAAAAAGGGCGTGCAGATGACCTATGACGGTCTTATGGCGTCACTTGAAAAACTTGGTGTTACAGCCTTTGGTGAAAGCGGTGAGCAGTTTGACCCGAATCTCCACAACGCAGTAATGCACATTGAGGACGATACTTTAGAGGCAAACGTGATCACAGATGTTTTCCAAAAGGGCTATAAAATAAATGACAAGGTTGTCAGACCGGCAATGGTCAAAACAGCCAACTAACATATTATAATTAACAGGAGGACTTATTTATGTCAAAAATTATCGGTATTGATTTAGGTACAACAAACAGCTGTGTAAGTGTTATCGAGGGCGGCGAAGCCGTAGTTATCACAAACGCAGAGGGCGCAAGAACTACTCCGTCAGTCGTTGCTTTTTCAAAGGACGGCGAAAGAATGGTTGGTAACGTTGCAAAGCGTCAGGCTATCACAAACCCTGAAAAAACGATCTCTTCAATCAAGAGACATATGGGCTCTGATTACAAGGTAACTATCGACGGCAAGGCTTACACTCCACAGGAAATTTCTGCCATCATTCTTCAGAAGCTTAAGGCTGATGCCGAGGCATATCTCGGCGAGACAGTAACCGAGGCAGTTATCACTGTTCCTGCATACTTTACAGACGCACAGCGTCAGGCAACAAAGGATGCAGGTAAGATTGCAGGCCTTGAGGTAAAAAGAATCATCAACGAGCCGACCGCTGCTGCACTTGCATTCGGTATCGACAAAGAGGACGATCAGAAGGTAATGGTATACGACCTTGGCGGCGGTACGTTCGACGTTTCAATCATTGAAATGGGCGACGGCGTACAGGAGGTACTTGCAACAGCAGGTAACAACCGTCTCGGCGGTGACGACTTTGATAAAAAGGTTATGGACTGGATTGTTGCTGAATTTAAGAGAGACAACGGCATTGACCTTTCAAACGACAAAATGGCTATGCAGAGAGTTAAGGAAGCTGCTGAAAAGGCAAAGATTGACCTTTCAGGTATGACAACCGCTCAGATTTCTCTCCCATTCATCACAGCAGATGCAACAGGTCCTAAGCACCTTGAGCTTACACTTTCAAGAGCTAAGTTTAACGAAATGACGGCAGACCTTGTTGAAGCAACAATGGGACCTGTTCGTCAGGCTATGAGTGACTCAGGCCTTTCAATGAACGATATCGACAAGGTGCTTCTTGTTGGCGGTTCAACAAGAATCCCTGCTGTTCAGGAGGCTATTCAGAAATTCAGCGGCAAAGAACCGTTCAAGGGAATCAACCCTGACGAGTGCGTGGCTATGGGTGCTGCACTTCAGGGCGGTGTACTCGGCGGCGACGTTAAGGGTCTCCTTCTTCTTGACGTAACTCCGCTTTCACTCGGTATCGAAACAATGGGCGGTATCAACACCGTTATTATTGAGAGAAATACTACTATTCCGACAAAGAAGAGCCAGATTTTCTCAACCGCTGCTGACAATCAGACGTCAGTAGAGGTACACGTTCTTCAGGGAGAGAGAGAGTTTGCAAAGGATAACAAGACACTCGGTATGTTCCACCTTGACGGTATTCTCCCTGCAAGACGCGGTGTGCCTCAAATCGAAGTAACGTTTGATATTGATGCAAACGGTATCGTACACGTTTCTGCAAAGGATCTCGGCACAGGCAAGGAACAGCACATCTCTATCACTGCATCTTCAAATATGAGCAAAGAGGATATTGACAAGGCTGTTAAAGAAGCTGAGCAGTTTGCTGAAGAGGATAAGAAAAAGAGAGAGGCAATCGACCTCAGAAACAGTGCAGACCAGATGGTATATGAGACAGAAAAGCTCCTTTCTGAAAACGGCGACAAATTCTCTGCTGATGACAAGTCTGCTCTTCAGTCAAAGGTAGACACTCTCAAAGAAGCTCTCAAGGGTGAAAATCTTGATGCAATCAAGACCGCTCAGGAGGATTTACAAAACAAGTTCTACGAGGTTTCTCAGAAGCTTTATGAGGCAGCACAGGCTGCAGGCGTTGACCCGAATGCCGCTGGTGCAGGCTTTGATCCTTCACAGGCTGGCGGTGCAGATGCAGGCTATTCCGATACTGATTACACAGAGGTTGACGATAATTAATAAATAATATATAATCATTCAGCTATAAGCACATACAGGAAACCCTGTGTGTGCTTATATAAAGTTACATAAGTTATTAAGGGGGCAATTAAATGCCTGAGGAAAAAAGAGATTATTACGAGGTTCTCGGCGTCAGCAAGGGCGCAAGCGAGGACGAGATAAAAAAAGCATATAGAAAAACCGCAAAGAAATACCACCCCGACCTTAACCCCGATAATCCCGAGGCTGAGGCAAAATTCAAGGAATGTAATGAGGCTTACGAGGTTTTGTCCGACCCTCAGAAAAAAGCACGCTATGACCAGTTCGGCTTTGCAGGCGTTGACCCTAACTACGGTGCAGGTCAGGGCGGTGCAGGCTTTGGCGGCGGCTTTGGATTTGACGGCGATATTGATTTGGGCGACATTTTCTCCTCCTTCTTCGGAGGAGGCTTCGGCGGAGGCAGAAATCCGAATGCTCCGCAAAGGGGCCGTGATTTACAAACATCCGTGAGCCTTACGTTTGAGGAAGCTGCCAAGGGCTGCAAAAAGACTGTTGAAGTTATGCGCGTTGTGGACTGCAGCGAATGCGGCGGAACGGGAGCAGCAAAGGGCACGTCGCCCACAACCTGCCCTGAATGTAACGGCAGAGGCGTAGTCAATGCTCAGCAGAGAACTCCGTTTGGCGTTGTGACTACGCAGAGAACGTGTACTCGCTGTGGCGGCAGCGGAAAATTCATCAGTACACCGTGTCAGAAATGCAGCGGCAAAGGAAAAGTACGCACCAAAAAGAAAATTGATATCAATATTCCTGCCGGTATTGACAATAATCAGGTTGTAAACGTCAGAGGACAAGGCAACATAGGTTCTAACGGTGGCCCTTCCGGCGACCTGAAAGTTGTTATAAATATCAAAAAGCATCCGTACTTTACCCGTGACGGCTATGACGTCTGGGTTAACAGACATATTTCTATCGTTCAGGCAACTCTCGGCGCAGAAATTCAGGTGCCTACTCTTGACGGTGACGTTAAGCTCAATGTACCTTCAGGCACTCAGCCGGGTGAGGTTTTCACGCTCAAAGGCAATAAGGGCATACAAAGGCTCAACAGCTTCGGCAAGGGTGAGGAATATGTAAGAATCGTGGTTGATATTCCAAAGAGCGTCACAGACGAGCAAAAAGAGCTTTTAAGACAATTTGACAAAAACTACATTCCGCCGAAAAATAAAGAAGGCTTTTTTGATAAATTCAAGAAAAAATAGTTAAAGCAGGATTGAACAAAGTTCAATCCTGCTGTTGTTAAGTTTCTGTTATTATAAATCATCTGCATCCTGCACAGGCTGTTCAAGCTCGTCATAATAGTACATATCAGCCGGTATTCCCGTATAACTGCCGTCAACGTCACAGTTCACCATTTCAGGACTGATATAAGACGTCAGGTCAATAATGCGCTTTTTATTCTTATTTTTCTTATTATCCTTCTTTTTCATAAAAATCACCCCTGAATTATTTTGTACAGGGGTGTGTTTTTTTATTTATAATTTTTCAACATCAATATGTGATATTTTTTCCAAAAATTGTTTCGTGGTAATAATCTCGCCCATTTCAAGGTACTCGTCCATATTCATATTAAAATTATTAACGAATATCGGCACGTCATTATATTCAATGTCAATATGAAGAACCTCAGCATCTGCCATAACCTTTTTTGCATCGCAGGTGTGAATATCGTAATGCCTTTTTACAACTGTTTCATTATCCCTGACATATTCAAGAGTGACGTTTCTGAGTGACTTTGAAACGGAAATATATTTTATCTCCTCTTTAGAAAGTGCCAGCGCCATAGGCATCTGAGCAACAGCCTTGCAGGCACCTGAGTTTACAAAAAACTCATTGATGAAAATTGATTCCAGCTTGCTTGTATCATCAGGCACAATTATTGCAAGAATATACTTATTCAGCTTTTTACCGTAAATACCCTTCATAAACTCCTTGAAGTAATACTGACCCTCGGCAATTTTTTCGGCAAATTCGTGATAAAAAGGAATATTCGGAGAGGGATTAAGAGAGGGCATTGTAAAGGTTTTAAAATCATCGCTGTCCTTTGCCTTTACAAGAATATTGTTATTTGTAATTATCATCGGAACGGTTTTAGCCATTGCGCCACCTCATAAGCAATATATCTATATTATTTTACTACATACTATGCCTTAAATCAATAAAATTTAAAATTTAAAAAAATATGATGAAATATAGGCTGATATATGGTACAATGTTATAGTGAAGCTAAGATATGAGAGGAGATTAACCGTATGTCAGACCACAATGAAATTGACGACATATTAAATGAAATAAAAAGTAAAAAAGAATCTGAGAACAAAAAAGATTTTGAAATTAAAGATAAAACCGATAATTCTTTTTCATCCTTCGATTTTTCAGAAGCTGAAGAGCCGAAATTAACTTCTTCAGGCAAATCTCTTAACGATGATGACACCGACGATAAACCTGAAAACAACAAGAAAAAGATTATCATAATCGCTGTTGTCGCAATCCTTGTTATAGCGATTGTTGCAGGCATTGTCTTTGCAGTAACGAAAAGCAAAAACAAGGAGCCTGAAACAACAACCACAACAACTACTACCCAAACAACGACTGAAGTACCTGTTTTGATACTCAACCCACTTACAGGCGAAAGCGAATATAACGAGAACGCAGTTGGCAAAAGACCCGTTGCAGTCGTTGTTGAAAACGCCTATGCCGCAAGACCGCAATGGGGTATTGACGACAGCAAAAATTCACCTGACATAATCCTTGAGGGTGAGGTTGAAGGCGGAGAAACAAGAATGCTCTGGTTCTATGCCGATTATACCTGTGTGCCTGATCAGATAGGCCCGATACGCAGTGCAAGGCCGCCTTTCATCAAATTTTCCGAGCTCTTTGATTCAATCTTTATTCACTGGGGTCAAAGCTCATCAAGGGACAATTATGTCGGCGCGGATACCGTTTTCAAAACAGATAACGTTGACCATATAAATCAGATGACCTATAGTGACAAATTGGGTCTGTTTGGTCGTGATAAATCAAGGGGTGTTTCCTCAGAGCATACAGGAGTACTTCACGGCAACAAGCTCGAGCAGGCCATTGAAAACGCTAAATTCCGAACAGACGTTAATGAAAGCAGCTTTACAAATCTTGCCTTTAACGAAAAGGATAAGACTGTCTCAGGCGACAAATGCACGGCTTTTGCATTCACCTTTTCATCAAATACAAAAACGAGAGACTGGACATACAGCGAAGATGATAAAATGTATCATTGCACTGACTACTTGACAGACGTTGCAAGAAAGAATTTGCTTGTGCTTTACGACACAACAGAGTACGTCGCAAAAAGTAATTATAAAGGTTCGGGAAAATCTGAAATCTATTGTAATTACAAGCTTGCCGGCGGCAGCGGAAAGCTCGTAAGCTTAGGAGTGATTACAGACATTACATGGTCTGTTCAAAACGGTGTGCTCAAGGTTAAGGATTCAAACGGTAATGACGTAAGCCTTAACCCGGGTAAAACCTGGATTGGCTACGGCTCATCAAACAAAGGCGGAAAGGATAAAAACAATACCCCTGTCGAAAGCACATCAGCACAAAATTAATACATTTCAGCAACAACAAAGCACCTGTGAAAACAGGTGCTTTTCTTGTTTATATTATTTTAAATAATTCACTGTTTTAACTACGTTGCCGTTTTTAACATACACTCTCGGAACACGGCGTGAAATACGGCAAGGAAGCTCGTAATTAAAGGAGTGTGCGAGCCCCGATACTTCCTCCATAGTCAGCACTGCATTACCGTCAGCACCGATAAGAGTGACCTCGTCCTCCATTTTTACATCAGGGATATCCGTAACGTCAACCATAAACTGATCCATACAAACTCTGCCGATAATGTTTGCATATCTGCCGTTTATGATAACTCTTCCCTTATTTGTCAGGCATCTCGGGTATCCGTCGGCGTAACCCACAGGAATAGTGGCAACAACCGTTTTTTTCTCCGTTTTATATGTACCGCCGTAGGATATTTCCCTTCCGGCATCTAACGTTTTGATATGGCTTATATGCGTTTTCCACGCCAAAGCAGGCTTGATATCAAGGAGCGTCTTGTCAACCTCTTCAGACGGATAAAGTCCATAAAGAATAATGCCCGCACGCACCATATCAAGCATATCGCCAAGCACCATAATGCCTGCTGAATTATTAATATGCTTAATCGGAACAGATATTCCCCTGTCACTAAGCATTGAAGCAAAAGAGTTAAAAAGTTCTTTCTGATTGATTGTCTTGGATAAATCCTTTTCATCAGCGGTGGCAAAATGAGAAAACAGACCCTCTGCCTTAATATTCGGCAGGGCGGTTATTTTTTTGCAGATATCTGCACTTTTCTCATCAACCTGAAAGCCGATTCTGCTCATACCCGTATCAATGCAGAAGTGAAAAAATGCAGTCCTCCCCTGCCTGCCGGCCTCGTCAGATAACGCCTTTGCCGTATCATAGGAGAAAATAGGAATGCGAATATCATTTTTCACAACCTCATCATACTGCTGTGGTGACACGTAGCCGAGAACAAGGATAGGCTTTTTAAGTCCTGCGTGGGTAAGCTCCTGAGCCTCCTCAACGCACGCAACGCCGAAAAAGTCACATTTATCCTCAATGAGCCTGCCTATCTCAACAGCGCCGTGGCCGTAGGCATCAGCTTTTATGACTGCAAGAAGCTTTGAATTTGAGTCAAGCTTTTTCAGTATACTTTCAATATTGTATTCAACTATATCTAAATCGATTTTTGCATACGTTCTATGATACATTATTTCGCCTCTTAAAGTTCAGCTTATTTAAATATATTTTAATACCGAATATTAAAAAAGTAAAGATAAAAAACGCTTGTAAATGAAAAGAAGGCCGGAACATTATCCGACCTTCCCCTCTCTGTTATTACAAACTATGGAGGACCATGATTTGAAGCGGTGCGGCCCGCCTCAAGTCTAAGTGTATTATAGTATATGTTGCATAATATGTCAATATCTTTGTTAATGTTTTTTATATAATTTCACAATTATTTGCGATAATATTCTCCTTTTAAAAAAATGAAATTATTTTTTACAGTGTCAATTTTTGGACTATGTATCTTTTTTCGATTGACTTAGAACATTTGTTCGTATAATATATGGTCATATACCAATGGAATTTTGCTAAGAAACATAAACGAAAGAAGGTATAAACGTATGACTATAGATGAACTTGCTAACGAGTATGAGATACAGTATAAAATTGTCTGTGCAAAAATGGACGGGCTTAAGCCGCTTTTGAGCATTTACTCGGGAGAGGACCTTTTGCTCCTTAGAAAAAAACTTAAAATCTATTATGATATGGCGTGTGAATGTAAAAGAATTTCAAATCTTCTTTTGCATTATTATGATGAGGAGGAGACGTATGATTGATTTTGTTGAAGAATTTATGAGCCCTGTTGAAACTGAAGATAACGGCTTTGACGAGCAGAGAATACTGATAAAATCAATATCAAAGGTCTTGCCCGTTATCATAAAAAACGAGCTTACACAAAGGCAGAATTTATGCCTGAGAATGTTTTACGTTCACGGTAAAAGTCAGGTGGAAATTGCAAGAGAGCTAAGACTTTCCCAGCCGACTGTCAGCAGGCACATTTCAACAGCAAAGGCAATTGTAAACAAATGCCTTGCATACTGCTTTTACTCAGTCAAGCAGGCAAATGAACAGTGGCTGAAAATGGAATGATCAGCCACCGTTCCGGTAGGCGCTGATTAATTACCGACTGATGCCTTAGCGCCTACTCTATACCACAACTGATACAGCAATGGCTATTTTAAAGGAGTAATCCACCATTGCCAACAGCTGAAAACGCACCTCACAGATTATTCTATGAGGTGCGTTTGCTTTTTGTTCAGGTTGAGCAAAGCAAATCAGACCCAAACCGTGTTCGGATTTGGTTTACTTTGCTCTTATAAACTAATTAAAACAGCCGCTATAAACAGTATAGCATATAAGATAGGCTGATGTGCAATATAAACCCAAAGGCTGTTCCTGCCGACAAAGCTCAAAAACTTACTGTGCTTTTTATACATAGCTTCGGGAAGTTTTTCATCGACGGCGATTTTACCGACAAAAGAGCCGAAGAAGAACATAAATATCCACGGCAGAATCGGGAAATAATCGGCACTGTGAAAGCTCTTATTATGAAACCCGAGCGGAGCAAGAAAATTGTACTGATAAATACCCTCTGGCAGATTGATAAGTCCAAAGCAGAGCTTACCGCCCTCAATACCGTAAAGAAATAAAAACATAATCAGCGAAATAAGTGCGCCTATCCTGTAGTCAAGTTTCTTAATAAGCGGCATTAAAAGTCCCGTAATTATCATACATATACCAAGACAGTGCAAAATTCCGAAATAAATCTCTGCGCCTGCAAAGCCGAGAAGCGGCATAATTAAGGCAGTCACAAGAGTAATAACCCCGCCGCAGACAAGAACGATTATTCCCCTCTTGACGCTATTCCTTGAAAGCCTTGAACACATACCCGATATGATGATAAACGCTGCCCAGAAAATCGGCTGAACAATACAAAGTGCATCAAAAACCTTATATCCCCAGCCAAGTCCGAGAACGTCACCGACATCTAAAAATGCGTGATGAAAAATCATACATATAATCGCAAAGCCTCTGATTTCATCAAGCATATGAATTCTTTTTTTATTTTCAATCATCAGGTTATCACCTTCTTCTATATCTATGAATATTGTACCACAATTGTTTAATATTGTATATAACAAAAAAATATGATATAATTATTAGCCGAGGTGTTAATTTATGAAAGAATTTACCGCAAAGCTTGAGGGAACTGCTGTTACAACGGTTGACCCTTCAAATACAGCAAAGGCTGTTAAGTCAGGAAGCCTTGACGTATTTGCTACACCTATGATGATTGCTCTTATGGAGGAGGCAACCTGTATCGCCTGTGCGCCTCTGCTTGACGAAGGCGAGACGACGGTCGGCACCTGCGTATCCGTCACCCACGATAAAGCAAGCGGACTTGGTGAAGTAATCACAGCTTATGCAACTCTCGAAAATACCGACGGCAGAAGGCTGACATTTTCAGTGCAGGCAAAGGACGAAAACGATAACGTTATCGGTAAAGGATCAATTGAAAGATTTGTCGTCCTTGAAGACAAATTTATGAAAAGGGTAAACGGCGTATGAGATACAGTGCAGTAATTTTTGATTTTGACGGAACTATATGCGACACCGGTGAAGGTATACTCAAAAGTGCCGCATACGCTTTAGAGGCATTCGGCTATGAGGTGCCGGAGGATAATGAGCTTACCTGCTTTATCGGCCCTCCGCTTCTCATAACGTTTCAGGAAAAATTCGGTGCTGATCCTGCAAGAGCAGACGAGCTTGTGAGAAAATTCCGTGAGCGTTACACCAATAAAGGAATATTTGAAAGCAGGCTTTATGACGGCATAAAGGAGCTTTTGATTGCGCTTAAAAAGGATAATTTGAAAATAGGCATCGCATCGTCAAAGCCGCAGGATTATATTGAAACTCTGCTTGATCATTTTGGTATCAAATCATATTTTGACGTAATCTGCGGCGTGACCTTTACCGCCGATTGCGAGTCGAAAACAAGCATTATTGCAAGGTGTCAGAAGGAGCTTGAAATCCCCGGAAACAACTGCCTTATGGTAGGCGACAAGAGCTATGACATTGAGGGAGCAAAGACAAATTTAATTGATTCTGTCGGTGTTTTGTGGGGCTACGGCACAAAGTTTGAGCATATCGAGGCAGGCGCAAAATTCATAGCCTGCAAGGTTGAAGATGTCGAATCCATTGCTCTCGGCTTTTACGAGCAGACCGAGGAGGTACAGGGTATCTTCAGCGGAAAAATAATAAACGTTCACGTAGACAACGTTACACTTGTTGACGGCACCGAGGCAGTCCGTGAGGTTGTTGACCACCCCGGCGGAGTTGCCGTTGTCGGTCTTACTGATAATAATGAAATTATTATGGTAAGGCAGTTCAGGTATCCGTACAAGGAAACGATTTACGAAATTCCTGCAGGCAAGCTTGAAAAGGGAGAAGATCCCAAGGAAGCGGGAATTCGTGAATTCAAAGAGGAATGCGGTGCAACTGCCGAGAGCTTTGAATGGCTCGGCGAAATTTATCCTACACCCGGCTACTGCGGTGAAATAATACGTCTTTTCTATGCCAAAGGTTTGACCTTCGGCGATCAGGATTTAGACGATGATGAATATTTAGACGTAATTAAAATGCCGTTTAGCGAATGTGTATCAAAAATAATGAACGGCGAAATCAAGGACGCAAAAACAATTATAGGTGTACTTAAATTAAAGGAATTATTAAATTTATGACGGCTTATCTCGACAATTCAGCAACAACAAAGCCCTGCAAAGAATGTGCAGATGCGGTGACAGAAATGCTCCTGAATAACTGGGGCAACCCCTCAAGCCTGCACAATCTCGGCATAAATGCAATGAAGGAGGTTATAACGGCAAGAACTGTTATAGCTGACTCACTCGGTGTCAGCCGTGAGGAAATCGTTTTTACCTCCGGCGGTACTGAGGCAAATAACCTTGCCATTTTCGGCGCAGTTAAGGCAAGAAAACGGCTCGGAGGCAGAATTGTCACCACAGCTATTGAACACGAAAGTGTGCTACAGTCGGCACAGGAGCTTGAAAAACAAGGCTTTGAAGTGATATATCTGAAGCCTGATAAAAACGGAAATATCACAAAAGAACAGCTTTTTGACGCTGTTGATAAAAACACTATTCTTATCTCAATGATGTATATCAACAACGAGGTCGGCACGGTTATGCCCGTGGAATCTATCAAACGTGCCGTCAAAAAAGCTGGATCCCCTGCACTTATTCACATCGACTGCGTGCAGGCTTACGGCAAAGTGAGCATAAATGCAAAAAAACTTGGTGCAGACCTGATAACAGTATCAGCGCACAAAATACACGGTCCTAAGGGAATCGGCGCTCTTTATGTAAACAAAGAGGCTAACCTCACCGATCAGAACTTTGCACAGATCTTTGGCGGAGAGCAAGAGAAAAAAATCCGTCCCGGAACGGAAAGCTCGCCGCTTATTGCAGGCTTCGGCGCTGCAGTAAAGGCCCTGCCTGCTATAAACGAGCAGAAAAAGTTGATAGCCGAGCTTAACTGCTACGCAAGAGAACAGCTTGGAAAAATTGCCGGTCTGCGCTTTAATAATGACGAGAGCGCATCCCCTTACATCATTAATATATATATTCCCACGTTTATGAGAAGCCAAACGATTTTGCAGGAGCTTTCATCAAACTACAGCGTTTACGTCAGCAACGGCTCAGCGTGTGCTAAGGGCAAAAAGAGCCACGTACTAAGTGCAATGGGTCTTGACGATGAAACACTTGACAAAAGCATAAGAATCAGCTTTTGTAGATACAACACAAAAGAAAACGTTGACCTTTTGGTCAGCGCATTAAAAGATTTAATTAACAAACACCCTTTGGAGAAGATATGAAAGAAATTATACTTATAAAAAATGGTGAGCTTGCCCTCAAGGGACTTAACAGGAACACCTTTGAGGACATACTCATTAAGAATATGAAAAAGAAGCTTTCTGATTTAGGCAGCTTCGAATTTACAAAAAGCCAGTCAACTATTATGGTTGACCCTCTTGACAGCGATATCGACCTTGACGATGCAGTTGACAGGCTGTCAAAGGTATTTGGTATCGCTGCCCTTTCACGTGCGTGTGTGTGTGAAAAGGATTTTGAGGTTATCAAGAAAACTGCAGTAGAATATCTCGAGGAACAGCTTGAAGATGCAAAAACCTTTAAGGTTGAGGCAAAGCGCTCCGATAAAAAATTCCCTATGAAATCGCCTGAGATATGCAGGGAAACAGGTGGATATATCCTTTCAAAATTCCACAATCTCAAGGTTGACGTTCATAATCCTGACGTTATCGTTACCGTTGAGGTGCGTGACAAGTACGCCTTCGTGCGCGGCAACAACATAAAGGGTGCATGCGGTATGCCGACAGGCACAAGCGGCAGAGCAGGCATTTTGATAAGCGGTGGTATTGACTCACCCGTTGCCGCATATATGATGGCAAAGAGGGGTATGGAGCTTTGTGCAATTCATTTTGCATCTCCCCCTTACACCTCAGAGCTTGCTGAAATGAAGGTTATGGAGCTTCTCAAAAGGGTTGCAAAATATTCAGGCGTAATCACAACGTACGTTGTCCCCTTTACGGAGATACAGGAGGCGATACGTGATCTTTGCCCCGAGGAATATTTCACCATAATTATGAGAAGAATTATGATGATGATATCTGAAAAAATAGCACTCAGTCAGAATTGCAGTGCGCTTATCACAGGCGAAAGCGTGGGTCAGGTTGCAAGCCAGACAATATATGCTCTTGCCTGCACGGACTGTGCAGCTAATATGCCTGTTTTCAGACCGTGTATCGGTATGGATAAGCAGGAAATCATAGCGATATCGAGGAAAATTGACACCTTTGAAACCTCAATTCAGCCATATGAGGACTGCTGTACAGTGTTTACACCAAAGCACCCAAAGACAAGACCTCAGCTTGAAGACGTTATCAAGGCTGAAAAAAATATTGAAAATCTTGATGAGCTTATGACAGATGCAATAAATAATGCTAAAAAGGTGATTATCAGATAATGAGTGAGGAAAAAGACGATATTGAAAAAATCCTTTCTGATTACAAGGAGAGGCGGGATAATAGCGAGCGTGAGCCGATTTTACCATTAGAGCCGCCAAAACGCAGAGAGGACTACATTGATTTTTCAAAGCCTGATGAGGAAGAAGAATCAAATAAAAAACCTAAGAAGCCTAAAAAGACCCCTGAGGAGCTTGAAAAAATAAAGGCTCTGAAAAAGGAAAAAGCAGAAAAGACAAAAGAAAAAAGCAAAGCAATTTTAAAAAAGATTAAAAAGGGTTTGTTTAATAAAAGGAATCTGATTATCCTGATTTCACTCGCTGTGGTTGTGACAGGTATTTTCGGTATAAAATATGCCGTAGAGCAGTCAAAATCAGCTTATCTTAAGCCTTATCAGCAAAAGTATCCTGACGCAGAATTTCAGGTGGGTATGCTTGAAAAGTATTGTGACAAATTCGGTCAGAATCCGAATACCGTCGGCTTTCTTGAAATACCTGATATTGAATTAAGAACTGCCGTGAGCAGTGATAAAAACACTTTCCCAAATGCTCAAGGCTGTACGAAGGGTGCCGAGCAGTTTAACTATGTTGTGTATCTTGATGACAACAGCCTTGAAAGCATCTATTCAAGCGCACAGGCGTATAATAACTCGAGCGGATATATGCTTTATTCCGATCTTTTTAATGAATACAGCTTTAAGGTTGTAGGTGCATTTTACACAAACACAAAGGCGGAGGACGACGGCGGATATATCTTCCCGTATAACGTTACGGAAAAAATGACTGTTGATTCTATGGCGGACTTTATATCAAAGCTTGAAAGCAGATTTATCTACACAACAGGCGTCAACGTTACAAGGCAGGATACACTCCTTACAATTTCCTGCCCTACAGATTACAGAGAGGACTTTCGTTTTGTCGTAGTCGGTGTCCTTAGAGATGATGCTGACAGCAAATGGACCGCAACAGAAAAAAGCAAGATTCATTACCAGCAGGTAATTTATGACGAAATGGGAATTGATAATCCATACAGGTTTGCCTCAAAATGGTATCCTGAAATAATCGTAACAGATAAAGAGGGAAACGAAAAAACGATACAAAAAAGCATAGAGGATTATAAATGAGAAAAGCCGCTGAGCTAATGCTCAGCGGCTTAAATGTTATATTTTATTTATTAATCCTGAGTTGGCTTAAAATCAAAGTTTGAAGCGTTGTAGCCAAAGTATTTTTCAACTATCGGAGTAAACTCGTCAGCGTCATTGTACTCAGCACTCTTAAGCTCATAAATAGCCTCGTTATATGCCTCTTCAATCCAATCCCACTTTTGAAAAGCATATACGTAGCTGATTGTGTCAAGCTCGCTGTCAAGCACCTTGAGGCCGTCAATACCTTCTGTGACGTTGAAGGTAAACTCGTCGATGATGATAACGTCAATCTTGCCTGCCTTTAAGTCAGCAATTGCACTTGCGGCATCAGCATAATCCTTAACGCTCTTCATACCGTCCTTAATAACTGCATTCTTATCAAGAGCTGTCATTGCCGTGTCTGAAACAACACCGGCATTCACGCCGCCAAGATCTGCATATGTGCTGATTTTGCTGTCATTAGTTGTTACAGCGATTACTCTGTTATCAATGATGTCCTTTGTAAAGGTATGGTCTTTATTAAATGAGCCTGTGTTCTTCTCAATTCCGCCGACCATTACGTATGCAATATAATCATTGCCATCCTCGTCGGTATATGCTGTATCCTCACCGATTCTATAATCCTCTTCAACCTGAACAAACTTATAATTTTTATAGTCATACTTAATGTTATTGAAAATCTTGCCCATAAGCTCAACGTCAAAGCCTGTAAGATTGCCGTCCTCGCCTGTGTAAATAAAAGGCGCTTTCTCAGCAGTATAGGCAATAAGCATAGTTTTGTCAGTAATTTCCTCAGCAATATTGTTTGATGATGAACAGCCTGCAAAGCAGAGCATAACAAATATTGCAGAAAGAAGAACCGCAACCACTTTTTTCATGTTTTTCATAATTATGTATCCTCCCTTTCGGATAGCTTACTTTTAATTTTATAATATAACAAACTTAAAGTCAATAGTAAATAAAACAACTTCCCCCTTGACAGTTTTAATAAATTGTCTTAATCTTATGTTATAATTGAAAAATCGGAGAGTTATGATATGAAAAAGGTTTTAGTATTAATTTTAACAATAGCATTTTGTTTTTTGTTTGCAGCCTGTTCAAATGATAATGCACAGGAGGAAACAACAGAGCCTACAACAACTACTACAACCACAACAACTGAGCCTGTCGAAAAAACGACTGCTCAGCCAAGCGAAAACACAGCCAAAGGAAATGAGCTTAAAGAGGCTGTGCTTAATGCACTTGAAAATCAGAACGGTGCTGAAATTTCAGGTGATTTAAAATACGGAAGCTTTACGTACAAATTCACCCGTGACCCTGAAATTATGTATGCTTACGAGCAAACAGAAGAATTTGAAACAAAGGCAAGAGATAACGCACAAAAGCTGATTGAGAGTATCGAAGTGTTTTACGGCGATGAAATCACCTTTGACAGAGAATATGCATATTCTATCGGCGGCGGTGATAACGGACTTGACAGTGTGCAGTATCAGTTCTTTTATCTGAACACTCAAAACCAGCAGATAAAAGTATTTGCAGACAGCGACGGAGTAATCAGCTTTGCCCAATGCCGCTTTACATGGTAATTGACAAAATTCAGTGTCGAGTGTAATATAATATCCTAATAAAAATAATGAGGCGAAAAAATGTTGACTTTAGACAGAGTTTATAAGGCAAAGCGTGTTTTATCAGAGGTTGTAAGAGAAACGGATATGATTCTTGCAAAAAACCTTTGCCCTAATGCAGACGTGTATTTAAAAACAGAAAATTTACAGGTAACAGGTTCTTTCAAAGTAAGAGGCTCTTATTTTAAAATCAGCCAGCTTTCTGACGAGGAAAAGGCAAAGGGCGTTATCGCCTGCTCAGCAGGAAATCATGCGCAGGGCGTTGCACTTGCCGCAACGAAAAACGGAATCAAATCCCTTATCTGCCTGCCTGACGGCGCACCCATCAGCAAGGTTGAGGCAACGAAGCGTTACGGCGCTGAGGTGTGTATGGTCAAGGGTGTATATGATGATGCATACAAAAAGGCTCTCGAGCTTAAAGAAGAAAAAGGATATTCCTTCATTCATCCGTTTGATGACCCTGATGTCATTGCAGGCCAGGGTACTATCGGGCTTGAAATTCTCGATCAGCTTCCCGACCTTGATGCAGTAGTTATCCCTATCGGCGGCGGCGGACTTATTGCAGGCGTGGCATACACCATCAAGCAGATTAACCCGAACTGCAAGGTATACGGTGTTCAGGCATCAGGTGCTCCTTCAATGGAAAAATCCATTTTCAACGGTGAGATTGAAACGCTTTCAAAGGTACAGACAATTGCTGACGGTATTGCAGTTAAAACACCCGGTGATTTGACCTTTGACTTGGTAAACAAATACGTTGACGGAATTTTCACAGTCAGCGATGACGAGATTGCACTTGCAATTTTAACGCTTATGGAGCAGGAAAAACTTGTTTCAGAGGGTGCAGGCGCAGTTGCAGTTGCCGCAGTTATGAACGGTAAAATTCCTGACATTGACGGCAAAAAGATATGCTGTCTTGTATCAGGCGGTAATATTGACGTTACAATTCTTTCACGTGTTATTGAACGAGGACTTAAAATGGAGGGCAGAACGGCAAATATCACGATTGCCCTTTCAGACAAGCCGGGACAGCTTATGGGTGTCAGCCAGATTATTGCACAGCTTGGCGCAAACGTTGTATCGGTTAATTACGACAGCACCGACCTTGATATGAACATCACCGACTGTTATCTCAGAATCGGCGTTGAAACAAGAGATTATCAGCACATCGCTCAGGTTAAGCAGGCACTCAAGGATGCAGGCTTTGAGGTATGTGACAAGTAAAATATTATAGCAAGGAGTTTTTATAATGGAATATGTAGCAACAAAAAATGCACCTGATGCAATCGGCCCTTACTCACAGGCAGTTAAGGCAAACGGACTTTTATTCACATCGGGTCAGATCGCAATCAACCCAAAGACAAATACGGTTGAGGCAAAGACGATTGAGGAGCAGACAACACAGGTTTGTGAAAACCTCAAAGCTGTTGTTGAAGCGGCAGGCACATCAATGGATAAGGTAATTAAGACTGTCTGCTTTTTGGCAGATATAAATGATTTTGCAAAGTTCAATGAAATCTACGGCACATATTTTATCTCTAAGCCGGCACGCTCCTGTGTGGCAGTTAAGGATTTGCCAAAGGGAGTTCTTTGTGAAGTTGAGCTTATTGCAGAATTATAAATATACCTTTTCACTATTATCTCTTAACTAAAAAAGCCGAAACGGAAATCCCGTTTCGGCTTTTTTAATTTTTGTTATCCTTTTGATTCAATTAACTTACATTCAATCTCAAAGATTTCAATATCATTATTCTGAATTCTTGCAATAGTCAGTTTAACTGTATCACCCGGCTTTGAATCAGCAAGGATTGATGTCATAATGTCGGTTGACGTCATTGTCTTGCCATTAACCGCAATGATCATATCATATTTCTTGATATCTTTATTCGCAAGATCTGAGGACTGGTCAACACTGTCAATTACCATTGCGCCATCAGCGTTTTCATAGCCTCTTTCAGCAAGCACCTTGATAATTGTGCTTGAGTTATTGAAGTTTGTAAGCTGGTTATACTGAATACCGAGCTTTGCTCTGCCTGCAACATAGCCGACTTTTATAAGGCTGTTTGCCGTTGCAACTGCCGTGGAGGAAGGAACGGAAAAGCCCATACCCTCATATTCGGTTGATGCAATTTTTGATGAATTTATTCCGACTACCTGACCCTGCATATTAAAGAGCGCTCCGCCGCTGTTGCCGGGATTGATAGCCGCATCAGTCTGAATACACTCGTTATCATAGCCGATATTTGATGAAATCGGTCTTGCAAGTGCTGAAATATAACCGCTTGTTACGGAATTCATAAATTCAAGACCGCCGGGGCATCCGATTGCTACAACCTGCTCACCTACTACAAGATTATCACTGTTTGCAAATTCAGCTATCTGAAGTCCTGTCTTGTCTATTGAAAGAACACCAATATCTGTCTGAGCGTCATAGGCTACCATAGCGGCATCAACTGTCGACCCGTCATTAAGCGTTACCGAAAAGCTGTCGCCGTCACTTATTACGTGCGCGCAGGTAAGAATATACGTTTTTCCGTTTTGCTCCGACATCAGAACGCCTGAGCCTTCACCTGATTTAGTTGGCCCGCTGCTTGAGTTACCGTTATACCCGTAATTATAGAAATAGTTATAAGCGTCCGTATACTGTGAATAAACAGTGATACCAACACACGAGTCCATAACCTTATCGGCAACGCCTGCAACCGTGTAATTATTATCCTTTTCCTTTAGCGGAACCTTCTCGCTATCGTGGGTCTGCACTGCATCATCAGTATTCTGTGACTGTGTTGTAGTTTCCCCATTACTGTCCTTTCCGGCAGTGCTATCACCTACTAAACCTGCAACAGAAGCAGCCATTCCTACTCCGGCAATAACAAGACAGATAACGAGCACGATTACGATTATCTTTGCGGCATTGCTTTTCTTTGGCGGCTTTGTGCCGTTATTACCGTTAAAACTGCCGTAATTATCATTGTCTTGTGGCGGCTGATAGTAGCTGTTCAGCTGACTTTCAGGCTCCGGTGTTTCTCTGTAAGAGTACTGATATGTCGTGTTTTCTGCCTGTGGGGGTTCACTCGTCTGAGGCGGAGTATAATACGTGTCGCCTGTGCTTGGCTGATAATAATCAGGGTGTGAGCCGTTCGTGCTGCCTGTGTCGAACCCTTTGTTTTCAAAATCATCCATTATTTCCTTTTCTCCTTTTTATAGATTGGTCTGTATGTTTTAGGAAGTCTGAATATAAATTCTGCGGATTCTTCATCATCGCTTACAGCCCAGATACTTCCTCCGTGCATTTCAACCATCATTTTCACTATATAAAGTCCCAAACCTGCGCCCTTTGCGTCAAGGCTCCTTGACTTATCAACCTTATAAAATCTTTCAAACACCTTTGAAAGCTCTTGCTTATTTATGCCGATACCGCTGTTTTTAATATGCACCTCAACGGAATCGTTATTATCATTCATATTTACTTTGATATAACCGCCTTCATTTGTAAACTTAACGGCATTGTCAAATATATTGTAGATAACCTGATAAATCATATCGGTATCTGCAACAATATAAGTCTGGTGCAGATCCTCAAGTCCCTGAATTTCAATATTCTTTTCCTCAATCTTTTGCTCAAAGGTGAGAAGAATATGAATAATCTGATCTGATATATCGTAGTTAGTCGGCTTCATTTCAAAGCTTCCCGACTCAATCTTGCTCATATTAAGCATAGCAACAACCAAGCGAGAAAGACGGCGAATTTCGCCGCTGACAATATTAAGATAATAATCCGTTTTTTCTCTCGGTATCGTGCCGTCGAGTATTCCGTCAATAAATCCGCCGATTGAGGTCATAGGAGTTCTCAGCTCGTGAGACACGTTTGATACAAAGCTTCGTCTTGACGACTCAAGCCTGTCAAGTGCATCAGCCATATCGTTAAACGCTGTGCCAAGCTGTGAAAGCTCGTCATTCCCCTTTACTTTAACCCTATAGGAAAAGTCACCTATTGCAAACTGCTTTGCCGCTTTGCTCATCTGCTGGAGCGGTTTAACGAAATTTCTCGTCAGATACCATATGCAGATAAACGCAATTAAAAGGCAAGCTAAAGCGCTGAATACAAATATCCGGAGCACCGTCATCGTAAGCTCATTGACGTTAGTCTCAGCTGTTGCGATAACCGAGCCGATAATCTGATTGTTACTGTAAATAGGATAGCCGACAATGTATGAAAGCCTTCCGCTCACGCTTCCCTTTCCGACGTATCCGCCCTCGTAAACGCTTTTTAAAAGCACGTCGCCCACAGTAAATTCATTATGATATATGCAAACAGGAAGTTCTCCCATAAAAGGCATTACACCTGATTTTTCCTTGCACATAATTATATTGCCGCCAACGTCGCAAACGAACAAATCTGCATCGATGGAATTTGAAATAATATTAAGCGTCCTGCATATCATTTCTTTTTCAACAGTATAATGATCGTTCATATCCTGAACGATAAGATTTTGCCTTACACTGTCAGCAATCGACTGTGCATTTTCCTTTAAAAGCTTTGTATTCTCATTTTGCGTGTATGCATTAACAAGTATTATCAGGGAAGCACCGAGAATTGTCAGCACTATAAGGAAAATTGCTGCAAAAAGAATAAAATATTTTGCAAATATATTATTCTTCAGGTACTGCCCTTTGATAAATTGCTTTACAGACATCTGTCTTAATCCTTTGTTTCAAATTTATAGCCGACACCCCAAACGGTCTTAAGTGACCATTTGTCAGAAACGCCCTCAAGCTTTTCACGCAGACGCTTTACGTGAACGTCTACGGTACGTGAATCGCCGTAATAATCAAAGCCCCATACCTCATCAAGAAGCTGGTCACGTGTATAAACACGGTTTGGATTTGATGCAAAGTGATAGATGAGCTCAAGCTCTTTTGGCGGTGTGTCAACTACAACACCTGCTACCTTCAGCTCGTAATTGATAATGTTTATTTCAAGATTATCGTAAACCACAATCTTTTTGCTGTTGTCATCAGCAGTTGTGTTGCCGTTTGTTCTTCTCAAAACAGCCTTCACTCTTGCCATAACCTCTTTTGCATCAAACGGCTTTGTAACATAGTCATCTGCGCCAAGCTCAAGACCAAGCACCTTGTCAAAGGTTTCGCCCTTTGCGGTGAGCATAATGATAGGTGCATTTGACGATTTTCTGATTTCACGGCAAACCTGCCAGCCGTCCATTTTCGGAAGCATAATGTCAAGCAGAACAAGCTCAGGTGTCTTAGCCTGAAATGTGTTTACAGCCTCCTGTCCGTCATTTGCAACAAAAACGGTATAGCAGTCGTTTTCAAGATAAAGCTTAAGTAATTCGCAGATATTATGGTCATCATCAACAACAAGAATTTTTGTACTCATTTTATGTTCTCCTTTTTAATTATCAATCCTAATTTTAGCACCATAAATTGTTATTTTTTTGTTCTATCGGTAAACAAACTATAAAAATTTTTAACAATTTTTAAATGTAAAATTACCACAGTTTTACCAGCTCTTGCCTCTTTTTTCACAGCTCTCAACGTAATCAACGAACTGCTTTGCGCATCTCGGTGACCTTCCGCCGCGGCGCGTTGCCCACTGCTCAGCCATAAAGCAGAGGTGCTCCTCGTCAACATCAAGTCCTCTGTCAAGTGCAATTTTTATAACTATGTCAAAATATTCCGACTTGTTAGGATTAAGGAAGGTAATCGTCAGTCCGAATCTGTCTGAAAGGCTCAACTGCTCCTGCATCGTGTCACTGCGGTTTACGTCATTTTCTCTGTCAGAGAAATTCTCTTTAATAAGATGCCGTCTGTTTGACGTTGCGTAAATAAGTATATTTGACGACTGCCTGCCCGACAGCGAGCCTTCAAGCGCAGCCTTAAGCTCACTAAATGACGAGTCATTTGAATCAAAGCTCAAATCGTCAATGTAAATAATAAATTTCATCGGTGAAGCCGCAAGCTGTTCACGAATCAGTCCAAGCTCGGCAACTGCACTCTTTGATATCTCTATCATTCTCAGCCCTTGACTGTGGTATTCATTAAGCAGTGCGTGAACGGTCGAGCTTTTGCCTGTTCCCCTGTCGCCGTAAAGAAGAACGTTATTGGCAGGGTGACCTGCTATAAAGCTTTCCGTATTATCAATGACCTTTTGCCTTTGCACCTCATAGTTTTTCAAGTCTTTAAGAGTTATCAGATCGACTGAAGCAACAGGGCAAATCTCCTTATTCCTCCACGTAAATGCGATATGCTTTGCATATTTGCCGTAGCCGTTTACTTTATGGTAGGAAATCAGATCATCAAGCCGCTTGTCCCAGTTTTCGCTAAGCGGTGTCAGTGAATTGCCAATTTCCCACTGGGGAACGGTCTTTATCATTTCTCTTAAATCATTATCTCCGACAGCCTCTGAAATATCGTAGGCTGTCAATGACGAAAGCTGTTCTAGCTTCATAAGGTCATTTTCAACTGCATTAATAATTGATTCAGGCAAATCTCCAACCTTATCCGCACAAGCCGACTGAGTGAAAATATTGTCTGCAGTTAAGATACATTTTGAAATATATTCTTTTAGCGACTTATTCGCTGATACTATCTTGAAAAAACTGCTTTGCCTTTTTAAAACCTCTTCACTGCCAACACTGCAAAGCAAATCATAAAGTGCAGAAATTACAGGGTCAGTTTTAAAATCATAAATACAAAGCGTATCAATATAATATTTTAATCTTGTAATTTTATTCACGGTATCACATCCCAAATTAATTTTACTCTATTTGTTCACAATTTACAAGACAAAATATACTTGACTAATTATAATTAAAGGCATATAATAGTTTGCAACAACACATAATGTGCTAAATTTACATATTTTTGGAGGAAAATAAAATGGCAGACGCTAAGATTTTTTATGAATCAGACTGTAATCTTGATGTCCTTGCAGGCAAGACTGTTGCTATCATCGGCTTTGGCTCACAGGGACATGCTCACGCTCTTAATCTTCACGAAAGCGGTGTAAACGTAATTGTTGGTCTTTATGAGGGCTCAAAGTCATGGGCTCACGTTGAGTCACTCGGTCTTAAGGTTATGACAACTGCTGACGCTACAAAGGCAGCAGACGTTATTATGATCCTTACACCTGACGAGAGACAGGCCGCTATATACAAGAATGATATCGAGCCAAATCTCACAGAGGGCAAGGCTCTTGCATTTGCACACGGCTTTAACATTCACTTCAAGCAGATCGTACCTCCGTCAAATATCGACGTATTTATGATCGCACCAAAGGCTCCGGGTCACACAGTACGTTCAGAGTACAAAGAGGGTAAGGGTACACCTTGTCTTGTTGCTGTATATCAGGACGCTTCAGGTCACTGCCTTGACACAGCACTTGCTTACGGTGCAGGCATCGGCGGTGCTCGTGCTGCTATCCTTGAAACAACCTTTAAGTGTGAGACAGAGACTGACCTCTTCGGTGAGCAGGCTGTTCTTTGCGGCGGTGTAACAGCTCTTATGAAGGCAGGCTTTGAGACACTTGTTGAGGCTGGCTACGACCCAAGAAACGCTTACTTTGAGTGTATCCACGAGATGAAGCTTATCGTTGACCTTATCTACTCAGGCGGCTTCTCAAAGATGAGATATTCAATTTCAAACACTGCTGAGTACGGTGATTACGAGACAGGCAAGAGACTCATCACAGACGAGACCAAGAAGGAAATGAAGAAGGTTCTTGAGGAGATTCAGGACGGTACATTTGCTTCTAAGTTCATCACAGAGAGCAACAACGGCTGGGCTCACTTCAAGGCTAAGAGAGAGCTTGAAAAAGCACATCAGCTTGAAGAAGTCGGCGAAAAGATTCGTGAAATGTATAGCTGGAACGGCGAAGACAAGTACGCTGAGAAATAAGAATAGATTTTATATACAAATTAAGCACGGTAAAGCTGAGGTTCCATAACGCAGTGTTGCTTAAAATCATCATCTTTTTAGCTATAATTTCGTTAAAAAACACCATAAGGCGACAGCCTTATGGTGTTTTTATGCCTTATTCTATCTAAAAATCTAATAATTTTAAGTGCTTCGCAGTTTCGTAGCAAAAGAAATTTGTCTGTAATATAGTTGAAAAATGCAGCAAGACTTGCGTCTTGCGAGGCTTTTCGGCTGTATTACAGGTAATTTCTGCGAGAAACCAATACTTCGTTATGGAACCTCAGCTAAATTGCCGTGCTTTTTTATTTAAAAATAAATTAAGTATAAACTATGTTCTAAAGTCATTGTCATCATCAAAACAATATGATATATAGTACTTGTGAGGTGATATTATGGAAAGTAAAAAAATACGACCTTACCTAATTAGTATCAGTATATCTATTATTGTTTTGGATATTATTCTGGGTTACGAAGATGCAGGTTATTTTTTAAGAGAAATATACTGGTTCTTTTTAGTTCCTGTTTTACTAATTTTTAACTCCAAATATAATAACAAAATTCTGAATATCATTTTATTTATATACGAAATATTTTTATTCGTATGTAATCTTTTGAATTTTATCATTTTCTTTTATGAAAGTACTTTGGCACAGTTTGGGGTTCAATGTGACCTTATTTTAGTGTTTTTGCCTTTGCCTGATTTCATCTACTATATGCTTGCGTTGTTTTTCCAACCATTAACTGTCAGTATTGCAGTCGCAATTGTTTTAGGAATAATAAAAATCACAAAAAAATCGGCTCAGAAAAACTGAGCCGATTTTAATTTTAGTTTATTAGTCATTCGGAATGAATTTTCTGTGTACTGCGGATACTGCTCTGTCTGCGTCCTCTGCATCAATAATTACTGAAATCTTTATCTCAGAAGTTGAAATCATCTGGATATTGATATTTGTCTCATAGAGAGCCTCAAACATTTTTGATGCCGTACCCGGATGTGACTCCATACCTGCGCCGACGATTGAAACCTTTGCAACCTCAGTATTGCAGACAATTCTGCAATCCTCAAGCATACCCTCTAAAAGCTCAACGGCAAGAGGGCCGTTATCCTTGCTGACTGTGAACACGATATCCTTTGTGCCGTCTCTGCCAAAGGACTGAAGGATAATATCAACGTTGATATTCTTTGCAGAAAGCTTTGAGAAAATTTTGAAAGCGATACCCGGTGTATCCTGTAAATTTAAGATTGAAACAAGTGCAACGTCCTTATCCTTAGTTACACCGCGAATTAACATTTTTTCCATTTTTGCTGCCTCCTTAACGATTGTACCCGGTATTGGATTAAGTGATGAGAGAACCTCAAGCTCTACTCCGTATTTCTTTGCCATTTCAACTGAACGGTTGTTGAGCACCTGTGCGCCCAACGTTGCCAGCTCAAGCATTTCGTCATAAGTAATTTCCTTAAGCTTTTTAGCGTTTTCAACCTTTCTCGGGTCGGCTGTGTAAACACCCTCAACGTCGGTGAAAATCTGGCATTTATCCGCTTTGAGTGCCGCCGCAATTGCAACTGCAGATGTGTCAGAACCGCCTCTGCCTAAGGTTGTAATGTCATCATACCTGTTGATACCCTGAAAGCCTGCAACAACAACGATGTTGTGCTTTGCAATTTCAGCCTGCAATCTGTTAGGCTTGATGTTTTTAATTCTCGCCTGTGTGTAAATTGCATTTGTGTTAAAGCCTGCCTGCCAGCCTAAAAGACTGATAACAGGGAAACCGAGCTTTTCGATTGCCATTGCAAGAAGTGAAATTGAAATCTGCTCGCCTGCTGAAAGGAGCTGGTCCATCTCCCTCTTATGAGCGCTTGGATTGATTTCATTAGCCTTAGCAATCAAATCATCGGTAGTGTCGCCCTGAGCAGATACAACAACGATTACGTCATTACCCTGCTTGTAGGTATCTGTAACGATACGGGCAACGTTCATAACTCTCTCAGCATTTGCTACTGAAGAGCCGCCGAACTTCTGAACAATAAGTCCCATAGTTCAAGTCCTCCTTTATTGATTAATAGTTTTTAATAGTTTGTAACCTTAATTATATTGATAACCTCGAGGTCTTTTAGCCTTTCGGTTAATTCATTTTCTGTCATAATGTCTGTAATAAATGCAACCTCGTCAGACGGCTGACCTTGTCTTGAAAGGAATTTAACGTCTGAGAAAGCACCATTCACCTGATTACAGCTTGCCTTTGCACGAACGTAAAACGGCATTTTAATTGTGCTTTTGTAATCTACAACGTAGTCCTCTTCACCGTCACCCCAGCCGAAAATCTTTTTTCTGCCGGTGTGCTTTGCACAGTCAATAATATCTGCAACAACTGCGGAGGCGGTAGGTAATTTGCCTGCACCCGGACCGTAAAAGCACACGTCACCGACTGCATCCCCTCGAACAAGAACGGCGTTGAAAACATCTTTAACCGATGCAAGCTGTGAGCCGTTATATACGACCGCAGGGCTTACAAACGCTGCAATCTGATCATCATTGATATACTTTATCTGACCGAGAAGCTTTATAACACCGTCGGCAGAATTGATATACGAAACGTCTTCAAGGGTGATATTTGAAATGCCCTCAGTCTCGACCTGTGACGGATAAACGTGTTTACCAAAAGCAAGGGACGCAAGAATACAAACCTTACGGCACGCATCGTGACCCTCAACGTCTGCTGTCGGGTCCTTCTCGGCGTATCCCTTTTCCTGTGCGATTTTGAGTGCTTCCTCAAAGGACATACCCTTTTCAATCATCATTGTAAGGATAAAGTTCGTTGTGCCGTTAAGTATACCTGCTATACCCTCAATATGATTTGCCGCAAGGCACTGCGTAAGCGGTCTGATAATCGGAATACCGCCGCCGACAGATGCCTCAATAAGATAATTCGTACCGCTCTCCTCTGCTGCCTTTAAAAGCTCAGGGCCTTTCTGTGCAACAAGCTCCTTATTTGACGTAACAACGCTTTTGCCTGCTTTTAAAAGTTTCATTGTGAAATCAAAGGCAGGGTTTACGCCGCCCATCGTTTCCGCAACAATTTTAATCTCAGGATCATTCAAAATATCGTTAAAATCCTTTGTGAACAAATCCTTGTGCACATCATCGGGAAAATCACGCAAATCGAGAATACGTGAAACCTCTAAAGCCTCGCCGCCTATTTTATCGGGAATACTATCGGCGTGAGTCTCAATAACCTCAACAACTCCGGAACCGACTGTTCCGTAACCCATAACTGCAACCTTCATATATTAACCTCCTAAATGAGCTGAGTTCACTCCGTTAATTTTTCTGATATTTTCAAGCATTTCCTGTGCACTTGACTTCATATCAGTCGCCCTGACAGTAACGGACACGTCGGCAACTGAATTAACAGGCACGCTCTGGCTGACGGAAAGCACATTCGCGCCTGCTTTATAAAGCTCGTTCATCATTGCTGAAAGCACGCCTGCATTATCCTTAAGCTTAGCATTGATCGTCACCGTCTCGTCGTTGCTGTCGCCGTTATATTCAAAAATAGCATCCTTGTACTTATAATATGCACTTCTTGAAATTCCTGCCATTTTTGCCGCCTGTGAAGCAGAAGTCGCCTCACCTGAAGCAAGGTAATTCTTAGCCGCAATAACCTTTGAATAAACAGGTGGAAGTATGCTTGAATTGACAAGATAATAATTAACTTTATCCATTTGGTTGTCCTCCGTACGCGGACACTTGTTTTGCTGTGAAATACATTTTTAATATATTAGCAAAAAACCACTAAAGTATCAAGTCTTATTTAAAAAAATTTAACATATTTATTTTATTTTGCCCTTGATAAATGGTAATTCTTGAATTATTATAAAATAAAAGCAATTTTATAAGGAAGTAAAAATATGACAGATAAGGTAGAAAAAAGAAAAAGTGCTATAATAAACGTAGCATTTATCGCAATGATTTTAGGACTTGTCTATGTATTCTTTAAATACTGCTTTGCGGTTGCGGCACCGTTTTTGCTTTCGTTTTTCTTTGCCGTATTACTGCAAAGACCGCTGAGATGGCTTGATAAAAAGACAAAAAACAAGTGCCACACATTGTGGGCAATGCTGCTTGTCCTTGTTTCTTTACTAATAATTCTCGGCCCTGTAATCACAATAATTTCCCTTGCTGCAAAGGAAATCGGCGGCTTTATATCGTTTCTTACAGGACAGCTCAATGACCTGCCGTCCTTTCTTGCAACGCTCGAAAAGGAGCTTTTAGATTTTCTTGATTTTTTACCGGACGGTATTTACACCACTGTTTCTGACTCAATTTCTGATTTCTTCGGCAGAACAATTACTAATTTCGATTTAAGCTCACTTGGAATTGATATGAAGTCTGTCACTAACGGACTTACAGCGGGCCTTGGCGGAATTTTCAGCGTTGTTAAGAATATACCGTCAGCTTTGCTTGGAATCGTTATCGGAATTATTGCGTGGATATTCTTTACAAAGGATTATAATTTCATTGTCAACTTTATAAAATTACAGCTCCCAAAGGACAAAAAGAACATCCTGGTTGAGATAAAGCAGGTTTTTTCAAAAACTGTTTTAAAGATGGTAAGAGCATACTCAATTATTATGTTCATCACCTTCTGTGAGATTTTCCTTGGACTTTCAATACTGCGTCTCATAGGTGTATTTAACAGCGGATATGCCGTTATTATTGCTATCGGAATTGCGGTTTTTGATATTTTGCCTGTTGCCGGCTCAGGCGGTATTCTTATCCCGTGGGCTGTAATCAGCTTAGTGCTCGGCAACTATTCAATGGCAATCGGTCTTATTGTAATCTATGTGGTTATATCTGTAATCCGCCAGTACATTGAGCCTAAAATTGTCGGCTCGTCACTCGGTGTTCATCCGTTAGTTACCCTTGCAGGTCTCTATTTCGGGCTTAAGCTCTTCGGATTCCTTGGTATGTTTATCGTGCCGATTACAATAATGACAATCAAAGCGTTTAACGATACAGGCAGAATTCATTTATATAATTCACCTAACAGGAACTAAAACAGACTGATATAACGAAAGCAGGTAGTGAAAACTACCTGCTTTTTTATACTTTCCCGATATAAGCAACACTCTTATTTGGCACGCATAATTTTCCGTCCGTGTTATACTTATCAAACAATTCTTCAAATAACGACATATACTCGTCATATCCTGCATCATTCGGCTTTAGTGAATACGAGCTTGACAGACAACGGTTAATGAATTTTTCTTTATCATAATATAGCGGATTGTCAAACTCTTTCAGCTCATAGCCTTTATCAAAAAATCTTTTTATACGCTCGTCATCATGGGCAATTCCGCCGTTAAATCCTCTGAATTTGGCACAATACTTTTTATATATCTCAGCGCATTTTTGATTGATATCAGCAGATAAATTCCTCGTGTTCCAGATAAGCACAATTCTGCCGTCAGGCTTTAATATCCTTTTACACTCTTTTTTAAATGCGTCAACGTCAAACCAGTGAAACGCCTGTGCAACCGTTATGAAATCGGCTGAATTATCCTCTAAACAAGTATTATCAGCAGTACCTTTTACTGAATGGAAATTGTCGCAAGCTTTCAACTCAGCTTCAGCGATAATGCGCATATCATCATTTGGCTCAACGCAGTAAACAAGACTTTTTCTATCTAATAACTGACTTGAAAATTTACCCGTACCCGAGCCTATATCAGCAATTGTAGACTTATCAGAAAAGCCGTAATCAGCATAAAGGCTGTCTATTAAGCTGTCAGCATATATCGGCCTGCCGATAGTGTAATTCTGCGCCAGCTCATTAAAAATTTTCGTACTGTCCATATTTTCCCTCCCTTTGTGATTATAAAAAAAGCGTTGCTATCAGCAACGCTTTTAATATTAAAGTCCTGTGTTTTCTGCGATGTATTTACGAGCCTTGACTGCGTATTCAAACGGATTTGCTTTAGCAGGGTCCTGCTCTGCTTCAACAACTACCCAGCCCTCGTAATTATTCTCAGCAAGGATATCGAATATCGGCTTGAAATCAACGTCGCCGTCACCCGGTACTGTGAACACGCCTGCTCTTACAGCATCAAGGAAGGACATATGCTCAGGCACTACCTGATTGTTATAAACGTCAAGTCTTACGTCCTTAAGGTGAACGTGCTTAACCCTGTCAACGTATTTCTCAAGCACAGGAACAGGGTCGATACCTGCAAAGGTAAGATGACCTGAATCGAAAAGGAGATAAACAAGCCCGGGGTCGGTAATCTCCATAAGCTTATCAATTTCCTCAACGGTCTGAACACCTGTGCCCATATGGTGATGTACAGTAAAGTACATACCCTTTGATTTTGCATAAGCACCCATTTCGTTAAAGCCTTTAGCAACAATTGCCCACTCTTCATCAGTGTAATAAGGCTTTTCGTCAAGGATTGATTTATCAAGGCAGCCCTGAATTGAATTGCCCTGCTCAGATGCGCCGATAACCTTTGCACCTAATTTGCAGAGCTTATCGCAATGAGCCTTGAACGCCTCGATTGTTTCCTCATAAGGCTTTGATGTTAAGAATGATGAGAACCACGCATTACAAATCTGAAGTCCTCTGATATCAAGATACGGCTTTAAAACGTCAGGGTCAGACGGGTATTTATTACCGATTTCAGAGCCCTTAAAGCCTGCAAGTGCCATTTCGCTTACGCACTGCTCAAACGTATTTTCTGCACCTAAATCAGGCATATCATCATTTGTCCAGCCGATTGGCGCAATCGCAAGTTTTACTTTGTTTGGATCTAACATATTTTTTCTCCTTGTAGGTTTAGTTGAATCCCTCCACCGCTTCGCGGTCCCCCTCCCTTTGACAAGGGAGACAATATATAATTTCACCTTTTTCGCCCTCCTTGTTAAAGGAGGGAGGGAGCTCGGAACGAGCGGAAGGGAGGATTCCCTATTTAATAGTCAAACGTCTTTGCAATATTTGCCTGCATATCTTCGTACGCTGCGGCAACTGTTTCTGATTCTGAAACCTCTGCAACGCCGACTCTCCACCAGGACTCAAAGCCCGGTGTCATAGTCTTAGGAAGTACCTTTATGTCAAACAGGCATGATACTGTCTGCTTTTTCGCATCTTCGAGTGCAGCACGAAGCTCGTCTGAGGTACGGCAGGTATAGCCCTTTGCACCATAGCCTTCTGCAATCTTTGCAAAATCAGGGTCAATCTCAGCACCGTCAAGCATACCTGTTACAGGATTTCTTGCACGGAATACTGTACCAAATGTATCAGTACCCTGATTATTCTGGAGATTTTCAATACAACCCCAGCCCATATTGTCAAAGAGACAGACGTTGATTTTAAGATTCTCCTGAAGCGCTGTATAAAGCTCGCTGTGGCCCATAAGGAATGAGCCGTCGCCGCAGAAGGTGTAAACCTCTGACTCAGGCTTTGCGAGTTTTGCACCCAGAGCACCGTTGACCTCGTAGCCCATATTGGAATAGCCGTATTCCATATGATATGTGCCTCTGTCCTTAGGTCTGAAGAGCCTTTGCATATCGCCCGGGAGCGAGCCTGCAGAGCCGAGCGCAATAGCATCATCATCCATAAACTCATTGATTATACCGAGTGCAAGAGTCTGATTAAGTCCGCCCTCAAGCTCAGTTGAATAATACTCATCAACAATAGCATCCCATTCAGCCTTAGCATCAGCAATTTCGCCTGTATACGCTGACTTGTAGCCGTCACAGGACTCTATAAGTGCTGTAATCGTTTCCTTCGCATCAGCAATAATTGCCTCTGCATCCATTTTATACGCATCAAACGGACAGATGTTTATACCAAGCACCTTTCTGTTTTCATTGAAGAGCCACTTTGACGAAGTGGTGAAATCTGAAAAACGAGTACCGACACCGATAACAAGGTCAGCATCCTTTGCAATAACGTTAGCAGCCTTACCGCCCGTTACGCCGATACCGCCGAGATTAAGCGGATGCTTCCAGTCGATAACTCCCTTACCTGCCTGTGTTTCGCCGATAGGAATATTATATTTTTCAGCAAATTCCTGAAGCTCCTTCTCAGCCTCGCTGTATCTTACGCCGCCGCCGCAAACGATAATCGGCTTTTTAGCAGACTTGATAAGCTCAGTTGCTCTTTCAAGCTGTGATTTTGACACAGGACGTCTGTCCGTATGCCATACACGCTTTGCAAGGAAATGATCAGGATAATCGTATGCCTCGCCCTCAACGTCCTGCGGCATTGCAAGGCAGACTGCGCCTGTGTCAGCAGGGTCTGTCAGAACACGCATAGCATTAAGGCAAGCCGTCATAAGCTGTTCAGGTCTGTTAATTCTGTCAAAATAGTGGCAAACGCCCTTAAATGCGTCTGTTACCGTTCTGCCGTAGTTGTCGAAGAACTCAGCCTGCTGCAAAACAGGGTCAGGCTGACGGCAAGCAAAGGTGTCACCGGGAAGGACAAGAAGCGGAATTCTGTTAGCAGTTGCACAACCGCAGGCCGTTACCATATTCGTAGCACCGGGACCGATAGAAGAAACGCAAGGGATAATTGCTTTTCTATCCATCTGCTTTGCATAAGCAATAGCGGCAAGAGCCATATTCTGCTCATTCTTGCCCTGATAAAATTTCAAGTTATGTCCGCCCTGCTCGAGAGCCTGACCGACACCAACAACACAGCCGTGACCGAAGATACCGAAAATTCCGTTGACGAATTTTGTTTCTACTCCGTCACATTCTATGTACTGATTGTCAAGGAACTTAACAAGTGCCTGTGACATTGTAAGTCTTGTACGTTTCATACTTATGCCTCAATTTCTGAAAGTTTAACCGGTCTGTTTTCCTTAACTGAAAGCTTTGCGGCAAGGCCGAGACGAAGAGCCTCCAAGCCATCATAAACAGTTGTCTTGGTATCCTTTCCGTTAAGAACACAGTCAATAAATTCTGTCATCTCATCTGTAAATGAGCCCATATATCTCTCAAGGAAGAAGTAAAGCGGCTTGTCTGTAACAGCGCCGTTCTCGTCGATAAACTCAACGTGGGTAGGAGTATCGTTTGCTGCACTTGCCTGACCCTTCTTGCCGAATACCTCAAGTCTCTGGTCATAGCCGTAAGCAGCCTTGCGGCAGTTGTCGATAACACCGATTGCGCCGTTCTTGAACTTAAGCGTAACAAGTGCTGTGTCAACGTCGCCAGCCTCGCCGATAGCAGGATCAACAGTTACTGCGGCGTTTGCATAAACCTCTTCAACCTCGCCGCCGATAAAGCGTGCCATATCAAAATCATGAACTGTCATATCAAGGAAGATACCGCCTGATACCTTAACGTATGAAATTGGAGGCGGCTCAGGGTCACGGGAAGTGATTTTGATCGTCTGAAGCTCACCTAATTTGCCCTCATTTGCAAGGCTCTTAATGCGTGCAAAGTTGTGGTCATAACGGCGGTTAAAGCCGATCTGAAGCTTAACACCAGCCTCGTCAACAGCCTTGATAACTGCCTTGATTTTTTCGATAGTCAAATCAACAGGCTTTTCACAGAAGATGTGCTTGCCGGCCTTTGCAGCCTCAATCGCAATGTCAGCGTGCGTGTCTGTTGAGGAACAGATAAGAACTGCCGTAATCTCAGGATTATTCAAAATCTCGTGATAATCCTCATAATAATTTGCAATACCAAGCTCTTCTGCAACCTTCTTTGCACCCTCTACATAAATATCAGAGATAGCAACAATTTCAGCCTGCGGGATATGGTATGTAATTGACTTTGCGTGTACCTGACCGATACGGCCGGCACCTATGATGCCAACTTTAAGTTTTTCCATATGCATTACCTCTCAAAATAAAAATTTTTTGTCTTATAAATGATAACATAACAGAATATATAATTCAATAAGCTAAATAAACAAATGTAAATATTTTTTTATGATAAGCTGAGATATTGCAATAAATTTAAAATATATGTATAATATATACACATTATAATTAAGAGAATGATTTGGCATTTATACATAGAAGGAATTTGAAAAGGAGTCATACTATGCTACGACTTGAAAGCAGAGTGCTTCAGCGTGAATTTAAGGTTTACGAGGAAAATCTCTATGCCTCACAGATAAGAAATACACTTTCAAAAATGGACCTGATACCTGACGGCAACAGCGTTGAATTTCTGTTTCATTTTACAGACGGCACTGAATTTACGTCAAAGGGTCTTAAGGTAACCAACTACAATCAGGAAAATGAAAAGCTGTCCTTCACCTTTGCCGAATGTGATGGCATTACAGTTACTATGTCACTATGGCCGGGTAAGGACGGAAATACGCTGAAAAAGCAGATTTCATTTACTCAGACAAGCGAAAAAATTATTGATTATATCCTTTTGGAGCATATAGGTATCATCAATTCAAAAACGCATTTCTCTGTTCCTACTGATATTGAGGGTAATGAGCTCAACGGCATACACTCTTCACTCGGTCAGCCGTTTTATATTGACAGCCTTTTCTTCGGCTGTGAGCTGCCTGCTACCCTTAACTCAATAGTATACGGCATCGGTCAGGTGAAATATTATCTCGGTAAAAGCATCAGCGGAAAATTTGAGTGCCCCGTAACAGTTGTCGGCGGTGCAAAAAGCAACACAATGGTTGATGTGCAAAAGGCTTTCTTTAATTATATCGACAGCATTGCCGTGCCGACTGACTTTCGCCTGCAATATAACAGCTGGTATGATCATATGCTTAATATTGATACGGATAATATTGAAAAGTCCTTTTTCGAGATTGAAAAGCAGCTGTCTTCAAACGGTATTCCTCCGCTTGATGCGTATGTTATTGATGACGGTTGGAATGATTACAAAGCATCTTTTTGGAGCTTTAATAAGAAATTCCCTAATCAGCTTTTTGACGCCTCTACTATTACCGCACACTTTGGCTCAAGTCTTGGCCTGTGGCTCGGACCGAGGGGCGGTTATAACTTTCAGGATAAATTCGCAAAAAGGATTGAGAAAAACGGCAACGGTGCATATAATGCGCAGGCAAGAGATATTTGCATTGCTGATAAGGTTTATCAGAAAAACGTCCAAGATTTCATACTTAAAGCTACAAGAGATTTCGATTTAAGCTACTGGAAGTTTGACGGCTTTTGCCTTAATCCCTGCACAAATCCTAAGCACAACCATATGGTCGGCGGTGAAAATGATATGTACTATTTCACCGAAATGTGGGAGGGCTGGATCCAGATTTTCAAAAATCTGCGACAGCAGAGGAAAAAGCAGGGCAAGGACATCTGGATAAATATGACCTGCTACGTTAATCCGTCACCGTGGTGGCTGCAATACGTGAACAGTATCTGGCTTCAGAACAGCTCGGACATTGACTTTGCGGAAAATGTCCCCCATCAGTCACGGCTTGACAGCGAGCTTACCTACCGTGATTCAAGGTATTATGAGGCGCTTTGCACAAGGGCGTGGCAGATACCAAACAAATATATTTATAACCACGAGCCTATTTACGGCAACTGTGCTAAGGTGGATTATACCGATGAGGAATTTGAAAAATACCTCTATTTCAACGCTTGCAGAGGACAGGCGCTTAACGAGTTGCACCTAAGCTACAGCAAAATGAACAAGTCAAAATGGAGAACGCTTGCAACAGTTTTAAGGTGGCAGAAAAGCAACTTTGACATTCTGCAAAATATGGGCTTTATCGGCGGAAGGCCTGATGATAACAACGTTTACGGTTATTTCGGCTGGACTGAAAAGGGCGACGGCATAATTGCTCTGAGAAATCCGACTGACGAAAAAGCTCCGCTCACGCTCACCCTCAACAAGCTTATGGGCTGTCCTGAGGATTTAAAAGATGTTAAGAGGTACAACGTTTATAACGAAAGCAGTAATGAAAACTTTGACAGTTATTCCTACGGCGATAAGATTGATCTAACCCTCAAGCCATTTGAGATAAAGATATTCCAGTTTGGAAATGAGGACAGAAGGTACGATTATCTTAAAAACACAAATGAATTTACTATATCTTTCAAATACAACGGCGAGGAAAATATAGTAATAGCTGAAAATGACGATATAAAAATTTGGGTAGAAAAAGGCCTTATCAATATAAATTGCGACGGCTGTGTTATCCGTTCGCAGAGCATTGTAAGCGGTAACAGCCATAAGATTACGATAGTCAGAGAAAAGAACACAATGATAAAGCTTTATATTGACAAAAGCCTTGACTGCTCAGCCTACAGCACTGACGTAAAACCTGAAATTTCAACGGAATTCAAAAGCGATGCTGCGGACTTTTCAGTTAAAAACAAGGCTACCCCTTACGATGAAATTATAACTCTTAAAGAAATATTAAGTAATGTTGGCAAGAAGAGAAAGAAGAACTGAAGATGAAATGTAAAAAATGCGGTTGCGACGTCTTAACAAAAGTCGACGATTGGTATAAGTGCGCAAACTGCGGTGCAATGATTTTTGATACTGAGATACATCCTGACGATGTTAAAAGCCCTACAAAAAAAATTGAGAAAATTGAAGATGATTTTCATATCGAAACTCAAAACGGCACACCGGTAAAAGAAAAAGATACAAAAGATGAACAAGATAAAAAAGACTCGAAAGAGGAAAAAAGTAAGCTTCGTGAGGCAATTGAATTTTGTATACCAATTGTCGCAGCAATCATCCTTGCGATTCTCCTTAAATCATTTGTCTTTGCAAACGCTATTGTACCGACAGGCTCAATGCTTAACACCATTCAGGAAAAGGACAGAATTATAGCAAGCCGTCTTGCTTATATCAACAGTGACCCAGAGCGTTACGATATTATTATTTTTGCATATCCCGACGATGAAAGCCAGAACTACGTTAAAAGAGTTATCGGTCTGCCGGGCGAAACTGTTGAGATCGTAAACGGTATTGTTTACGTTACCAAAACAGACGGCGAAACAATCCAGCTTGACGACAGCTTTGTCACCAACTGTATACCTGAGGGCGACTTCGGTCCGTTCTATGTTCCTGAGGACAGCTATTTTATGCTGGGTGATAACAGAAATTCAAGCTGGGATTCACGCTACTGGAAAAACAAATACGTTCACAAGGATAAAATACTCGGTCAGGTCAAGTTCAGATATTTCCCTAATATAAGCAAAATCGAATGATTTTTTTAGTCGATGAATAGAGGTTTAATTATGAAACAGAATAATTATGTCCCGAATAAAGAATGGATGGCTTACTGCATTGGCGGCTTAGGTCAGGGTATGGTTTATGCCATAATGAGCTCGTATATTTCAGATTTCTATCTGAACGTGCTTAAGGTTACACCGATATTTGTGCTTTTGCTTATGCTCATTGCAAGAATATGGGACGCAATCAATGACCCGATTATGGGCTTTTTTGTAGACCACGCTAATCCTAAAAAGGGTAAAATGCTCCCATATATTCTTTACACCCCTATCCCTGTGGCAATACTCACAATGCTTTTGTTCTATGCGCCAAACATCAGCGACACAAATAAAATGATTTATGCCGCAGTTACATACGTGTTATGGGGTATGATTTATACGGCATCAGACGTTCCGTTCTGGAGCCTGCCTAACATTATGACACCTAATGCAGACGAGCGTGGCTCAATCATTTCAAAAGCAAAAACCGCAAACAGTGTCGGCTCTGCCGTGCCAATGGCAATCTTTATGGTGCTCGGCTTCATTTTGCCAAAACTTGACCTTGCAGGCACTCAGCTTGAGCAGACTAAATATACAATTATGGCGCTTGTAAGCTCAATTATCGGTAACATATTATTTATCCGAGTTTACTTTAAGGCAAATGAGCGGGTAAAATTGCCGCCTCCTCCAAAGAAGGATAAGAACCAGCCGTCATCACTTAAACTTATCTTAACCTGCAAACCGCTTATGCTCACTGCATTAATGGGTATTCTTTCAGCAGCAAGATATATGTATCAGGCTGGTGCAGTACACGTTGCAAGATACTCATTTTACATAGGCAAGGACTTAACAGGCCTATCAGGCTCAGAGCTTGAAAACGCTTTACAGTCAAACATTTCAACTGTATCTACAGTATTTTCAGTGTGTGCCGCTGTGGGTATGATGGGTGCAATGCTTGCAGTGACACCTCTTATTAAAAAATTCAGCTACAAGCAAATCATCATCGTTACATCTATAATCGGTGCAATCGGAAGTTTTGCTATGTGGTTTATAGGCTATGACAATTTCTGGGCTTGTATGCCTTGTCTTGTTCTTTCAATTATCCCATGCGGTGCAATCAACGTATGCGCGTCTGCTATGATAGGCGACTGCCTTGATTATATGGAATGGAAAACAGGCACTCGTCTGACAGGTATGGGATCAGCTATCCAAAGCTTCGTAAACAAATTCGGTAATGCAATCAGTACGTCATTCATCATTTTGATGTACATTATCGTTGACCTTGACGTATCCTCTATCAATGCATCGGTAACGGCTAATCCGCTTGATATGAGCGAAACTGTAAGAACAGGAATGTTCAGCATTGTATCACTTATCCCTGCAATGTCGCTGCTTCTTTGCATCGTTCCTTTATTCTTCTACAAGCTGACAGGCGAGTACAAAGAAAAAATGGAAAAGGAGCTTGCCGAGCAGAGAGCAGAAAGAGGCATAACAGTCGGTAAATGAGGTGACTTAATATGAATAAAAAATTACTTGCCATAGGTGCTGCTGCGGTCGGTCTTGTTTGTGAGGTTGCAATTCACGGATATATGGACGTTATGGCAAAGGAAAAGAAAATTAAATCCGTAATAGGATATTTCGGCACAAAAGCAAGCGATAAAAGCATGGAGGATATGACGGCTTTTACCCAAAAGAAGCTGGAATGGATTAATAAACAGGATACAGAAAATATTTCAATAACGTCACGGCGCGGCGACACTCTTAAGGGATATTTAACTCTTAACAAAAACGAGAGTAAGGTTTTTGTATTTTTTGCCCATGGCTACCGTGCAGATCATAACGGCGACCCTGCAAACTTTATGCAGTATTATATTGAAAAGGGATATAACTTCCTGTCAGTTGACCATGTTGCACAAGGTGAAAGCAGTGGTAACTATCTCGGTTTTGATTATTTTGAGAGTGTTGACAGCCTTGACTGGCTTGATTATCTTATCAGCAGATTTGGTGAGGATATTAAAATTATCATTCACGGTGTTTCAATGGGCGGCGCAACCGTGTGTAAAATGGTTGAAAGCGTGCCAAATCAGGTACGGCTTGCCATTGCCGACTGCCCTTACACAAGCGCACTTGAGGAGTTTGACAACACCGCAAAAGGTGTCGGTGTTAAGCACACAAAGGGACTTCTTAAAATCTTTAATGCGATGAACAAGGTCTTTGCAGGCTTTGACCTTAACGATACAGATGTGCGAAGTTCCGTTAAAAATTCCAAAGTGCCTATGCTGTTCGTTCACGGCACGGCGGACACCTTTGTTCCTACAAAAATGGGAGTTGAGCTTTATGATATCTGCGAAAATGATAAGGAGCTTTTCCTTGTGGAAAACGCAACACACGCACAAAGCATAAGATTTGACGAGCAAGGCTATCATCAAAGACTTGATGATTTTATAGAAAAATATTTATAGGGAGAGATAAATATGCCATTTATTGAAGTAAAAACAAATCAGAACATAGCTGATAAAACAATTATTAAAGCAGAACTTGGAAATGCAATAACTGCTATCCCGGGCAAAAGCGAAGGTTGGCTTATGGTTGAAATCAGCGACAAGCTCGATATGTATTTCAAGGGCAGTGACGAGCCCTGCGCAAT
>JAFLSA010000010.1 GCA_022511185.1 Eubacterium sp.
TATAGTAATATAGCACCTGCATAATATGTCAGCAAATTATTTTCAATGTTCTAATTTTGCTGGAGTTACTATTATAGCACTTGTGTTTCAAAACCTCTGTGGAATAAAATATGGTTGTAAAAACTCCTGAACAAAGCTGTTAGCTAAGGTTCAGGAGTTTTTCAATGCCTGTATGTTAACTCAAAAACATATTACTCGCTTCGCTCGTAATATGACAAAGAAATATATCTTTTAGACTTTGGACAAAAATGATTAAATCGATATTCAATGATATTTGGTTAACACTTGACAAAAGTCCGAAAACAGACTACAATAAGATGATTCATAGTCCGGTTTCGGACTAAAGGAGATTGCATAGTATGGAAAATATTATTCAAAGTCAAATCGTTCAATTCAATCGTATGTACAAAGCATACGATGATATATATCAAAATGCGGCTAAAAAATTCAATATGCCGAAATTGTCATTATGGATAATATATGTTCTGCGACAAAATTCTGTTTGTACGCAAAAGGATCTGGTTGAGCAGTTGTATTATCCCAAGCAGTCACTTAATTCTGCATTGAAGTCGCTGGAGGAAAAGGGATATGTTGTTCTTGAGCTTTCAGAGAACGATCGTAGGAGCAAACTGATTCGCTTGACTGAAAATGGAATTGTATTTGCTAAAGATACAGTTGATAAAATTATACAAGCAGAAAACGACGCTTTTGCAAAACTTGATGACTCAGAGCGTAAGACACTTTTTGATTTATTTGACCGACTTTCATCTGTATTGCGTGAGGAAATGGGAAAAGTCGAATAAGTTTGAAAAAATAATAATTTATACTATTTAGACAATATGAAAGGTTTCTCTCGGAGGAAATTTTATGATAAAAAAAACAAAAATAAATAGGTTCCTCGCTGTACTGCTTTGTCTTTGTATGATACTATCAATGCTTAGCGGGTTACCGAGCTTTGCATTTGCTGAGGACACATCCGCTGGATTCGGCCCTACACCCGATGCATGGATTGAAGACGGTGTACCCGCTCCGAATGCAAATCAATATACAATCTATTTGTACGTTGATACAGATGACGATGGAAAACCCGATACGGCTTACGGTCCGAATGATGAACTGCCTGAGCTTAAGGACGGTACGGCCGTTGAGATCGTTATAAGTTGGGAGCTGAACGACGGCACCACTGAATTTGAACTTGGTCTTGGAGATTTAAGCTCAATTAATAATTTCTCGCTTGATCAGACGTATTCATACAGCGACGAAAACGGTCATAAATACGAGGTCTCATTTACGAGGGATGAGGCGACCGGAGAGGTTACCGTACATATCAAGTATGTAGATGTCTGCGACTGTACTTCCAGAAACATACAGGTTACATTTGACGGAACCATCAATCTCGACCCACGTGATGAGAATACGGACGGAGATAATAGCTTTAAAATCGGAGATCAGGATATTCCGTATACACCTGACTACAGCTCGTCCGGTTTAGATGTGGAGAAGACACACGGAAAACTGACATATGATACAGTCACAGGTAAGTTTTATCTTACCTATACGGTTACCAACACTATACACGGGCGAATCAAAGATCCTGTACTTTACGATGATCTGCCTGATGGTATGACGCTTGTCGTTGACTCAAAAAGTCCGACTGTCACTTTTACCCCCGGCGTCGAGGATTTTGACGGGTATCCCGGAGATTATCCCAACGATAAGAATAGCTGGGAGCTGAAAGAACCTTATATTGATAAAGATGAAAATAATCACAGTTTTGGATTCACATTCCCCGATGGTACTGTACTATATGACGGCGATACCGTCACATATACCTATACTGTAGAAGTTTCTGAGGAACTTGTGGGACGTCTAGTAAACTATACCCAGACGGCTGATAATACAGCTTATGCAGATTGGGAAAACGGACTCCCTGAAAAAGCCGTTGACAGTATTGGATATAAGCAGAAACCTTCCATTGCCAAAAGCGGAATAGTTAATGATAACGGAACTATCACTTGGACGATCACCTATAATTTGCAAAGTCTTTTGCAGATGCTTGCAGATATTCTTGATCTTGAGCCGAATGCGAACGGCGATTACGGAGATGTTCTGCAAAGGCTTATAACGGAGTTCGGCGGTAGGGATAAGGCAGAAGCATTTTTTGAAAAACTCGGTCTCAGCACCACAATCACAGATACCCTTGTCGGCAATAATCACAAGTGGGAACATAGCGACAATCAGTTTGAGTTTTCCATTTTTGATATGGATTATATTGGCACCGGTCAATATACTTACACGCTCACTACAATAATTACCGATGATTCCGTGCCTATGTGGGGGAACGATGTATCACTCGATAGGAACACAAAGGTCTCCGGCACTGCACAACCAAATTACGGAATCTGGAAGAGCGACGGCACGGTTACAGAGAACGGCACTATTTCATGGACTGTCACAGTGGATATTCCAGGATTGAATAATGATGATTTTGAATACGTGATAGTCAAGGATGTTCCAATCAACGGCGGTAAATATCCCAGCGGCTCCGCTAATGAATGGGATCCGAATTTCAATTGGCAGCAAAATGTTTTGACTGACACAATTAAGATTAACGGTGTACCGCTTGCAACACTTGTGGCTGCCGGAGAAGTTGCAATTATACCGGCTGAGGAGAACGGTGCCTTTTGCATTAAAATACTCAGCAATTATCGAGGCAGAGCTGAAGAAGGCTTCAGCAAGGCAAAAATCACCTTTGAGACTGAGGTGTATAATAAAGATAACAAAATTGACCCGAACGGTGGTTTGGTTCCATTCTACCACTATGAAAATGAGGTCTACGGCGAATGGCATTATGGCGATGTCGTTAAGAAGGACTATTCCTACGGTAAAATTGAAGAAGATGCAGACTTCGATTATATAAAGAATTATGTTGCCCCTTCAAAGAATGATACGGATTATAACAAATTCGTTCTTACATGGGAAATAAGGGTGACAAATCCCCAATGGTTTTATGACAAAAACGGTATTGGATTGCTCGATCTGGAAAAGCTGGTAATGTCCTTCACCGATAAATTGCCAGAAGGAACTGTGTATGCTGACGGCAGTGCACAGGTGACCATTACTGACGGTTCCAGCAGTGGATATCCGACTTGGGCAAGCGCAACTAATCGAAATAATTTTTTTAAATTCCTCGGCGAAAAAATGAATCTCATCGTCACAGTCAATGAAGGCGGCACTATTTCCATTAACTGCAATGTTCCTGAAAATGAGATTGAGACCTTTAGAGAAAGTGTTTATAATTATGAGTTTGGAATAGATAGGAATAATGGTAATAAAATGATGACCGGAAAAGATTTTCTCGAACTTCGCGATTTGTATTTTACCATTACCTATGATACGCAGATTGAAGATTCCGATACATTTTTTGAGTTATGGAATGATGGAATCAAAAATGAAGATGGCAGTGTTACGATACCGTTTGTTAACACAGTTCAAGGCACTATCAATGACGTGCTCGGAATAGAACGAACCGCAGAAACTTCTCGCACTTATGAACAGTCACTAAAAAAGAAGGCTGTTTATGAGAGCGATAGGTTTAACGGAGATTACACTTACAGCAAAAAGCCCATTGATCAGTTCTTAGACAATGGCGGTTACCGTAACATCTATTTCGAGATAGTCGTTAATGCTGATAGAATGGATTTTCTTGAAGACCCCAATGCCATGCTGACTTTGGTTGACAATATGGGATCGGATCTTAACATTATTCCATATTCCATTCAAATTACTGAAATTGTCAGTTCCCATGATGCAGGTTATAAGGCTAATGATCCGTCCACCCATACACGCATTCTCAAAAAGGACGAACCCGGTTTTGCGGACGAATACAGCTTTGCCGTCGATTCTGAACAGAATAGAATCACATTTAACGTTCCGGACGGCAAGTATCTAATACTGTCATACTGGGCAAATGTTATGGATGACGGCGATAATATATTTGAAGCCGAAAACAACATTGAAATTTACGGATTTGAAGATGTATCGCACAATGCATCTGAGGCTCCTGACGGACCGATTATCCCCGGTTCCACCTCCAGCAGCGCTTCTACAGGATTTTCGGTTTATAAGTACTATATCGACAAAGACGGAAATGAAAAGGCGCTTGAGGGAACGAAGTTTCATCTTGAACAGCTTACATATCATCCGGAAGATGATGATAAGTTTAGGCTGGATACAAGCTCTGAAAAATCCGAATGGGACGGAGTACTCAAAACGTATACAGACAGCAATGGTCAGACAAAGACTATTCCGAATGTCTTTGATTTCACGAATCTGCCAAAGGGAGCGATTTTCCGTTTAACCGAAACGCAAACCCCTGATGGATATCTGCTTGCAGATCCGATTTACTTTATTTTCACAAACTATGATGAAAATAAAATTTTCACTAACAATACCGTATCTTCAGAAGAACTTTTAGCATTGAAGGATTATGACATTCAGGTCTTTTCGTACTATGAGCAGATACGTGTTGAGAACAAAGCAGTCAGTGATACTGCCACATTCAAGGGCAGTAAGGAACTCACCGGCAGAGCGTGGGACGGAAAGCTTGACGAGGGTGCATATAGCTTTAAGCTGACGGCTTTGGACAATGCTCCAATGCCGGAGGGTGCAGGCGAGTCTGTAACGGTCACAAACAGTATGCACAATATAAGTTTCCCATCTATTACATACACGGAGGTGGGTACTTATACATATAAGATCTCTGAGGTATCGTCTTAGGCACTGGGCGTTTCCTGCGATGATACTATCTATACTGTCACGGTCAAGGTAGAACCAATAGATCCGAGCAAGCCTGACGGCGGTGTGTATGTAAAGGATATTATCTACACTAAGGAAGGCGACAATAACGGAAAAGATACTTTTGAGTTTGTTAATACCTACGATACAAAGGATTTAACCGTCAGCAAGACGGTCACCGGAAGTTTGGGAGATAAGACCAAGCAATTTGAATTCATCATCACCCTGACCGATGGAAATGGCAATCCAGTGAGAGGCACATACACACTTGAGAAGGACGGCGTTGAAAGTAATATTACCTTTAATAGAAATGGTATAGCTACTGTATGGCTTAGCCACGGTCAAAGCATTACCATAAAGGATCTGCCATCCGGTGTACACTATGTGATAGAAGAAAACGATGAGGTTTATACAACAAGAATCAAAATAAACGACAGGGTAAGATCCGGTAAAACAGCGCAGGGAGACCTGACTGACAATGCGGACGTTGCATTCACCAACACCCTTGATGAAGCTGTTAAGACGGACGCTACTACAGAACTTGAGTGGCTGATACCGTTCTTTTCGCTGATCGGTATAAGCATGATTCCCTTAGCCGTCAAACGACATAGAACGGCACGCAGAAGGAGGAACACTTCATAAAATAATTGTGACCTATGCGTCTGCCACGAATTTTAACCCCCGATACAACAGGACTATGTTCTGTTAAAATAAACAAATAAAGTATAAGGCTTAAAGCCAAAAATTGAAAGGAGTTCATACATATGAACAAAAAGATTTCTAAACTTTTTTCAATGGCTCTTGCGTTGATTCTCTGCATGGCCATGACCGTACCTGCGTTTGCATTTGAGTACAATCCACTTGTGGTAAGTGATACCACTAAAAAACATAGCACAACCATTGATAAATATCTTGTACTGGATAAAAACGCAACCGTACCTGCTGTGGAGTTCGAATTTTCTATTGAGCAGGGTACTGCTGTAAAAGCTGATCCTGATAAAAACATTATTGAGATCAAACCAGGCCCTATGACGCCTTCTATCACCAAAGCTGTGTTTACATCTGGTCAGACAACTTTTACTACTGCTCCGTCGGACAACACGCTGACACTTAATGATGGCGAGGCATATGCAAAATCCACTTTTACAGTAGATCTTGAAGGCGTTACATTTGATACACCCGGTGTGTATCGCTACGTGATAAAGGAAACCACCGAGGACGGAAACGGATTTACTGTTGACAAAAACTCACGTTATCTGGATGTTACTATTGTAGATAATAACGGAATTTTGGAAATTTCCCGTTATGAACTACTCACAACCGACTCTTCAAAGAGCTCCGGCTTCGAGAATTCAATGGAAACCTACGACCTTACCATCAGCAAGGCAATTGCCGGCAATCAGGGTGACAAAACAGACACCTTCGAATTCACCCTGAAGATTGAGGGCGCAAAAGAAGGTGATACATACAATGCGTATATAAACGGAACTCTGACAACGATCACTGTAGATGAGAATGGTGAATATAAATTCACACTTGGTCACAATGACTCCTTGAAAATCACCGGCCTGAACTATGGCACTAAGTGGACCGTAACAGAAGACGCAAAGGATTACACACCTTCCGTTGATGTTAGTGGCGATACTGATGCCTCCGGAACTGGAAATAGTGCTAAGGATGAGAGCGGTATTACTGCTGATACTACGGTAGCTTTCACTAATACAAATGACGGTATTATATCTACCGGTATTCTTCTTACGGTTGCTCCGTTTGTAGTTCTTATGCTTGTAGGTATCGCAGGTGTAGCATTAATCATCAAGAGAAAGAGCAGAGCTATGTAATTAAATCTGTTTTAATCGGCAGTTATACAATATACGATAGTGTTTGGAGTATTAAAATATGAACAGTAAAAAGTTAATAACAATGATTTTGCTGTTGCTTCTTCTATTGGCGATACCTATTCAGGTGTTCGCTGTAGAGGCTACGACAGTGGAAATCCCCTTTACAATTAAAAATGCTTCCGGCACGGTGGTTATTGAAGCTGTTGACAATGCACCTTTACCGGCGCAGACTGTATTTGAAGGAGTATTATCGGGTAAATTCGAGTTATCTTTTACCGGAGTTGGTAATTATAATTACAAAATTTATCAGAAATCGGGAACAGAGCATAATATTACATATGACAGTACTGTCTATACAATGCACATATCTGTTTTTGTGAATGAAGACAGCGAGCTATATACTGTTGTTTCGTTATATGTAGAGGACAGTTCTCAAAAAACAGATAACATTGTGTTTGAAAACACTCTTTCAAATGCTCCTATTGTGCCAAACAAACCAAATGAGCCGAGTGAGCCAAGTGAACCATACACACCTGATTCTCCCGACATACCTTGGACCGGAGATAATAGCAATCTTGGCTTATGGATAATATTGATGTTTGTATCAATTTTGGGCTTAACAGGATTCATGTTCCTGTTTAAAAAAGCGAAATGATAAAATCACCGATAGTCGAAATTTCGATTATCGGTGATTATGGTGATATGGAATTCACAAATGGTATTCCTCTGTTTATGATGATCGGCATAGATATGGCATTCTTTACAATCAGGAGGATCAAGACGACATGTCAAAGGAGGTAATGCTCCATAGAAAATAATTATGTGACCGAAGAACAGTCAAGTGCAAAGCCTGATAATAATAAATTATTAAAAAAAGCAACATTTCATCTTCTGATAAAGCTTGCAGTGATTGCACTGATTATCAGCTTGTCACTGGTTTTTGTATTTGGCGTATTTCGTTTAGGCGGTAACAATATGTACCCGGCACTAAAAGACGGCGACTTGTGTGTTACATATAAGCTTAGCGAATACCATAGCGACGATGTTGTAGCATATAGGATAGACGATGAAATTCGATTTGGACGCATCATTGCAAGAGCCGGAGATACTATAGACGGAGATGAACAAGGCATACTGCTAAATGGTTCGTATCCGAGCGAAGAAGTCTTCTATCCGACTCAGATCCTTGATACTAATCTGAATCTGCCTTACACCTTAGGCGAAGGCGAATTCGTTGTACTCAATGACTATCGCTCCGATCTGAGCGACAGCCGCACATACGGTGTGATCAATAAAAAAGCGCTGAAAGGAAAAATAATTTTTATTTTTCGACGGCGTGGATTTTAATTCCGTTTTTGCAGGTAATTAACCTGTAAAAAAATAAATAATATACTTTGAGGAGGGGAAGAACGGATGTACAGGGTAATACGTTTCCTTGATCGTTCAACAGATACTGTACTAATTCTATTCTTCCTGCTTTTGCTGCTAATTGGCGCATACACAATGTACGATACAGTGCTTATCTACGATTTAGCAGGTGGCGATGATTTGCGCAGCTTTAAGCCCCTTGTCTCTGACGTGCAAAATGGTGGTTGGGATATGAGTGCGCTGTCTGATGACGTAGTCGCATGGCTTACAGTGGATAACACTACAATTGATTATCCTGTTATGCAGGGCAGAGATAACAATGAATATCTTAACAAAGACCCTTTTGGAAAATACTCCCTATCGGGTAGTCTCTTTCTGGATTCAAGGAATGCATCCGATTTTTCCGACCCTTATTCATTGATTTACGGGCATCATATGGAGTATGGCAAAATGTTCGGTGCGTTGGATTTTTTTCTTGACAAGGAGTATTTTGATACTCACAGAACGGCTACGCTAACCGTGTCTGACAGAATATATTCCATAAAGTTCTTTGCATGCTTACTTGCAGATGCATCTGTGGATGAGATTTTTGCCCCCAATGAAAAGGGAGGTACACTTTCGTATGTGCGAAAAAATGCCCTCATTTGGTATGAGCCGGAGGGCGAAAGATTGATTGCTCTGTCAACTTGCAGATTTCCGCAAACAACAGAGCGAATCATAGTGTTTGGAGTATTAAAAAATGAACAGTAAAAATTGACAACGATGATTTTACTGTTGCTTTTCATTTGAGAGATACTAATTCAGGATACAGGAGATAAAAGTTAGTTGGAACTTAGGATACTGATGTTGGTGCTGTGCCTACTGGAAATTATCGCTACATCCATTATCTATAAAACAGATTCTCACCGACCTAAAAAGCGGAACCTTAAATAAAAAGATAAAATTATACAAACGCAGTGAAGATGATTTTCACTGCGTTTCTTGATGCAATTAATTGTTTGAATAAAGGTGTTGATGCAAGTAAAAGTGCTTTCAAGTGCTGTATCATTAAACACTGCTCCAATTTTAATCAGTCTTATTTTAAGTGTTTTGAATCTATTTCAGGTGAATAATTATATACATATGAAATTAATTTAAGGTTCGAATCCCCTCAGCGAATTAAGGTTGTTCATCTTTTTTGTAGTCCTTAGACAGTAAAAAGCATCGACAAAGTCGGTGCTTTTTCAATTAAATCCTTCCTTTTTTTATAAAACTAATGAATTAAACAAAAGCTTGAAACATTCGACAAAATATGCTATATTTGTAATAATCTGGTTTAGGTATAGATGCTTTGATCAACATTTACTAAAATGGGGCTTAAGTCCATAAGCCATTAATAAAAATAACTAAATAAACATAACGAGGCAACTTACTATGATAGCAAAAAAGACATTAACAGCACTGTCAACGTTCATCAGACGAAATAATATCAACACGAATCCTGACTACCAGCGTCCCGCTGTATGGACGAGAGCTCAAAAGCGGCTTCTGATTGATTCTATGCTGAGGGAGTATGACATTCCAAAAATGTATATGCATTCGACCGGAAAAGATACCTTTGATGTTATTGATGGTCAGCAACGCTTACGCACAATTTGGGAATTCTTCTCCGGTGGATTTGCACTTGCAAAAGATGCCGATCCGGTTGACGGGATTGAAATCGCCGGAAAAAAGTATGATGACCTTGATATGGAGTTAATGGACAAACTTAATAGCTATAATCTGGATTTTGTTATTTTAAATGACGTTTCAGATGACGAAATCAGTGAAATGTTTCTACGCCTGCAGAATGGTACTACATTAAAGGCGCAGGAAAAACGTAATGCTTATCCGGGTAATATGCGCAACTTTATAAAAGAATTGGCTAAGCATCCGTTCTTTGTAGATGTGGTGAATTTTCAAAACAGTCGATTCTCTCATGAGCATGTCGCTGCACAATTGACACTACTTACCATTAACGGTGATATCTGCGACATCAAGGATCGTAATTTGAACGCCATGTATATGGATAATCAGGATTTTGATGCAAATGGGGATATCGCTAAGAAAGTAAAGCGAGTTTTGAACTATTTACTTCGTATGTTCCCAGAAAAAACACCTGAGTTGAAGCGATTCAATGTTGTTTCTATTTTCGCACTTATAAAAGATCTAATGGAAAGCTATGCCATAAAAGATAGGGAAGAAGAACTTGCAAAATGGTTTATTGATTTTGAGACAATGCGCACGGTTGAGGCTGAAAAACCTGAGGATCAGCAGAATGCACGATTGGCAATCTACCAATCGAAAACAAAGGAATCAACGGATGCTATGGATTCCCTGAGATACCGCCACGAATTTTTGAAAGAAAATCTTCTGTCGGCAATTACAGATTTGGAGCCAAAAGATTCAAAACGTAATTTTGATGAAGCACAGCGTCAGGTTATCTTCCGCAAGGATAAGGGCGTGTGTCAAAATTGCGGAACAAAATGTGAATGGAATGCGTGGCAGGCAGATCACATTATTCCGTGGAATCGTGGTGGCAAAACAATTGTGTCTAATGGACAGATTCTTTGCCAAACATGTAATGCTACAAAAAGTGATAATCTTTAAAGAATCAGTTTGAATTTATCATGATTTCCACCGCTGTAATACAGATTTAATATAAAACGGCAATACCGCAGGGTATTGCCGTTTTCGTTTCTTCTCTCTTCAGTTCTCTCAAAGCATTGATTATAATTGTTTGTTGTTATATAATGTTTTTGGTGATATTTATGGAGATTAAAATTCTTAGCAGTCTTGCGAAAATCTTCCCTGATGAAATATGCAATGAATATGAAATTGATACGCTAAGCTGTCTTAAAAATGAAAGAGTATCTTTTCAGCTTGCTGTTAAATCGGATTCGGATATGTCAATCAATGTTCATTCCGACTGTGAGCAACTCAAGATTTATAAAATCCAATATGTTCCTGCGGGTCTTACGGCAGAAAAGGACAGAGACGATTATTTTATAAGAAACGCCAAATCGGGTGACTATCCCGATATACTGATTCCGATTGACAGCGAAATTCAACTTATTGGAAATGAGTGGACACCTGTTTGGTGTGAGTTTGTTCCTGACGGAAAGCTTAATGTAGGCGAACACGAAATCACTGTTTCTGTCGGCGATGAAGTTGTAAAAGTAAAGGCAAAAATCATTGATGCTTCATTTTCTGATCAAAGCCTTATCTGCACGCACTGGTTTCACACCGACTGTCTTGCGACGTATTACAATGTTGAGGTTTTCTCAGACGAGTACTGGAGAATTGTTGAAAACTTTATGCGTACTGCTGTTAGTCACGGAATCAATATGATTTTGACACCTCTTTTTACTCCTCCGCTTGACACGCAGTTTGGTGGTGAAAGACCTACTGTTCAGCTTGTTGACGTGAAAAAAGAAGGCGATAGATACACCTTCGTTTTTGACAAACTGAAGAAGTGGATTGACCTTGCCGATAAATGCGGAATAAAATATTTTGAAATGTCACATCTTTATACGCAGTGGGGGGCAAGGCACGCTCCGAAAATTATGGCGCAGACGAGTAGGGGATATAAGCGTATTTTTGGTTGGGGTACAAATTCTCACGGCAAAAGATATTCAGATTTTTTGCGTCAGCTTGCTCCTAAGCTTATCAGATTTATTGATGAAAATGGACTTCGTAACAGATGTATGTTCCACATCTCAGACGAGCCGCAAAAAAGGCACTATAGAAGCTATAAAAAATCTGCTGAGATTATGAAAGATCTTTTTGCTGATTTCAAAAAGATTGATGCGCTTTCTGAATTCAGCTTTTACGAACACGGCTTAACAGAATATCCGATAACGAATATTATGCACATTGAGGATTTCGTCGGCAAAGTGCCTGAGTTGTGGACGTATTACTGCTGTAATCCTTGTAACAAAAATCTTCCGAATCGCTTTATCGCAATGCCGTCACTGAGAAACCGTATTCTCGGTTTTATTATGTACGCTTATGACGTAAAGGGCTTTCTCCACTGGGGTTATAATTTTTATTACACCCGTTATTCAAAGAGAAAGGTTGATCCGTTTACTGAAACAGATGCAGGCGGGGAATTTCCGTCAGGGGATTCTTATGTTGTTTATCCGTCACCGGACGGCAGTACATATGTATCACTTCGCTTAAAAGTCTTTTATGATGCGATTCAGGATTTTGAGGCGTTAAAACTTCTTGAAAAGAAAATCGGCAGAGAAAAGACACTTGAGATTTTAAATAAAGACCTTGAAAAACCTATTACTGCAAGAGATTATCCACACAGTGAAAAATGGTTAATTGAAAAGCGTAATGAAATAAACAGGACTTTGGCAATGTAATTTTAATAATTAAGGCTCTGTTATTGACAATTTCAAATTTATAACTTATAATTAACTTAATGTCATATATTGACAAATAAATTAGTGACTTATTAAAGTTTACGGAGGAAATGTTATGAACGTATTTATGATCGGTGGTACAGGACTTCTCGGCTGTGAGGCAGCAACCTGTCTTATCAAAAAAGGTCACAAGGTAACTTCAGTTGCTTTGCCACCGCTCCCTGAAGGAGCTCCTATCCCGGAGGAGATGGATATCATCTTCGGTGATATCAACAAGAAGTCAGACGAAGAGCTTGAGGAATTGCTCAAGGGTAATGATGTATTTATTTTTGCAGCCGGAGTTGATGAAAGAGTTGAATTTCCTGCACCGGTTATGGATTATTATTACAAATATAACATTGCTCCGCTTAAGAGAATCTTCCCGATTTGTAAAAAGGTCGGCGTTAAAAGAGCAGTAGTTCTCGGCTCATATTTTGCTTATCTTTCAAAGGCAAGACCTGATATGCGCCTTACTGAGAGAAATCCATATTTCAAGTCAAGAATTATGCAGGAGGAAGTTTGCGAGGCATTCTGTGATGACGATTTCAGTTGTGCAGTATTAGAGCTTCCATACATCTTCGGTACTCAGCCGGGCAGAAAGCCAGTATGGACTGTACTTATTGAGCAGATCGGCTTTATGGACAGCTGGCCATTCACAATGTACCCGACAGGCGGTACAACAATGCTTACCTGCCGTCAGGTTGGTCAGGCTATCGCAGGCGCTGCTGAGAGAAAGAAGGCAGGCTTCGAGGCTATTCCAATCGGTATGTACAATATGAAGTGGGATAAGTTCCTTAAGATCGTTTACGATGCAAGAGGAATGTATAACAGAAAGATTGTCGGCGTATCACCTTGGATGATGAAAATGGGTATGATTAAGGTTGTTAAGGATTACAAGAAGAGAGGCATTGACTCAGGTATGGATCCGTTCAATCTTCCTGATATTATGGATATCGACCTTTTCTTCAACAACGTTTATACAAAAGAGCTTGGCGTTGAGGAGGACGATATTGAAGAGGCAATCGCCGATTCAATCCGTGTATCTGTTGCATCATATAACGGCACAGTTAAGCTCCTTGATATGAAGGGCGAATAATTAAATATTCTTACATAAAGAAAGACGGTAGATTTCTACCGTCTTTTTGTTATGGTCTCTTCTTTAGCTTTTTTAGTTCCTTAACCTTGTTTGTTACAAGAAATATTGTCAGTACAAATGAAAGTAAATCTGCTATAGGCTGGACGTAGGTTATTCCTGCCGAGCCGAGAAAGTTAGGCAGTAAAAGCATAAGCGGAACATAAAAAATTCCCTGTCTTGCAAGTGCAAGGACAGTTGCCTTGCCCGATACCTTAAGCGATTGCAAAAGCATATTTGACGAAGTGTTATAGCCGATTAATGGCATCACAAGGCATTCAGCTCTCAAAGCCATTGCACCTATTTCTATAACTTCATTATCATCACGGAAAATTGCGATAAGCTGTGGTGCAAAAATAAATCCAATTACAGAAAGAATTGTTATAATACAGGTCGTTATAACTGCCGTGAATTTATATCCGTCATAAACACGCTTGTAATTTTTTGCGCCGTTATTAAAACTGCACACAGGCTGATATCCCTGACCAAATCCAATTACAACAGCAAACCCGAGAAACATAACCCTGTTAAATACGCTCATACCTGCAACGACAGCGTCGCCGTAATTTGAACACGCAAAATTAAGGCATATTGTCGCAACAGTCTGTACACCCTGACGGGCAAGTGAGGGCAGACCGTTCTTTGAAATATCAAGAAAAATCTTACCGCTCGGCCTGAATTTTTTAAGCGTTATTCTTATATTTTCTCCTCTGTAAGTTCCTGATAAAAGAATAATAAATCCGACAAACTGACTGATAATTGTTGCTATTGCGGCACCCTGAACACCAAGCTTAAACGTGAAAATAAACAGCGGGTCAATGGCGATATTCAGCAGGCTTCCGCTAAGTATTCCTGCCATTGAATATATCGCGCTTCCTTGGTATCTGAGCTGATTGTTAAGTACAAACGAACACAGAATAAAAGGTGAGCCGAGCAAAATATACTTTAAATATCCGCTTGCTGATGCTTTTGTTGACTCTGTCGCACCGAGCAAAAGTGCAAGCTTATCTGAAAAAAATAACCCTGCAAACGCCATTATTATTCCTGCAATAAATGCCGTGAAAAATGCAACGTTTGCATAAATCTGCGCCTTTTCCTTATTGCCTTCACCGAGATAAGTGCTTAAAAGTATTCCGCTTCCGTTTCCGAGGAAAAAGCCGATTGCCTGCAACAGCGTCATTACCGAAAATACAATACCGATTGATGCGACTGACGTTGTATCAATCCTGCCGACAAAAAAGCTGTCCGCCATATTGTAAATGGCTGTTACGAGCATCGTAATTATAGTCGGCACTGCTAAAGAGGATATAAGCTCTTTTACAGGCGCATTAGCCATTTTATCAAATTTGTCTTTGTATTTATGTTTATTCATTTTATATCCTTATATATACTGACATTTCATTTTCCCCGCGGTTACCCCAATGATAGTATGGAATAAATTTTATTTTACATTCCTCAAAGGCAGTTGCCGTGTAATTTGAATAAAGCGCATTATCCGCTTTTTCCCTATAGCCGTCGGCAAAAATTATTCCGTCTTTGTATCTGAAATTCGGTGTTTTTGAAAGGGTGAGCATCTGAAGATTTTTGCCGTTATCGGCTTCTTCAATGCAGTAAACCAATGGACCTCTTGTGACGGCAACCTTGCCGATATTTGCCCTTACCTTGTTTGAACATTTTATTACTTTAACTTCTGTATTGAAATGAACATCAATATTTTTGTTCTCACTTATTTCAATAAAAGCATACCCATTTTTATTTTCAAACTTTTCTGAAATGGTGTATTCATCACACCAAAATGGTATGCGCAGTGCAAGCGTAAACGGCTTTTTGCATTCAATTTCAAATGATACCTTGCCGTTTTCAATGTAATCTGACGTTACTTTAATATTCGTTTTATCGCTTTGAATATCAGTTCCGACATATTGATTAACAAATAAAGTATTGTCATTCTCCGTGTAGATATACTCACCAAGCGAAGATATAAGCCTTGCAAGGTTGGGCGGACAGCAAGCGCAGGAAAACCACTTTTGTCTTACAGGCTTGATATGCCTTTTCCTTGAATCTCTGCTTGATGCAATCGGCAAAACCTCTAATGGATTGACGTAGAAAAATGATTTGCCGTCCTCAGACATTCCTGAAAGAACTGTGTTATATAATGCTCTTTCCATTACGTCTGCATAGTGAGAATTAACTTCATTTTCAGCCATACGTCTTGCAAAGAATATAAGACCAATTGATGCACACGTTTCAGCATATGCTAAATCATTCGGTAAATCGTAATCAAAGGAAAATGCCTCGCCGTCAACAGTTGCACCGATGCCGCCTGTGATATACATTTTCTTATTTTCGATATTATCCCATATGCTCTTGCAGGCGCCAAAAAGCTCGTCATCGTCATATGCCTTTGCGATATCAGCCATTGCGCTGTAAAGGTAAACACCTCTTACTGCGTGACCGACAGCCTCAGTCTGCTCTCTCGGCGGTTTGTGAGCCTGATTATAGTGATAGTTTTCGCCCTTGCTTTTCGTGTTATGCTCTGTGTCATAGTAATATGGTTTTCTGCCACGCTCGTCAATGAAAAATTTTGCAGTATCTAAATACTCTTTTTTGCCTGTTTCATCATAGAGCTTAACAAGTGCCATTTCAGCTATCTCGTGACCGGGATAGCCTTTTATTTTGTCCTCACCGAAGGTGTTACATATCAGGTCTGCAAAACGGCAGGCGGAGTTTAAAAGCTTTCTATTGCCTGTTGCCTTATAATAGCTGAGCGCTCCCTCAACCATATGACCGAAGACATATAGCTCGTGAAAATCTTTTAGATTTGTAAAGGTTTTATCCCTGTCATTTATAATGTAAAGTGTATCAAGATAGCCGTTATCAAGCTGAGCGTTGCAGATTATGTCAATATATTCATCAGCCTTTTTTTCAAGCTCTTTGTCAGGATGATTTTGCAGTGAATATCCAACAGCCTCAATCCACTTGTACACGTCTGAATCCTGAAATACCCAGCCGTGAAAAGCATTTTTATCACAGTTATTATCGTTATATTCCCATTTGTCAACAGGGTATTTTTCCGGCTCTATACCTTGTCTGATTTTTTCAACTACCTTGCCTGCTTTGATAAAGTTTTCTATGCAGTAGCTTTTTTCTGCACCTTCAATTTTATCCTGAAGTGCAAGATACTGATAGGGGATCACGCTTGTTCTTACAATTTCTGATATTTTATTCCAGAACGGGTCATTGATTTTTACTTCGCCTATTTTTAAATGATTTGAAAATTCACTTTTGTTCATAGTCTGCCTCCATAAAAAATGCACTTATTAAGCAGTCACTACTTAACAAGTGCATTGTACCACATATATAAAAAAATTAAAATATCAAGCAGCAAAGTTTGTGAAATTAATCAGCTTATTTATTTCCGTCATTTCAGTTTCTTTTTGCTTTATTCTTTCAAAATGCCTTTTTTCAAGCTCTCTTTTTCTCCGTGCCTTAGCTTTTTTTGAATCGAAAAAATACCAAGCACCTGTTGCGACAGCCACAATTGACAATACATCAACTGCAAAAATTAATTTCATCTGATTTGCAGTAAGACTGTCAAAAAGGTTGAATGAAACGGCAGTGATTACAAAGCCTGCTGCGAGTGTAACTCCGAAAATTACCAATCCTGAAATTATTTGTTTAACTGTTTTCTTCATAAGAAATTCCTCCTCTTTCTTTGGCTGTTTTGGTTTGCTTGCCTTTACAATCTCATTTTAACAGAAGTAATTTCTTATTCAATAGCGATGGTGAATATAGTACAAATATATGGACCATTAGAACAAAAGTTTATTGATTTTATTCACAGTATTGACATTTTTAATTTTTTCGCTATAATGTCCATTTCCGAATATGGTATTCCTGCAGGGGAGATAACTAAAACGATTTCATCACCCTCATATTTTTCAACAAAAACCTTTAATCCCATCTCTTCAAATACTGATAAATCCTTATTAAATTTTGATAAAAGTATTATCTGTAAAGTGTTTTCACCGATTTCAATTTTAGCATCAGGCAGTTCTTTTTTCAGCAAATCTGCAAATGCCTTTGTTTTTGCAGAATATAACCGCCTTATTTTTCTTATCTGTGATTTAATATGTCCGTCACGTATGTAATTACACAGTGCGATTTGCTCTGTCTTGCTCGCAGTCTGTGCAAATAGATATGACTTTTCATCATATTTTTCGGCAAGGTCTTTAGTCAACACCATAAAACTTATTCTAATGCCGGGCAAAAGCATTGCAGAAAATGAGCCCATATAAACGATATTTCCCTTACCGAGTGCAAAAAGTGACGGTGTCGGCTTTACATTATATAAAAATTCATTTTCATAATCATCCTCAATAACAAGTGAATTATGCTCCTGTGAGTACGCAACAAGCTCAAGACGTCTTTTGATAGGCATAACGTCACCCCAGCGTGTCATATGTGACGGTGAAACGTAAATTATATCAGCGTCCTTATCTCTTGTATGTACGTCAAAGCCGTAGTCTTTAAAAATTCCCATACCCTGTATAAAACTTTTATCAGGAAATGAAACGGAGTTTTTATTACTAAGCAAAGAACAAAGTATCTGTAAAAGCGGCTGAACACCTGCAGCGATAATGATCCTGTCGGGTGAGGTAATTACATTCCTCTTTTCCTTAATGTACTGCGCAATCGCACATCTCAGATCATATTCGCCCTTTGACTGACTGTAGGAAAGTAGCCTTTCTGTCTGTCTTAGCGCACTCTTAATGTACCTTTGCCAGAGTGTAAAATCAAAGCTCTCCTCGTCAGCTGTACCGCCTGTGAGGTCATACTGAGCATTATTTTCCTCTGCCCTATAATTATCATTACTCTGTGCCTTTGCAATGTCCGACACGAAATATCCGCTCTTGTCCTGCGCAATAATATAACCGTCGGCGCACAAATCAAAATAAGCATTCTGTACTGTTGTCATAGAAACGTTATATATTCTGCAAGCCTTTCTCACAGACGGTATTTTTTCACCGACTGCAAGCTCGCCTGATAAAATCATATCTTTAATTGTATTATATAACTGTGTGTATTTTTTCATAACTGTACCTTAAAAAAATATTAGAACTGTGTATTTTATTCAATACAGTATCATTATATAATGTCACTTGAAATAAATCAAGAGGGGGACGGATAATCATAAAAAAGTGTGCGATAATTAACGATTTATCAGGCTTTGGCAAATGCTCGCTTACTGCGGCAATTCCGATAATATCCGTTATGGGTAGTGAAGCTCACCCTTTGCCGACCGCTGTCCTCTCAAATCAAACGGCTTACGACAGCTATAAATCCGTATCTATTACAGATGAAATGCAGAGCTTCATAACAGAGTGGAAAAGGCTGGGTGTCACCTTTGACGGAATACTAACAGGCTTTGTGACTGACGAAAGACAGCTTGATATAATCAACTCATTTATTATTGACTTTAAGACCGATAAAACAATTTTAGTTGTCGATCCCGTTATGGCCGATAACGGCTCGCTTTACAGCGGTTATACAAGTGAGATGTGCGGGAAAATAAGAGAATTATGCTATAAGGCAGATATAATTACGCCAAACATTGCAGAGCTTGCCTTTCTTGCCGATGAAGAATATTCCGAAAGCATTGAGGATATTAAAGCATACGCCCTTAAGCTGAGAAATCAGGGAATGAAAAGTATAGTTGTCACAGGCTATAAAGAGGGTAATAAAATTTCAAATATCGTATTTGATGATAAAGGTATGAATATAGCAACTGCCGATTTATACGGCGGATATTACAGTGGAACAGGCGACATTTTAGCTTCAATTGTTATGGGTGGAGCACTGAAAGGAATCTCCCTATTTGATTCCGTGAGCCTTGCAACCTCATTTATCAGCAAGGTTATATGTGGTATGGAAAAAAGCGGGCAAAACATAAACCATAATGACGGAATAAATTTTGAAAAGTATTTGGGAGATTTGCTATGAAAAATAATAAAATATTTAAAATGGTAGTAACCGCAATGTTTACAGCAATGATTTTTGTGCTTACAAGGTTTGTTTCAGTACCTGTTGCAACAGGCTATGTTCATTTCGGTGATGCGCTTGTCTATCTCGTAGCAACAACTCTCGGAGGTCCTTGGGCATTCTTCGCCGCCGCTGTCGGTGAAGCACTTGCAGACATAGCAGGAGGCTGGTTTACATATGCCCCTGCAACACTCATAGTAAAAGCATTAATTGCAATTCCATTTGTTTTGGTAAATAAAAAGAGCGAAAAAATCTTGACACCGATTACAGCTTTGCTTACAATACCTGCAGGCGTAATTACAGTCGTCGGTTATTTTGTCGCTGATTTAATAATTGACAAAGTGTATGCCGTTGTAAATATTACGGGAAATATAATTCAGGCTGTAGGCAGTGCAGTTATATTTATAATTCTTGCAGCTGCATTTGACGCAGGAAAAATTAAAAAGAAATTATTTATTGATAAGAAGTGAAAATTATGGCAGATATAGTTTATACTCTCGAAGGCGGAGTTTATCTCAACATCACAAATAAATGTCCGTGCAACTGTGCTTTTTGTATTCGCTCAAAAGGCGACGCTGTCGGAGATGCCAAAAAGCTGTGGTTTGATACAGAACCGACAATTGATGAAATAAAAAAGGCAATTGATGATTTTGATTTCACAAAGGTTGAAAATGCAGTATTTTGCGGTTACGGAGAGCCGACTAACGCATATGACAATTTGATTGAATCCGCAAAGTATTTAAAGGCTATAAACCCTCAAATCAATCTGAGACTTAATACAAATGGTCTTTCAGATTTAATTAACGAAAAGCCGACGGCAAAAGAGCTTTCGGAGGTTTTTGATACAATATCAGTCTCACTTAATGACCCTGACTCGGAAAAATATGATAAAATCACAAGAAGTATTTATCCGGGCAAGGCATTTGATGCAATGCTTAGCTTCACCCGTGAGTGCGTGAAGTATTGCAAAGACGTGAGAATGACTGTTGTTGACGTGATACCAAAAGAGGATATTGAACAAGCAAGACTTGTCTGTGAGTCAACAGGAGCGAAATTCAGAGTTCGTTCATATGCAAGAGGAAGATAAACAGAATAATTATAAACAGTACCGCAACAAATGTTTTGAAATTAAGTAAAAACAAACGTTGCGGTATTTCCTATAATATAACAAAAGTGGCATTAATATAGTTATTATAAATAACTAAAAATCGTTGACAAGAAGATTAAATTAGTGATAATATTATACCAATATAATAAAAAATCAATTATTGTATATTATGTGATATTGGTTACTTTGTCGAATATGACACAAGCATTACATATGAGGAGTTGCAGAATTTTGAAAAGATTCATTAACATTTTACTTTCAATAATAATTTCAATCAGCATTATCCCGTCATTCACGGCATATGCTGACACGGCTAAGAGTACCGTTTATCTATCAACGCCGGTACTTTCATCAGCCTATGCTAACAATGCCGGTATCGTGATTAGCTGGGGAGAAGTAAAGGGTGCTGAAAATTACAGAGTATATTATAAAATCGGTAACAGCAGCTGGACGAAAATTGCTGATACTGCCTCCACAAGCTACACTTGGCAGGATGCACAATTCGGCACTAAATATACATTTACTGTAAGATGCACAAGCAGTGACGGTAAGCAGTACACAAGTAGCTTTGATTCTACCGGAAGAACTGTCGCTTGTCTTTCTGCTCCTGAAGTTACATCTATCAGCTCTGTTAAGACAGGCACAAAAATCGTATGGAGCAGTGTTTCGGGTGCTGAAAAATACAAAGTTCTTCGCAAAACAAACGGCACAAGCTGGGTAACTGTCGGTACTACTACCTCCACAAGCTTGACTGATACTACTGCAAAAAGCGGTGTAACATATACCTACACAGTTCGCTGTATAACCTCTGCAGGTGTTTTCACAAGCGGATACGAAATCCCGAGCGACAGCTTTACCTTCATTTCTTCTCCCGTACTTTCATCTGCTTACGTAAACAATGACGGTACTGTTATTCGTTGGGGAGAAGTAGCAGGCGCTGAAAATTACCGAGTATATTATAAAATCGGCAATAGCAGCTGGACAAAAATTGCTGATACCACCTCTACAACCTACACTTGGTCTGAAGGAAAAATTGGCACTAAATATACCTTTACAGTTAGGTGCATAAATAGTGACGCAACGGCATATACCAGCTCATTCGACTCCGCAGGATCGAGTGTAACAATTCTTTCTGCACCTAAAATTTCATCAATCAGAGCAATAAACTCAGGAACTGAAATAACGTGGGGTAAGGTGACGAATGCTGAAAGATATAAGGTCTTTCGCAAAACAGAAAACGGAAGCTGGACAGCAATCGGCACAACAACATCTACCACATTTACTGATACAACTGCCGCAAAAGGGACCAATTATTCTTACACTATTCGCTGCATAACTAAAGACGGAAAAGCCTTCACAAGCGGCTATGACGTAGCAGGAAAGAGCTTTACTGCTCTAACAAATCCTAACATCTCTTCAATATCAGTTACAGCTACAGGAGTTAAAATTGTCTGGGGAGCTATTTCAAAGGCTGAAAAATACAGAGTATATCGCAAAACAACAGGCACAGGCTGGACTGCTCTCACAACCACGGCTTCGACAACCTTTACTGATACAACGGCAAAAAGCGGAACGAAATACACATACACAGTTCGTTGCCTTACATCGGATGAAAAGGTTTACACCAGCGGCTATAATACTACCGGAAAGAGTATAACGTACGTTGCCGCTCCTAAAATTTCTTCAATATCAGCTACCTCCACAGGTATTAAAATTAACTGGGGAAAAGTGACAGGTGCTGACAAATATAAGGTCTTCCGTAAAGCACCGGGAGATACAAGCTGGACCGCTATAGGTACTACTGCTTATACAGATTTTACAGATGTACAAGCAAAAAAAGGAACAAAATACACTTACACTGTTAGATGCGTAAACAGTAGTGTAACCGCTTACACAAGTAGTTTTGATGCCACAGGTAAAAGTGCAACTTCCGTTTCATCCCCGCAAACAAAAAATGATATGGTAGCTACAGCTGAAAAGCAGTTAGGCTACTCAGGCGGAAAAAAGGTATGGTCCTGGGCAGGCTACAGCAGACGTGTGCCGTGGTGCAATCTTTTCATTGCGTGGTGTGCAAATGAGCTTGGATATTATCAGTCCGGAAGAATTCCGCTTTATCAGGCACCCGCTGACTCTGCAGACTGGTTTAAGGCAAGGGGATTGTTCAAAGACAGAAGCTATATTCCTAAGCCCGGTGACTTGATTTATTATGTTACTTCAGGCTCGTCAAGACCTTACCATGCAGGTATTGTTGAAAAATATGAGAATGGAAGGGTTTATACGATAGAGGGTAATCTGAGCGACGTTGTGCAAAGGAGAGACTATTCGCACACTAACTCTTATATTTACGGTTACGCAACACCTGATTACGGTCATAATTAATATTCAAAGGTATTTGATGGGGAGTGTTTATGGGTAAAAGCAAGAGTGCCGGCGCACTTGGCGGACGTATGTGGACAAATGTTATACTTTTTGGATTAATCGGTCAGATTGCGTGGGTCGTTGAAAATATGTATTTTTCTCGTTTTATGCAAAATGAGATTACGAGAGCACCATATGCAACGACACTTCTTGTTGCATTTTCTGCAATCTTTGCCACGCTTGCAACACTTATTGGCGGTGCACTTTGTGACAGAGCAGGTAAGCGAAAGAAATTTATCTGCTGGGGTTACGTGATTTGGGGCTTCACAATTATGATGTTTGCCCTTGTGCCTATGCAGCCGACTGCTGATAAGGTGTTACCTCTGGTAATTCTCGTTGTTGTAATGGACTGCGTTATGTCAATAATCGGTTCAATCAGTAATGATGCCGCATTTAATACGTGGATAACGGACATTTCAAATACTGCAAACAGGGCAAGAGTTGACACAGTTCTTGCTATTATGCCTCTCTTTGCGCTTGCAGTAGTTTTCGGCGGCTTTGACAGCCTGACAAATGCCACAGCAACTACTGATGACTGGAAAAAGTTTTTCCTTATTCTCGGAGTAATTCCGAGCATCGGCGGCGTTATCGGTCTGTTTCTTATGAAGGATAAAGAGGGGATTGTCGCAAATAAAGATAATTCTTTCCTTTCTGATTTTACATATTCGCTTCAGCCAAAGGTTATTAAAGCAAATAAAATGCTTTATATCTGCCTTGCAGGAAATGCAATATCAGCAATTTCATATCAGATTTACATTAACTACCTCTTTAATATTGTTGAGGGAACAATGGGAATTAAAGATTATATAATTCCTGTTGGTATTATAATGGTTGTATCCGCAGTAATTTCAGTTATCGTTTCATCAGCTATGGATAAGTATGGCAAAAAGCATTTTTATTATCCGACGATTATTGCAGGAATAGTCGGCTGTATTGTTATATGGGCGTCAAAATTCCTTATCGGTAAAAACGAAACTGCTCTTATTGCAGTGCTTATTGTCGGCGGTATTCTTTTAATCGGCGTAAGTCTTGTTATGGCAGGGCTGTTTACAGCGTCGTATAGAGATTATATTCCTAAGGGAAAAGAAGGACTTTTTCAGGGTTGCAGAATGGTGCTGTACGTTTTAGTTCCGATGATTATCGGTCCAATCATAGCACAGGCAATTATCAACCTTTCAAATAGGGGCATTGCTGATTCTGAGATTGTTTATCCTATGGAGCTGTTTCTCGGCGCGGCAGTAGTGATGCTGTTTTGCTTTATTCCTGCCAAAATCGTCAGAACCAATCAACACGAGTTTCATAACAAGTTAATGAAAGATTTAGAGCAATAAAATCATAACCACCGGTCAAACTGGTGGTTATAATTTAAGGTGAAATTTAGATGAAAAATACTAATAAATTATTATCTTTTTTAATAACGCTTTGTTTGCTGATTTGTGTTGCAATGCCCGTTTTTACGTCATATGCTGACGATAATACTGATTATTCAAAATTAGAATACTACATTTCCTCTTATGATATTCAGATAGATGTGCTTGAGGATAACGTTCTTAACGTAACGGAAAATATTTCTGCATTTTTCAATGTGCAAAGCCACGGGATTTACAGATATATCCCTCTCTCAAATAACGTTGTCAGAGAGGACGGCACCTCAGGAAAAACATCTGCTAAGGTAAAAAACGTAAAAATCAGCGAGATATACGACAGCGAGCAGGAACACGGAAACTGCATTTTTAAGATTGGCGATCCCAACAACACAATCATCGGTGCTAAGGATTACACGATTTCCTATTCCTATGTTATGGGCAGAGATATCGGCGACGGTTTTGACGAGCTGTATTACAATATCATCGGCGAAGGCTGGAAGACTTATATTCAAAACGTGACCTTTACTATCACTATGCCTAAGGAGTTTGATGAATCAAAGCTCGGATTTTCCGCCGGAAATTACGGCACTTCGGGAGTCGGCGATATTGAGTATTCAGTAAATGGCAACAAGATAAGCGGAAGGCTTACAAACGACCTTGCTCCTAATCAGGCATTTACGGTAAGGCTTGAATTGCCTGAGAATTATTTTATTTATGACTACAGTGATTTTTATGTGAAACTCGCATTTGAGGTTCTTATTCCGTTCATTGTACTTCTTGTTGTTATACTCCTTTGGGCAAAATATGGAAAAGATAAAAAAGTTGTGGATAAAGTTGAATTTTATCCGCCTGAAGGTATGAGCAGCCTTGAGGTTGCATATTGGTACAAAGGCAACGTTGAAGAACGCGACGTTGTGCCTTTGCTTATTGAGCTTGCAAATGAAGGCTATATCAGCATCGAGGAAAAGGAAACCGACGGAAATTTCAGAATAAACAAAATTAAAAAATATGACGGTGATGATGAAAACAAAAAGATTTTCTATAACGGTCTGTTTTCAAGCGACACTGAAGACTATACCACGGGATTAAAATTAAAAAAGCACTTTTATCATGATGTTTTAAAAATTCTTGATAATATGAATACATATGATAACAGGGAAAAGGTTTTCAGTGCAAAATCGCTGACTATACGTATATGCTGCTGGATTGCCTCAGTCTTAAGTGGTATAGCGTCAATCGTTATATCTACTCAGATCATAGGCGGTGATGAGAGAGTTATCGCTGCGTTGATAGGTACTGCTATAGCTCTGTGTGCTTTTGGATTTTCTTTCTTCATCAGAAAGAGAACGGATGAAGGACACGAAATATTGCAGAAAATTAAAAACTTTAAGTCATTCCTTGAAAATGAGGAGAAAGAAAATATTGAATCCCTCGTTGAATTTAATCCTTCCTATTTTTTCAACATTTTGCCGTATGCTTACGTGCTTGGAGTTTCTGACGCATGGATAAAGAAGTTTGAGGACATAGTTATCCAGCCGCCAAGCTGGTATAGAGGCGTAACAACAGGCTCGACTATGTATAGCAGAATTACTTTTCTGCACTTTATTAATAATACCTTGCGTTCTACCACAAAGGCAGTAAGCTCTGCTAAGAGCAGCTCTACAGGCAGTGGATATTCAACCGGAACCTTGCGCGGAGGCGGATATTCCGGCGGCGGTTTCTCCGGAGGAGGCTCCGGCGGCGGTGGCGGCGGCCGCTGGTAACAAAGCAAAAAAGGCTTGATGAAATTAATTCATCAAGCCTTTTTAAAATGTATTTTATTTTCAATAAGCAGCGCGATAAATCCGACTAAAAAGCCTGAAACGTTGAACACTATATCATCAATGTCAACACTTCCGCACTTAAATATAAATTGATACCCCTCAACAAAAAACGGTACTAAAAGACCTGCAAAAAATATCTGATAAATTTTGATTTTTGGAAATACTGCTTTAATAAAAAAGGGGATAGGAATAAAAAATGCAATGTTACCAACAAAGTTAAAGAGAGGCCACGTGTTGCCGTGAAAATGACTGATAAGGTAATCAAGTGAGCTTATCAGTCCTTCTCCCAGTTTTAAATTTACTTCAAAATAACTGTTCGGCTTTCTTGCAAAAATCAGCAGAAACGTAAAGATATATGTAGGCAAAAATGATAACAGTAACTTCTTTGCGAGCTTTTTAAAATCATATTTACAGCATAATGACAAGCCGATATAAAGACCGGCATTTGCAATGTGAATTATGCAAAGCCACCACATTCTGTAATAGCTGTTTGTTCCGCTGAAATTTGTTACAAAGTAATCAAAAACAAATATAACAAGCAGTACGTTGATAAATACGCTTGAATAGTTAATTGTATAATTAAGCTGATTTTTATTTAATAAAACAGTCGCAATAACAAATAAAAATACGATTACAAACTTGAAAATAAGTCTGTCAGTCGTTGTATATGAAAAATAGCCTGTTATCCTGTTTGTAGTAACAGTAAAGCAGGAAA
>JAFLSA010000100.1 GCA_022511185.1 Eubacterium sp.
TTACGTTGCATCCCTTTTCGTTGAGCTTTCTGATGATGTTATGCTTGATACCGCAGTCGATTGCAACTACGTCGTATTTATGATTAGGTGTTCTTGAGTACCAGCGCTTTTTACAGCTTACACGTGATACCATATCTGTAGGGATAACGTAATCCCTGACCTTTTTGAGTGCTTCCTCATAAGGCACGTCGGCATCACAAATAATGACCTTCTGCGAGCCTTCATCACGGATAATTCTTGTAATCATTCGTGTATCTACTCCGCTGATACCCGGAATGTCGTACTCGTCAAGCACCTCTGAAAGAGTTTTTGTATAGCGGAAATTTGACGGCAAATCGTTATATTCACGGACGATAAGGCCGCCCATTGTTGGAACTCTTGTCTCGTAGTCCTCGTCGGTCACGCCGTAGTTGCCGATAAGCGGATAAGTCATACACACCATCTGGTCGGTATAGCTCGGGTCGGAAATAATTTCCTGATAACCTACCATTGAGGTGTTAAACACGATTTCGTTGATTGCCTCCTTGTCAGCACCGAAGGCGTAGCCGTAAAACTCCTGACCATTTTCAAGCACAATCTTTTTGTTAAACGGTTTCATAAACAATCTCCCCTCTGTATATAGTCAAAAGGTTTTCACCCTGTAGTTTCCAGTCCTTAAACGGAGTGGCTCTGCCCATTGTTACAAATTTTTCAGGGTCTACCGTCCACTCTTTATTAATATCTACGAGCGCTAAATCTGCGACTGCGCCCTCTTTGATCACTCCGCCGTCAATGCCGAAAATCTCTCTCGGTCTTACGGACATCATTTCAACGAGCTTTTCAAGCGTGATAACTCCTGTTTTAACGAGCTTTGTGTTCAGCACGGCAAATGCCGTTTCAAGTCCTACAACACCCATAGCCGATTTTTCAAGACCTTTTGATTTTTCCTCAGCCGTATGCGGTGCGTGGTCGGTTGCGATAACATCAATCGTGCCGTCAATAACGCCCTCAATAAGCGCCTGCTTGTCAGCCTGAGACCTTAAAGGCGGGTTCATTTTAAATCTGCCGTCCTCCTGCAAGTCCATATCGCACATTGTTAAATAATGCGGACCTGTTTCACAGGTGACCTTAACTCCCCTTGCCTTTGCTTTGCGGATAATGTCCACGCTCTCTTTAGTTGAAATATGGCAGACGTGGTACTGACAGCCTGTTTCTTCAGCAAGCCTGCAGTCACGCTCAATCTGCGCCCATTCGGACTCGGAGCAGATACCCTTGTGGTTATGCGCTTTCGCATATTCCCCGTCGTGAATATAACCGCCTTTTAAAAGGTCATTGACCTCGCAGTGAGCCGATATAATTTTACCGAGCCTTGCACATTCGGTCATAGCCTGCCTCATCAGCTCTTCTGTCTGCACGCCTGTGCCGTCGTCAGAATAGCCTACTACCTTATCGGCTATTGATTTGAAATCAATTATTTCTCCCTCGCCCCTGCGGTCTTTAGTAATCGTGCCAAAAGGGAGTACATCAATAACTGCATCCTTTTCAATAATATCAGTCTGAGCCTTAAGATTTTCTACACTGTCAGGCGGCGGGTCAAGATTAGGCATTGTACAGAGAACAGTATAACCTGCTTTTGCGCCTGCCATTGAGCCAGTTTTAATCGTCTCCTTACAAGAAAAACCGGGCTGTCGAAGATGTGTATGTACATCTGCGAAACCCGGAATTAAAAAATACTTATCCTGTGCGTCAACGATACGGTCAACGTTATCTGATGAAATAGAAATACCAAGGCTACGAATTTTTCCGTCTTTTATAAGAACGTCTGACTTTTTAAATGTTTTGTCTATGTATGTCAAAGCATTTTTTATCAGCAAAGTCATAACTCACAATCCTTTCCATTTTAGAACATTATAATATCTTTAACGCGTTAAGTCAACACAAAAATATATAATATATCTATTTACATAATCTAACAATTGTAATATAATTACTTTGATTTTTCTAAATTTGAGGTACGTAAGATGAAATTGACTGTCATAGGCGGCGGTGGTGTCCGCTCAATGTTCCTTGCAAAGAGTATTGCACAAAAGGCAAAGAGCCTTAATATTGACGAGCTTGTTTTTATGGATAACAATGAAGAAAAGCTGAATATCTACGGCACTATGGCAAAAAAGGTTTCATCACTTCTTTGCAGTGAGCTTAAATTCACTTTGACAACTGACCCCGTTTTTGCTGTTAAAGATGCCGATTACGTTATCACTACAATCCGTGTAGGCGGTGACGATATGAGGGTAAGAGATGAGCGTATCGCACTTGATTTAGGTCTGCTCGGTCAGGAAACGACAGGCGCAGCAGGACTGAGCTTTGCAATGAGGAGCGTAAGCGCTCTTGCAGAATACTGCGAATTGATTAAAAAATACGCAAAGCCTGACTGCAAGGTATTCAATTTCACAAACCCCGCAGGTGTTGTTAGCCAGACGCTTCGTGATATGGGATATGATTTTACATACGGCATCTGCGATGCGCCGAGCGGTATGCTCCACAGCTTTGCGAAGCTCTACGGCGCTGATGAAAATGATATCAAGGGTGAGGTTTACGGACTTAATCATCTGTCATATTTCAAGTCAATCACGATTAACGGCAAGGAAATTATGCCTGAGCTGATTGAAAATGACAAGGCTTATACAGATACTGATATGAGATATTTTGAAAAGGAGCTTTTACGTGAACGCAAAGGTGTTTTAAACGAATATCTCTACTATTTCTACTACCGTGAAAAAGCTATCCAAAACATTTTAAAGGCTGATAAAACACGTGGTGAGCAGATTTGTGAAATAAATAAAAAAATGACAGAGGCGCTTAAGCAGGTTGATATCGAAAATGATTTTGAAAAAGCGTTTGAGATTTTTGAATACTGGTACGGCGTGAGGGAAAACAACTATATGGCGTCCGAAACAGGCGTAAAACGTCAAAAGCCGTGGCACTTTGATATTTATCAGAAGGACTCAGGTGGATACGCCGGAGTTGCGCTCAAATTCATTGAAATTGCACAGAGCAAAAAAAGTGATTCAATGATACTTTGCGTGCCGAACGGTAATGCGATAAGCGGACTTAAAGAAACAGACGTTGTTGAAATCACGTGTGACATTACACCTGACGGTGCTGTTCCCCACTATTTTGGTGAGGTTGACGAGCAGAATTTAGAGCTTATCAGGCGAGTTAAGATTTACGAAAGACTTGCAAGCAAAGCGATACGTGAAAAATCAAAGCGCAGTGCAGTTGAGGCGCTGACACTTCATCCGCTTGTAAACAGCTATTCGCTTGCAAAAAAGCTTGTTGAAAAATACTTAGAGCTTAACAAAGATTATATAGGAGAATGGAAATAATGGCATTTATAGCAGGTGCAGGAGCGACGAATGTTGACCTGCTCTATCAGGGTATGGAAAGAATACCCGACATCGGAGAAGAGCTTTACTGCAAGGACTTTTCACTCCAGCTTGGCGGCGGACTGCCTGCAACGCTGATAAATTTAGGCAGACTTGGAATTGAAACGAGAATTGCAACCGAGCTTGGCACAGATATTTTTTCTAACTTTGCAAAGGAAAAATTTACCGAAAACGGAGTAACACCGACGAATCTTTACAGCGGTGACAAGATACCGCTCAATATTACCTCGGCAATAATTCTCCCGACGGACAGAACGTTTTTCAGCTACGGCAAAGGCTCGATAACGCCTGATGAAAAAGCAATGGAAACTTTTTACAACATCGCAAAGGGTGCTAAAATTTGTATGATGCAGCTTGGCGGCTTTCTCCCTGTTTACAAAAAGCTCAAGGCTGAGGGAACAATCCTTGTTCTCGACACGGGCTGGGATGACGAAATGAGCTTTGAAAAGTATGACGAGTATCTCTCCCTTGCCGATTACTACACACCTAACAGAAAAGAGGCACTGAAAATCACAGGCGCAAAGAGTGAAAAGGATGCGGCATATGCGCTGAAAAAATATTTTGACAAGATTGTAGTTAAGGTTGATGCTGACGGATGTATCGGCATTGACGGTGACGATTACTTCTTCTGTCCGAGCATTAAGGAATTTAAAAACGTTGACTCTACAGGTGCAGGCGATGCTTTCCTTGCAGGCTTTATGTACGGACTTTTTTATGATTATCCGCTTAAGGACTGCATTGAGTTCGGCAACATAACAGGCGGTAAATCTGTAACACAGGTTGGGGCGCTCAGTGGATATGTCAACGAAAAAGAATTGTTAAATTACAAACAGCAGATTGATTAGTCAATCTGCTGTTTTTTTATATATGATATCAAATTTTCTTTTATATTAGGCAATTCATTATTTATGACTTTATCAAGCAGTAAATTTAATGCACTGCCTATTTGCTTGCCCTGAAGTCCTAAGGACATCATATCATTTCCGTTTACTGCCAAGTCTTTAACTGTAAAAGGCTCGCCTTCGGCTATAACACTGTCAAGCTCGCTTTTGGTTATATCAAGATTAATCAGCTCCTGCTGAGTTTTCTCAGGATTTTGTGCTAATTTATCGGCACGCTTAACCTCGATTAAATCACGCAGGCTGCTCTCCCCTACCTTTGAGAGCCACTTTTTAATTTTCTTTCTATCGGTGCCTATGTGCATATCGTGAATAGGTACGAGAAACATTACCCTGTCATAAATTTCGTTTGATACTTTAAGACGTTTCAGGGCGGTTTCGGCATACTGAGCACTGATTTTCTGATGACCTTTGAAGTGGTCTGTGCCATTTTCATCCGTAGTTTTTGCAAATGCTTTGCCTATATCGTGCAAAAGCATTGTTAAACGAATCGCCAAATCTCTCGGTGCCTGATCGACAGCATTGCAGGTATGCTCCCACACGTTATAAATATGCCAGCTTGTATTCTGATCTATGTTGAAAATCGGTTCAAGCTCAGGGATAACAACTGCAATAATTTCCCTATACTCCACAAGGACATTGAACACATTATCGCCCATTAAGAGCTTTGAAAGCTCAGTAAAAATACGCTCAGCTGAAACATTTTTCAAAAGCTCTTTATTTTCAAAAATTGCTTTTTTTGTGTCCGGTTCAATGTCAAAGGAAAGAACGGAAGCAAATCGGATTGCCCTCATAATCCTGAGTGCATCCTCTTTAAAGCGTTTGTCAGCATTGCCGACTGCTCTGATGATTTTATTTTCAATATCCGCTTGACCGCCGAAAAGGTCAACTATACCCACGCTGTCATTATACGCCATTGCGTTTACGGTGAAATCACGGCGTGATAAATCTTCTTTTATATCCGTTACAAATTCAACGTTTTCAGGGTGACGGCTATCTTTATAATCGCCGTCTGTTCTGTAGGTCGTAATCTCAAATGTATCGCCGTTAAAAACTGCTGTGACGGTTCCGTGTTTAAGACCTGTTTCAATAAATTTTATGTTATTGTCTTTTAAGACCTTTTCAAGCTCATCAGGCTTTGCAGACGTGGTTATGTCAATATCGTCACAAGGCCTTTTCATAATATAATCACGCACGCAGCCGCCGACAGCAAACGCCTCATAGCCTGCATTTTCAAGAGCTGAAATAACAGCCTTTGCGTTTTCGGATATTGTCATAATTTCACCTGCCTTTAATTGCTATGTGTATTTTAACATAAAGGAATAAACAATACAATTATGAAATTCTTTTTTAGTTATTTAATGGCGGCTTTAATCGGCGGATTCGGTTACTGTTTGATAGAAATTATATACAGGGGCAGAACACACTACTCAATGTTTTTTGCAGGGGCGATAGTTTTAAGCACGTTTTACTATATAA
>JAFLSA010000101.1 GCA_022511185.1 Eubacterium sp.
TGCAAAAAGCTTATCCTCCTGCAAAACGCCTGCATCCGTCAGCTTGTTCATAAGCGTTGACATACCCGCGTTTGTATAGCCGACTATCGCCGCAACCTGCACCCCGTTCTTTTTTCTCCTTTGGTGCTGCATATTGCGCCTGCGCTCAACGTCATCAAGCTCATTTTTTATATACTGAATTCTGCGTCTGATGTGACGCCTGTCAGTTTCAAGCTTCGTTTCTCCGGGTCCCCTTGTGCCGATACCGCCGCCGAGACGAGAAAGGCTCGTGCCCTTTCCCGTAAGCCTTGGAAGTGAATATTTAAGCTGAGCAAGCTCAACCTGAAGCTTACCCTCCTTGGACTGCGCCCTGCCTGCAAAAATGTCGAGAATAAGAGTAGTTCTGTCAACAACCCTCGTGTCTGTCGCATCCTCAATATTACGCACCTGAACAGGAGAAAGCTCACCGTCAGCAATGATAACGTCAACGTCGTTATTTTCGCAAAACTCTGCAATTTCCGAAAGTCTGCCCTTGCCGACATAGGTTGCGCCCTCAATAGTATCACGCTTTTGTGTCATCTGTGCGACAACCTCAGCACCTGCCGTGTCTGCAAGCTCGCAAAGCTCCTGCCTTGACACATCGGCATCATAATCACCTGTGTCAACAGCAATCAAAAGTGCAGTTTCTTTTTTATCTTCATTTACTAAATCAAATGGCATAAAATCACTCAATTGTTCTTAATGATTATTTATTGACAAGTGCCTGTAAAACCTTATTCGCAATCGGGCCTGCTGTCTGCGAACCCGAATTGCCGTGCTCAACAACTACAACAAAGGCATAAGGATTTTTATCATCATCCATAAAGCCGACAAACCACGCTGTGTTATGGCTGTCCTTTGAGTCAATCTGCGCTGTACCTGACTTTGCACAAAGATTCAGACCCTTATAGTTATAATCTCCGTACTGCTCCTCAACATTATACCTGAGCATTTCCTTCATTTTGCTTGCAGTATCCGTGCTGATAAGCTGTGTTTCACGCCTTGTAAAATCAAGGTCAAGTGCCTTGCCGGCTTTGCTTGCAAAGGAATTTACAAGGTTATAGGAAACGATTTTTCCGTCATTTGCAATTGCCCCTGCAAGCCTGAGCATTAAAATAGGAGGAAGTAATGTATCACCCTGTCCGATTCCTGTCCAGCCGACGTAATCGTCAGCATCTCCCTTTTCAAGGAAAAATCTTCCTGATGCAGAATCAATATCCCCGCTTATTGTAACGTTTGAAGTAAGGCCTAATTGCTCGGCAGTTTTTGCAAGCTTTTCAGGGCCTAATTCAATTGCAATTTCGGCGAATGCTGAGTTGCAGGATTTTGCCAAAGCATCTTTAAAATTAAGCTTGCCGTGATATGCATTACACTCAATCGGAGTTCCCTTTCCGGGATCATACGCACCCGTGCAGTTAAAGGTTCTTTCATAAATATCAGGAATATTTTCAATCGCACAAATTGAGGTGACTATTTTAAAGGTTGAACCGGGCGTGTAAAGTCCTGTCAGAAGACGGTTGATATATACACCCTCGTAATAAGAATTACTGTCAATATCAGTCGGCTTGTTCTGCACGTCGAAGCTTGGTGTGGACACCATACATACAATGTCGCCTGTCTTATAGTTTACAACTCCGACACAGCCTGCCTTATAGTCTGACAAGGCTTTATATGCAACGTCGCAGACATCTGCATCAATCGTCAGCTCCATATCATTTGAGTTGCCGTTTGCCGCGCTGAAAATGCCTGTCAGAATATTATATCCTGTCAGCTTTGCTTCATAAACGTTCTGCACGCCTGTTGAGATAAAACCTTTCGTGTCACCCACTGCGTGAAGCGTTGCCTTTCTTGTAGTGAGTGAATCGTTATATTCTCTTTTGCCGTCTACTGTTTCTGCAAGGCTTCTGCCGTTTGCGTCGGTAATTTTTCCAGCACCTATAAGCTCACCGTTATAATAGATGTGGCTGTTGTACGGCTTCATAACCCAGTTGTGACCGTCAGTAAAAAGACTATAGGTAAGAAAACCTAAACCGCCTAAAAACGCAATAACCAAAACAAGGAGGAAGGTACCTCTTCTGGTAATCATTTTCATCTCTTCTTCGCACCTCCCAAATAGTTATAGGTACGCACATCGGATGCTTTGATAAATGCAAGCACCGCCCAACAGCTGAGCATTGAGCTGCCGCCCTGACTGACAAACGGCAGTGTTACGCCCGTGAGCGGAAGTACGTCTGTAATTCCGAAAATATTAAGTGCCGTCTGGAAAAGAAGCATACCTGCGCCTGCAACTGCTGAAATTGAATAAAAAGCAGAGCGTGCAGCGATTGAGTTAACAAGCGCCGAAACGGCAATTGACACAAAGGAAAGCACTAATATTATGCCGAACAAAAAGCCCCATTCCTCACAGATAATGCCGAAAACGTCATCTGTTGTAGTAAGGTAATCGTCAAAATAATGTCTTATCCTGCCGTTGCCGATACCCATTCCGAGCAGTCCACCTGATGCAATACCCGTTAGAATATGCGTCTGCTGATAGCCCTTTCCGTAAGGGTCCTCCCATATATGACGGTAGACTGAAAAACGGGCAGTAACATATGATTTGTATTTGATTACGATAGCACCGCCGAGACCTGCTGCTGAAACGGCAAGACCTACTGTTTTAAAATCTCCTGAGTTCATAAACGCAATAATGAGAAACGTTATGAAGAAAATAAGTGCCGTGCCGAAATCTCTGATAATAATAAGCGCACCTACGCACGCAACGGAAAATGCAATAAACTTGATAATATTCTTTGACGTCTGTATTTTTTCAAGAGTTGCAGCGCCTACAAAGATAAACGCAACCTTAACAAATTCAGACGGCTGAATGGTTATTCCGCCGATTTCTATCCAGTTTTGCGCGCCGTATTTCATCTTGCCGATAATGAGATTGATAACTAATAGCACTAATGCGCCGATTGCTACGGGCAGTCTCAGCTTCATACAAAGGTCAACGTTACCTAAGATGAACACTAAAATTGTATACCCCACAATACCGCCCACTGCAATCAAAAGCTGCTTGAAGCAGGCATCGGGGTTAACTGAGCCAATAACTGCCAAGCCAACACCTGTCAGGAAAAACGCTATAAATTCAAGCTCAAAATTACGCCTGTGAAGAATTGTATAAAACGCTGTAACATACACCCATTCAATAACGATAAATATACCCATTGAGGCAAGCATTTTTACTGACAGCTCATCCCCTGCAACGGCAGCGCTGTAGCCTGTAAGAATCTGAAAAACAGACAGCACAAAAAGCATTGCAAAGTTATTTATCGGCTTGATATGAGGTACTTTTTTTGCCTTATTTGCCATTTGCTCTCACCTCTTACTTATCATAAAATATAAACACACGTTCGCCGAAAGTGATTAAATCTTCGTCAAAAATCAGCTGTGGCTGTGAAATAAATCTGCCGTTTAGCTTCGTACCATTATGGCTGTTGAGGTCAGACAACGCCCAGCCTCGTGTGGTCAGATGTATTCTTGCGTGCTCACTGCTGACAGTGTCAATATTGATTTGAATATCACAATCATTTCCCCTGCCAATAAGCACATCTTTTTTACGGATATAAACAGGTCTGTGAGTTTTCACGTCTACCAAAACGGCATAGGCAACGTTATTATTTTTCTGCGTAAGCTCCGTTGCCGCAGTCCTCATCTGAGTTTTTGACTCACTTGAAACCGCCTCGGCACATAAAAACTTAAGCGGTATTGAACCTATGGTTATAATATCGCCGTCGGTTATAACGCTCTTGCCGTCAATTTTTTCTCCGTTTACTTCAACACCTGTTTTTGAAAACGTATCGGTAATCACCCAGTCCTTGCGCTTCTTTGCAATAACGGCGTGAAAGCGTGAAATCCCGGGCATAGGCAATATGACATCATTCGACTTGCTTTTACCAATTGAGGTTTCCCACCTGTCAATGTCAATAATCGAGCCGTTATTCTGGTCAACAAGCTGAGCCAGCTTATGAAGCCTCGGTCTGTTCCTGAATAAAGATATAATACAGGTTGCAAGGATTATTAAAGCCAGCACGGGAAGAGCATATCTCAAAGCACTGACTAAAAAAGTATTTATATTGTCCAAGCCTTTCACTCCTTAAAGTAAATACATACATTTCTTAAAGTAAGTTCATATATTTATAAAATACTTATATTGGTAATAAAAGTCAAGAAAGTATTGAATTTATTTACATTTTATCTTATACTGAAAACAGGAATTTTCAAAAGAAAGGTCGAATAAAAATGAGTATTATCAAATCAGTTTTCGGCACACTTGAAAGCGGCGAAAAGGTTGATTTATACACAATTACGAATAAAAACGGCGCATCAGTATCACTGATGACTTTGGGCGGAGGTATTCAGTCCCTCAATATCCCTGACAAGAACGGCGTGCTCGGTGACGTTGTTTTAGGCTTTGACGAGCCTAAGTATTACGTTGACCCTGATTTCGGCTATCAGGGACTTTTGGTGGGACGATTTGCAAACAGAATAAGAGATGCAAAATTCACAATCGACGGTGTGGAATACAACACGCCTAAAAATCAAGGCACTTGGACACTTCACGGCGGCGGACGTTTCAGCTTTAACATCTGGGATGTTGAGGATACGGCTAATGATTCAGTTACATTTTCTTTTTTATCACCTGACATGGAGGACGGCTTCCCCGGCAATTTCAAGTTGACTGTAAAATACACCTTTACAGATGACAATATTTTAAGGCTTGATTATACTGTCCTTTCAGACAAGAAAACGGTCGCAAACCCCACAAATCACGCATATTTCAATCTCTCCTGTGACAACTCAAAAACGATTGAGGATCATTTACTGCAAATCAATGCTGACCGCTTTACCGAAACAGACGGCAGTCAGCTCCCGACAGGAGAGCTCGGCGAACTTAAGGGCACAATGATGGACTTTTCTGAGATGCACAAAATCGGTGATAAAATTGACGAGCCCTTCAGAGCTATTATTGACGGCGTCGGCTATGATAATAACTACTGCCTGTACAATAAGGAAATCGGCAAAATGGCACAGGCGGCAATCCTTGCAGACGAAGCCTCCGGCAGAAAAATGGAGGTCTGGACAGACCTTCCGGGTATTCAGCTTTACTGCGGCGGCTGGCTTGAAAAGACAGGTAATATAGGTAAAAACGGCTCTTTCGTTACTTACAGACGAGGCGTTGCGCTTGAAACACAGTTTTATCCCGATTCAGTAAATCATTCAAATTTCCCGTTTGAATACGTCGAGCCAAACAAAGAATTCAAAACAACAACTGAGTTCAGGTTTTCGATATTATAAAAACGCACAAAACAAAAAGGCTTGGAAATTCCAAGCCTTTTAATTTTATCAGGTTATCTATTAACCAAGCTCTGCGAAGTACTTGATTGTTCTAACCATCTGTGATGTGTATGAATTCTCGTTATCATACCAAGAAACAACCTGAACCTCATAGAGATCCTCACCGATTGGAAGAACCATTGTCTGAGTAGCATCAAAGAGTGAGCCGTATCTCATACCAACGATATCCATTGAAACGATCTGATCTGTGTTGTAGCCGAATGACTCGTTTGCAGCAGCCTTCATAGCAGCATTGATGCCGTCAACTGTTACGTCCTTGCCCTTAACAACAGCAGTAAGAATTGTTGTTGAACCTGTTGGAGTAGGAACTCTCTGAGCAGCACCGATAAGCTTGCCGTTAAGCTCAGGAATAACAAG
>JAFLSA010000102.1 GCA_022511185.1 Eubacterium sp.
TGCAAAGATTGATTATTCAAAATGTACGCAGTGTGGAACCTGCGTTGATAAATGCCCGAGAAAGATAATTAAGATTTATAACTAATTGATATAATATTGTCAGTCTGCAACTCATACTATATTATGAACTAATAATATAGGAGAGAGAAGATTATGACAAAATTAAAAAAGCTGATTGTATCGGGGATTGCCGTAGTTCTTGCCGTTTCTCTTACAGCTTGCAACGTTGATATTCAAAGCGATGCTTTGTCTGATAACAGCACAGATACCTCTGCGGTGAAAACAGGTTATTCAGTTATCAGCACTATTTCCGACGTTACTGAAACCACACTTACAATTGACTCAGTCTGTGCGGCAGTCCTCGTTGACAATGACGGAAAAGTCATTGACTGCAAGATTGATCAGGCACACATAAAGCCTAACCTCACTCAAAACAACGGTGACGTAGCCGACCTCAGAACAAAGTTTGAAAAGCAGGAGGATTACGGGCTGAGAAGCGCTTCTGCTATTCAGAAGGAATGGTACGAGCAGATTTCTGCATTTGAAGATTTTACAAAGGGCAAGACAGCAGATGAAATCATAAACTCTGTAGATGAGAACGGCTATGTGTCAGACACCGACCTTAAGGCATCCTGTACTATCAAGGTATCAGATATTTCACAGGCAGTTGCTAATGCTATAGGTTCTGCACAGTACCTTGGCGCATCCGAGACAGATATCCTCAGGCTCGCTGTATCAACACAGAAAAATAATAGTGCAAGCAGCGATACAAATCTTCAGTACGACTCATACTATGCAGCAGTAACTCTTAATTCCGACGGCATTATTACCTCTTGCCTGATTGATGCTTCACAGGCTAAGTGCACGATAGCAGACGGTATGTTCACTGTTTCAGATTGCGATTTTGCAACGAAGAAAGAGCTTAAAGAGGATTATGGAATGAAAGGCGCATCTCAAATCGGTAAAGAGTGGTATGAGCAGGCCGGTGCTTTTGAGGAATTTGCAAAGGGTAAGACAGCCGCTGAAATCACAGCCGTTGTGGGCAATGACGGCTATTCATCAGATGCCGATCTTTCTGCTGGCTGTACGATCGACATAAGTCCAATCGTTTCAAACTTAGTGAATGCAATGGCTTAATTTATACATTCAAAAGAGAGCTGAAAGGGTCTTCTTTCGACTCTCTTTTTTATTGAAAGTAATTGGTGTTTCTGTTATAATTTTATTATGAAAAAGTTTATTTGTTTAGTTTTAACCATAGTTATTTTGATGATTTGCTGTTCCTGTAACGGCAGTCTTAATGTTAATAAAAAAGAGCGTTTTTCTAAAACCTTTCTTGATTTGTTTGACACGGCATCAACCGTTACAGCCTATGATGACAGTCAAAAGGCTTTTGATGAGCATTTTGAGCAGTTTCATCAGAGGCTTGAGGAATATGACAGGCTCTATGATATTTATAATTCATATGAGGGCGTTGTCAATCTTTACACTCTGAATAATCAGGCGAAGGACGGACCTGTTAAGGTTGATGGCAGGATTATTGATTTGCTTGAATACAGCAAGTATGTCTATGATTTGAGTGAAGGCAGGACGAATATTTGCTTTGGTGCAGTTTTGTCCATATGGCACGATAGCCGTGAACAAGGTCTTGACAATCCGCAGGAAGCGTCACTTCCTGATATGGAGGAACTTAAAGTATCAGCCGAGCATACAAGCATTGAGAGCTTTGTTATTGATAGGGAAAACAGCACGGTTTATTTTGCTGACCCTGATTTAAAGCTCGATGTAGGCGCTGTCGCAAAAGGCTATGCCGTGCGTGAGGTTTGCAAATGGGCAGAGGAAAATCTCTGGTCATCGGGTGCAATAAGCATCGGCGGAAATATCTGTACCTTTGGTTACAAGAACGATGACGGCAAAACTCTATGGAATATCGGAATTGAAAATCCCGATTCATCTGCAAGCGATTATCTTGCAACAGTTAAAATCACCGATTTATCAGTTGTTACAAGCGGAGATTATCAGCGCTATTATACAGTAGACGGTAAAAATTATTGCCACATAATCAACACCGAAACGCTTATGCCGAGTGAATATATGACAAGCGTTTCAGTAATTTGTGATGACTCTGCACTTGGTGATGCGCTTTCAACAACGCTGTTTAATATACCGATTGAACAGGGGAAAGAAATGGTTGAAAATATGCAGGGTGTTGAGGCGCTATGGGTCGATAAGGCCTATAATGAAACCTACAGCTCAGGCTTTGATAATTATATCTAAGGATAAGCAAGTAATGAAAAAAGCAGATTTTATTTTAATAGCCGTTGTGGTTGCTTTAGCAGGTGTACTGCTCATTTTCCTGTACGGACAAAGCGGCTCAGGCGCATACGTTCAGATTGAGATTAACGGTGAGATGGTTGAAACTTTGCCCCTTGATACAGATACAACTTATGAAATCAGGACAGAAAATGACGGCGAAAACACACTTGTGATTAAAGACGGATGTGCAAAAATGACACAGGCAAACTGCCCTGACGGTATTTGTACTAATCATATGAAAATCAGCAGAAACGGCGAGTCGATTATTTGCCTTCCGCATAAGGTGATTGTGACCGTGGTAAGCGGGAATAACTCGGATGAAATTGACGCAGTAGCATAGTACGAAAGGAATTTTATGAAGCCTGATAAAGCAAAAAAAATTGCCCTCTACGGCTTGATGGTTGCGCTTGCTTTCACCTTCAGCTACCTTGAGAGTCTGATACCGTTTAATTTCGGTATTCCCGGTGTAAAGCTTGGTCTTGCCAATCTTGTAGTCGTTGTGGCAGTTTATATAATGAAGCCCCCTGAGGCGTTCTCAATAGCGCTCATAAGAATTTTTCTTGCGGCACTGACCTTCGGCAATGTGTACAGCTTAGCATACAGCCTTTGCGGAGGTATACTCAGCTTTATCGTTATGTATTTTACAAAAAAGACAAAGTTGTCGGTAATCGGCGTGAGTATTCTCGGAGGTATCTTCCATAATATCGGACAGCTCATTGTTGCCGCTTTTGTTATGGAAACAATACGTCTTGCATATTACCTGCCTGTTCTTCTTATCGCAGGTCTTATAACAGGTCTGCTTATAGGCATAGTATCAAAACTAATAATTGACAGATTTGAAAAAATCAAAAAAGCTCGGTAAAAACCGAGCTTTTTTACATAAGTTCGCACAAAAAGTCAGGCAAATTTAAAATAGTGCCTTTATAATTGAATTGAGGGAATATATTTATTTTATTTCCTGCTCTATATCGCTGAATAAATCGTCGTCAAAAAAATCTCTGATTGAGATTTCCAAGCCGTCACAAATCTTTTGCAGTGACACAACACCGGGATTTTGGCTTTTAGTATTGAGCATACTGTAAATTGTTGACGGATTGACACCGCTTATATTTCCAAGTGCGTTAATGGCTATTTTACGTTCCTTGCAAAGATTGACAATTCTTTGCGCAACGGCTTCCTTAATTCTCATTTTAATACCACCTTTTAATATTGTGATATAAAAATTGTAAAATAATTTGCGATACATCGAGTGGGATATATCCCAAATTTGTATTGACTTTCCTTATATCGTTTTGTAAAATATTTATAGTAATGCAATGTGGGCAGATAACGCATATGCCCTCCCCTTGAGGGGAGGGCGTATAGTGAAATGATTTTGATAAAGTGCAACACAAAGGAGGAATTATGAAGGACAACATAAAATATATGCTGTCAAACTGGATAAAGTGGGATAAAAAGAGCCTGATTTTCTTTTTTATCCGAATACCTGCTCTGGTATTTCAGCCGATTGTTACAGCGTACATACCCAAAGCAATGATTGACTGCATTAATGAGGGAGTAACGGTTGGCAGGCTTACTGTTGTTGTGGCACTTTTGAGTATTCTTGTAGTGCTGACAACTTGGTTGTCACCTTTTATGCAGGAACTGCTTTTAGGCAGCGCGAGAATTATTCGTATGCGATATGCAGTTATGGCATTTAGAAAAAACCTTAATACTGATTACATAAACATTGAAAGCCTTGAAGGCAGAGAAAAGAATAAAAGAGCAATGGAATTTTACAGGAGCTATTATTCTTCATCAGCAGATTTTATTGAAACCTGTAATAATTTAGTTGTATGCTTTGTCGGCGTTGTAACCTCACTCACTCTTATCTATAAAATCAATATTATTATGATATTGATTATTCTTGTCACCTGTGTTGGAGAATTCTTATTACTTAAATATCTGAATAAAAAAGAAAAGGGTGTCAAAGATGCAAGAAGCAGCATATTTGTTAAGTATGATTATTATTACTCGCTGAGCAAGGATATAACGGCGGCAAAAGATATAAGACTGTATGGTTTTACAGATTATTTTATATTTTCTATTGCAAAGCTCATTAAGGGGTTAGAGAGCATAACATCAAAATATATGCACCAAAGTGTTAAGGTTGGCTCAACAAGAGCATTACTAAATCTTGTTCGTGAGCTTGTTGCATATGCTTATTTGACTTATCTTGTCTGCCAAAACAGACTTTCGGTTTCCGATTTTATTTTCTATTTCGGTATTATAACCGGATTTTCAAACTGGATTATCAGCTTAGTTTATAACTATTCTAATATTGAACGCTGCTGTAATGATTGCGCCGCTTTTCGTGAATTTGTTGAAAGTGATGATGACAGCGGTGATGATAAAAAAGACGCTGAATTTGATGAAATAAATTCAATAGAATTTAAAAACGTTTCATTCGCGTATCCGTCTGCTGAAAAAAGCTCAATCAATAATATGTCATTTAAAGTAAATAAAGGCGAAAATATCGCAATAGTCGGTGAGAACGGTGCGGGTAAAACTACTGCAATAAAACTCCTCTGCGGACTTTATTATCCGACAAGCGGTGATATTCTAATAAACGGAAAGAGTAGTAAGGACTTTTCAAGTGATAGCTATTTTGATTTGTTCTCCGCCGTATTTCAGGACTACTCATTTTTGCCAATGACTATTGCAGAAAATATCTGCGCTACTTCAGATTACGACAAGGAAAAACTTTATTCTGCTTTTGAAAAAGCAGGGATAATGGATAAAATAAGCAGTCTTGATAAAAAAGAAAACGCCCTTATGGTTAAGGACGTTTATAAAGATGCTGTCGATTTTTCAGGCGGTGAAAAGCAAAAATTATTGCTCGCAAAGTCTATATATAAAAATGCGCCTGTTCTCATTCTTGACGAGCCTACAGCCGCATTTGACCCAATTGCTGAAAACGAACTTTATTTAAAATATAATGAAATGACAGATAATAAAATATCTTTCTTCATTTCTCACAGGCTTTCTTCAACCCGTTTTTGTGACAGGATTTTGTTTGTCAAGGACGGCTCAATTGCCGAAAGCGGAACACACGAAGAGCTTATGGCCTTAAAGGGTGCTTACTACAGAATGTATCAAATCCAGAGCTATTATTACAAAGAGATGGGAGGCGATGCAGTATGAAAAGAATGAAAACAGTTTTTATGGCTTTTAAAGAAATGCACCGCCTTGAAAAACGATTGATACCGATATCAATAGTAATTGCAATAGTTATGGCAGTTATGCCCTTTATAAATATCTGGTTTACATCAAAAATCATTGATTTGCTTGATA
>JAFLSA010000103.1 GCA_022511185.1 Eubacterium sp.
ACTTACTCACAGAAATCTGCTAGACGATACGGCAGAGGGGGTTAAGTCTGAGAAAAATCAGATTTTCTCCGTTCAGTATCACCCAGAGAGCGCACCCGGTCCGCAGGACAGCGCATATCTGTTTGACGAGTTTATAGAGCTTATGGAAAAGGAGGTAAGCCATAATGCCTAAGAGAACTGATATTCACAAAATACTTGTTATCGGCTCAGGTCCTATCGTTATCGGACAGGCTGCCGAGTTTGACTATTCAGGCACACAGGCTTGCCTTGCACTTCGCGAGGAAGGCTATGAGGTTGTGCTCATAAACTCAAACCCTGCCACAATTATGACCGACACCGATATTGCCGACAAGGTATATATGGAGCCGTTAAATCTTGAATACGTTGCTCGTATTATCCGCCACGAAAGACCTGATGCAATTCTTCCGTCACTCGGCGGACAGACAGGTCTTAACCTTGCAGTACAGCTTGCAAAAAAAGGCGTACTTCAGGAATGTGACGTCGAGATACTCGGCACAAAATTTGAGGCTATCGAAAGAGCAGAGGACAGAGAGCTTTTCAAGGAGCTTTGCGAAAGTCTCGGTGAGCCTGTTTTGCCGTCTGAAATTGCAGAATCACTTGAAGAAGGTCTTGAAGCAGCAAGGCGTATCGGATTTCCTGTTGTTCTCCGTCCTGCCTTTACTCTCGGCGGTACGGGCGGCGGCTTTGCCGACGATGAGGACGAATTCAGGCTGATGATGAAAAATGCTCTTGCACTTTCTCCTGTTCATCAGGTGCTCGTTGAAAAGAGCATTAAGGGATATAAGGAAATTGAATATGAAGTAATGCGTGATGCAAACGATACAGCAATCACGATTTGTAATATGGAGAATATTGACCCTGTCGGCGTTCATACAGGCGACTCGGTTGTTGTTGCTCCGTCGCAGACTCTCACAAATAAAGAGTATCATATGCTGCGTGATTCAGCTCTTAAAATTATCAGAGAGCTGAATATTGAGGGTGGCTGTAACGTTCAGTTTGCGCTTGACCCTCATTCATTCCAGTATTATCTCATTGAGGTTAATCCGAGAGTATCCCGTTCATCTGCCCTTGCATCTAAGGCATCAGGCTATCCGATTGCAAGAGTATCTGCTAAGATTTCAGTAGGTATGCACCTTAACGAAATCCCTATCGCTAATACTCCTGCATCCTTTGAGCCGACGCTCGATTACGTTGTAACCAAGATTGCACGCTTCCCGTTTGATAAATTTGCTGATGCAAATAACACGCTTAACACTCAGATGAAGGCAACGGGCGAGGTTATGGCTATCGGCAGAACCATGGAGGAAAGCCTGCTCAAAGCCGTGCGCTCACTTGAAACAGGTGTGTGCCACCTCTACGACAAAAAGTTTGATACATACACAGAGGAAGAACTTTTAAAATATATCAAAAACGGCACAGATGACAGGCTCTTTGCAATTGCACAGCTTATCCGTCTCGGCGTTGATTTAATCAGAATTTATAACGCAACAAAGATTGATATGTTCTTCCTTGAAAAATTTAAGAACATTGTCGATTTTGAGGACGTCCTTAAAGCAAATATCGGCGATATTGAAACGCTTAAGGATGCAAAGAAAATGGGCGTTTCCGACGAATATATCGGCAAGCTCTGGAATATGTCACAGGCAGAAATTTTCTATCTCAGAAAAGAAAACGGCATTATGCCTGTCTACAAAATGATTGATACCTGCGCATCTGAGTTTGATTCCTACGTTCCGTATTTCTACTCCACATATGAGCAGGAAAATGAGTCAATAGTATCCGATAAGAAAAAGATTATCGTTTTAGGCTCAGGTCCTATCCGTATCGGTCAGGGTGTTGAGTTTGACTATTCAACAGTTCACGCTATCTGGTCAATCCGTGATGCAGGCTATGAGGCTATCATCATCAATAATAATCCTGAAACCGTGTCTACCGATTACACAACTTCAGACAAGCTTTATTTTGAACCGCTCACGGTTGAAGACGTAATGAATATCATCACGCTTGAAAACCCTATGGGCATAGTCGTTTCACTCGGCGGACAGACTGCAATTAACCTTGCACCGCCGCTTGATGCTCTCGGAGTGCCGATTATCGGCACTGACGTTGAGGCTATCGACAGAGCGGAGAACAGAGACAGCTTTGAAAAGGTTATGGAGGAGCTTGGTATTCCTCAGCCAAAGGGACTTGCAGTTACAGATATTGAAGAGGGCGTTCGTGTTGCCGCAGATATAGGCTATCCCGTTCTTGTCCGTCCGTCATTCGTTCTCGGCGGTCGAGCAATGCAGATTGTTGCGAGTGAAGAGTCACTTCGCCATTATCTCCAGACAGCCGTTGAAATCAATACGGAACAGCCTGTTTTAGTCGATAAATACATAATGGGCAGAGAGCTTGAGGTTGATGCAATCTGCGACGGTGAGGACGTATTCATCCCGGGTATTATGGAGCACGTTGAAAAGACAGGCGTTCATTCAGGCGACTCAATTTCAGTTTATCCAACCTTCTCCGTATCACAGGCAGTTAAGGATAAAATCATTGATTATGCAGTCCGTCTCGGCAAGGCAATCGGTATTGTCGGACTTTACAATATCCAGTTTATTGCAGATGATAAGGACGACGTTTACGTTATCGAGGTTAATCCACGTTCATCAAGAACAGTTCCGTTTCTTTCAAAGGCAACGTCAGTTCCTATGGCGCATATCGCCACTCAGGTTATACTCGGTCATTCACTAAAGGAGCAGGGTATAACAGAGGTCTATCCTGCTGAGAAAAAGCGCTGGTACGTCAAAGCTCCTGCCTTCTCCTTCTCAAAGCTCAAGGGAATGGACACCTACCTTTCACCTGAGATGAAATCAACCGGTGAGGCAATCGGCTATGACAGATCGCTTACAAGAGCACTTTATAAGGCAATTCAGGCATCAGGTCTTAACGTTGCAAACTACGGCACAGTTCTTGTTACAATTGCTGATCAGGACAAGCCTAAGGCACTTCCTCTTATCAAGCGCTTTTACGATTTAGGCTTCAATATTGAAGCAACAGAGGGTACTGCAAAATATCTTAAATCACACGGTATCCGTACGAGAGTTCGTCATAAGCTTACACTTGATGAAAGTGATGAAATTTTGCTTGCGCTTCGTCAGGGTCATATTGCATACGTTATCAACACGATTGATATTAACGCAGGCGATTCACATTCAGACGGCTCGGAAATCAGACTTGCCGCCGTTGAAAATAACGTAACAATGTTCACATCACTTGATACTGTTAAGGTTCTTCTTGATGTACTTGAAGAAATAACTTTAGGTGTATCAACAATTGATGCCGAATAAGGAAATAAACTTATGTATAAAGAAAACACTTATAAAATCTTATCAAACGATAAAATCGCAAAAGATATTTATAAAATGATTTTGGAGGGTGATACGCAGTATATCACCGCTCCGGGTCAGTTTATCAATATAAAACTTGACGGGAAATTTCTTCGCCGTCCTATCTCTGTCTGTGACTGCGACAGTTCTACTATCACGATAATTTATAAAACAGTCGGCAGCGGTACTGAGTATATGGCAACACTCGGTGCAAATGAAACGCTTGATATTCTGACAGGCTTAGGAAACGGCTATGATATTTCAAAATCGACAAAGCCGCTTTTGATCGGCGGCGGCGTTGGTGTTCCGCCGATGTTTATGCTTGCAAAAAAGCTCATTGAAGCAGGGCAGAAGCCTACAGTTATTTTAGGCTTTAACACGAAAGAGGAAATCTTTTTTGAGGAAGAATTCAAGTCAATCGGCTGTGATGTAAGGGTCACGACTGTTGACGGCTCTTACGGTATAAAAGGCTTTGTAACAGATGCCTTTGACGAAGATTACGATTATTTCTATACCTGCGGTCCTATGCCTATGTTCAGAGCAATTGAGAATAAGGTAACAACCTCAGGTCAGTATTCGTTTGAGGAGAGAATGGGTTGCGGCTTTGGCGCTTGTATGGGTTGCTCCTGCAAGACAAAGTACGGCAGTAAGCGAATTTGCAAGGACGGTCTTGTGCTTGAAAGGGAGGAGATTATATGGTAGATTTATCCGTAAATCTTGCAGGAATGCAGATGACTAATCCTGTTGTCCCGGCATCAGGCACCTTTGGCTTCGGCAAGGAATTTAAGGACTTTTATGATATAAATATTCTCGGCTCCTTCTCATTCAAGGGCACGACTAAAGAGGCTCGCTTTGGCAATCCCACACCGAGAATTGCAGAATGTACTTCAGGTATGATAAATGCAGTAGGACTTCAGAACCCAGGTGTTCACCACGTTATCGAGCACGAGCTCCCTGAGTTGAAAAGCTATTTTCATAAGCCTGTTATCGCAAATGTTTCAGGCTTTTCGGTTGAGGATTATGCGTATACCTGTGAGCTTTTAGATAAGGAAGAGCAGGTCGGCATTTTAGAGGTGAACGTATCCTGTCCGAACGTTCACGGTGGCGGTATGAGCTTCGGCACTTCTCCCGAGTGTGCGGCTGAGGTTACAAGGGCAGTTAAGGCTGTCACAACAAAGCCTGTGTTTATCAAGCTCTCACCGAACGTTACAGATATCGTGTCAATCGCGAAGGCTTGCGAGGAAGCAGGCGCAGACGGTATCTGCCTTATCAACACGCTTCTCGGTATGCGTATTGACGTCAAAAGACGCCAGCCTGTTATTGCAAATAAAATGGGCGGCTTCAGCGGTGATGCCGTTTTCCCTGTGGCAGTAAGAATGGTTTATCAGGTTTCAAAAGCCTGCAATATTCCTGTTATGGGCTGCGGTGGTGTGTCAACAGCCGAGAATGTTATTGAAATGATGATGGCAGGCGCAACTGCCGTTCAGGTCGGTGCGGCAAATCTTGTTGACCCGTATGCCTGTAAGAATATAATTGAGGCTCTTCCACGTGAGTGTGAGAGGCTCGGTATAGATAAAATAAGTGATATAATAGGAGTGATTGATTAATGGGTAAGGATGTAATCATTGCCTGTGACTTTTCGTCAGCACAGGCTACCTTCGATTTTCTCGATAAGTTTACTGAGGAAAAGCCATTTGTAAAAATTGGTATGGAGCTTTACTATGCAGAAGGTCCGTCAATTGTAAAAGAAATCAAGAAAAGGGGACACAAGATTTTCCTTGATTTGAAATTGCACGATATTCCGAATACGGTTAAAAAATCAATGGCAGTTCTCTCAAAGCTCGACGTTGATATGACTAACCTGCACGCAGCAGGCACAATAGATATGATGAAAGCGGCTTTAGAGGGCCTTACTCGCGAGGACGGCACACGCCCGATTCTTATAGCAGTTACTCAGCTCACCTCAACGAGTGAGGAGAGAATGCAGAATGAGCTTCTCATCAATGCTTCAATCAATGACACAATCGTTAAATATGCAAACAATGCAAAAGAGGCAGGACTCGATGGCGTTGTCTGCTCACCGCTTGAGGCAGGTATGGTTAAGGATAGCTGCGGAAAAGCATTTATGACAGTTGCACCGGGTGTTCGATTTGCTGACGGAGATGTCGGCGATCAGGTTCGTGTCACAACTCCTGCAAAGGCAAAGGAAATCGGCTCGGATTATATCGTTGTCGGCAGAC
>JAFLSA010000104.1 GCA_022511185.1 Eubacterium sp.
ACCCTCGGCACGCGGTTTTGGAGACCGCTGCTCTACCAACTGAGCTATACCCCTAAATATCTTGAATTTTGGCTGTTTAGTTCAAACAACAGTTGATATTATACCAACTTATATACCAAATTGCAAGTCTTTTATTTAAAAAGATTAAAGTTTTAATTAAATACTTTTACTGAAAACGGACAACCTAATCTTAAATTAACAATGATAGGTGAGGTTATGGATAATAGCAATAAATATGATGTTATAGTAGTCGGTGCAGGTCTTGCGGGATTATCCTGTGCTTATGAGCTGAGCGAAAAGGGCAAGAAGGTTTTAGTAATTGAAGCTCAAAGCTATGCCGGCGGAAGAACATCTTCATTTGACGATAACGGTATGCAGGTTGAGTCAGGTCTGCACAGATATATAGGATATTACTCAGCACTCCCGAGACTCCTTAAAAAATGCGGTGTTAAAATAGGGGATATTGTCACTTGGGAGGAAAAGGTTGATATCCTTATAAAAAACAAAAATAAAAAGCTTGTACTTGGTTTGGCTCCGCTGTTCGGCCCGATAAAGACTGTGCGAGGTGTTCTCGGCAATAACGATATATTGACCATTCAAGATAAGCTATCGTTGATACCATTTTTTGTTTCAGGATTTTCAAGCTATATTTTTACTGATAATCTCGATAATTATACTGTCGCTGAATATGCTAATCTTCATAATGTTACAGAAAAGGGCAAGAGATTAATTCTTGAACCACTGAGCAGCGGAATATTTTTTATGCCACCCGAAAATTATTCGGCATACGCTTTTTTCGGTCTCTTTGCGCCCGCAATAGGTAAGTTTTATAAAATGCGCATTGGTGCATTTCTCGGCGGAATGACTGATATAATGTGCAATCCGATTGTTGACAAGATACGTTCACTCGGCGGTGAGTTTGTTTTTGGAGAAGCAGTGGAGGAAGTTATTATTGAAAATGATGCCGTAGTCGGAGTAAAAAGTAAAAATGGCAACGAATATTTTTCTAATCAAACGGTAATTGCCACAACTCTGCCGAGTGCAAAAAGCATTCTCGCACTGCTGAAAAAAAACATCAATTTGAGAAAGCTCTTTGAACTTCCCACTATGTCCGCCTGCACCCTACAGCTTGAAATGACGAAGCCTGCACTTGAAAAGGATATTACCACATTTGGCCCAGGGACAGATATGGTCAGCTTTGCTGAGCAGTCACGCACTACCTTTAGAAATAAAAACGGCAGATTATCGGTGATTTTGGGAAATGCAAAAGACTATGCGAACAAAGATGCAGAGGAAATTTTAGAAACAGTGATAAATGAAATGGACTCTCTCGGTGTCCATTTAGATAAAGAAAATATTTTAAACTACAGAAAGGTTGCAGAAAAGGACGAGTTCTATTCGCTCGATAAGGGCAATCAAAAGCTGAGACCTACTCAGAATACAGGTATTCAAGGGCTGACCTTGGCAGGAGATTACACTCTGACCCCTTCGTTTGCTACAATGGAGGGTGCTGTTATATCCGGAGAGCTTGCGGCAAAAGAGTGTCTTAAAAATAGTAATTGACTGACTGCTGTGATAAACAGCAGTTTTTTATATATTTTTCTCTTTATTTTTTTCTTGCATTTTGTTATAGTGTTATTATGAATATAAAAGGAAAGATGTTTGATGGATAAAACTGAGTTACAGTCAATTCTTCAAGGTGTTGCAGACGGTACAATCTCCAGTGAAGAAGCTGCTGTCAAAATAAAAACTGAGCCTTTTGAGGACTTAGGATTTGCAAAGGTTGATCATCACAGGGGAGTGCGTCAGGGCGCTGCTGAGGTGATTTACGGCGCAGGCAAGACGGATGAGCAGATACTTCATATTGCAAAAGCAATGCTCGATAACGGTGAAAAGTCTGTTTTAATAACAAGAATGAGTCAAAGCGCATATGAATACGTGTCAAAAGAAATTCCGCTTTTTTATGATCAGCTGTCAAAAATAGGAATAGCAGGTGAAAAGATAACAACCGATAACGGCGTCGGTAAAATCGTTATTGCCACAGGAGGTACGAGTGATATTCCTGTTGCTGAGGAAGCTGCCCTCACTGCTGAATTTTACGGCAGCAACGTTATGAGACTATATGACGTTGGCGTTTCAGGTGTTCACAGACTGATGAACAGTATTGACGAGCTTGTTACCGCAAGGGTCATTGTTGCAGTTGCAGGAATGGAGGGCGCACTCGCAAGCGTTGTCGGCGGTATGGTTGACTGCCCTGTAATTGCCGTACCAACTTCTGTAGGCTACGGTGCAAACTTCAGCGGACTTTCCGCACTTTTGTCTATGCTTAATTCCTGTGCAAGCGGAGTGAGTGTTGTCAATATTGATAACGGCTTTGGCGCAGGCTATCTTGCAAATATGATTAATAAAATATAATTTATTACATAGAGGAATATATGAAAACTTTATTTATTGAATGTAATATGGGCATAGCAGGCGATATGCTTATGTCTGCCTTATGGGAGCTTATTGACAATAAGGAATCTGTTCTCGCTGAAATTAACTCGCTCGGTCTGCCGATGACTGATATCAGCTTTGAGAATGCCGTCACCTGTGGCATAAGCGCAACAAGGGCAAGAGTAGTCATTGACGGCGAGGAAGAGGGACATACTCATCATTCACACCATCATCACCATAGGAATTTAGCTGATGTAAATACTATTATTGACAGCCTCAATGTAAAAAATGAAATTAAAGAAAAGGCAAAAGCCGTCTATCAGATCGTTGCACAGGCTGAGGGCAAGGTACATAATGCAGATGCTTCAATGGTGCATTTTCACGAGCTTGGAATGCTTGATGCGGTAGCTGATATTGTTATTTGCAGCTTTCTTTTTGATAAACTGAATGTTGATAAAATCATAGCTTCACCAATTAACGTGGGTAGCGGTTCAGTAAAATGTGCGCACGGAATACTTCCTGTTCCAGCACCTGCCACGGCTGAAATTTTGATAGGCATACCTTATTATAAAAGCAATATCAACGGTGAGCTTTGCACGCCGACGGGAGCAGCAATACTCAAAGCATTCTGCAATGATTTTACTGATATGCCTCAGATGACCGTGAGTAAACTTGGTTACGGTATCGGCAGTAAGGAGTTTGAACAAGCAAACTGCGTCAGAACATTTTTAGGCGAAATTAATGAAAATGCCAATGACGAAATTGTTGAGCTTATATGCAACATTGATGATATGACAGCAGAGGAGATTGCCTTTGCCTGCGAGATACTTTTAGATGCAGGTGCAGTTGACGTTTATACCGGGTCAGCCTGTATGAAAAAATCACGCCTTGGAACTATCCTTACAGTTATGTGTAAAAAAGAAAATAAAAATGATATAATTAAACTTATATTTAAGCATACGTCCACAATTGGTATAAGAGAGCATATATGCGCACGCTATATACTTAACAGAAAAATTGAAGAGGTAAACACGCCCTTTGGTGTTGTTCGCTCAAAGGTGTCATCAGGCTACGGCGTAACTAAAACCAAGTACGAATATGATGATCTGAGTATGCTTGCTCGTGAAAATAATATGTCGATTGATGAGGTTAAAAAGTTAATAAAATAATACTTTGTTAATATAAAATTCCAAAAAAATCATCCCTATACACACTATATTGTTGCAATGTTTACAAATTGTTCACAAAATACGTCGGATTATGAAAAAATTTTTATTGAAATTTTATATTTAAGATGTTATACTATAGGCAGACTTATAAGGGGGTTAATGCCTTGAGTAAAGAAGAGAAGAATGCAACAAAGCTTGCTAAAAAAGAAGCTAAGTTAGAAAAGAAGAATGCGAAAGCACAGGCTGCCGCTGCAAAAGCTAAAGCAAAGGCAGACAAGCAGCATGAGAAAGATTATCAGAAATTCGTAAAGGATACTGAGAAGAAGAACGAGAAGCTGAAGGCTGAAGCTGCTAAGGGAGGCAAGGACTATACTCCTATTGCCATTCCTGCTATTGATGACTTTAAGAGCAAGAGCGAAGCCAAGGCTGAAAAGGCTGCAGTAGCTGCTTATGCTAAATATGTAAAGAAGCTTGAAAAGAAGAATGCTGCAGCAGAAAAGAAGGCTGCTAAGAAGGGCAAGCCATTTGTTCCTATTGCAATTCCTACAGAAGAGGAGTTTGTAGCAACCGCAGCAGCTAACAATAAAAAGGCAGGAAAAATCATTTTAATGATTATCCTTATTCTTCTTATTTGGTTCCTTATCTATTTCCTCATTATGTTCCTCGGTTTTGATTATAATCCTTTCAAAGGTGAGCCCGTTACAGAGGAAACAACAAAAGTTGCTCAAGTGTATGAATCTTATTCAAATCCACATGAGATCACAACAACACCTGATTACAGTATGGCAGATGCAAAGCTTTACTTAAAGCAGGTTCTCAGTGATAACTGGCCTGATCTCGGCTATAGCAGTGACCCGTCAAGCAGTTCAATTTCATATAATAATAGAATTGAAACGATTAACGGCGCTGATTGCTATATGTTCACTTGCGGCGGTAAGACATATGCTGTTTCAGTTAAGCTCTCAGCTGCTTACTATTGTCACGACGGCAAGTATACACCACTCACCTTTAACAACACAAATTATCTTTTCGGTGAATAATAATTAACTGATTGAAAGACCTTTGCTTAAATGCAAAGGTCTTTTTGTATGCAAAAAAACTGCACGGTGAATATACCGTGCAGTACATATCTCTATTTTAGTTTTTAAGGCTATGGAGCGGTGCAGGGATTTTTCCTCCGCGATTAATGAACTGTGCAGGGGATTTTGTGTTCACCCTCATAACGGGTCCGCTACCCAAAAGTCCGCCGAATTCAAGCTCGTCACCGATATCCTTGCCGATTGCAGGAATAACTCTTACTGCAGTTGTTTTGCCGTTTACCATACCGATTGCCGCCTCGTCAGCGATTATACCGCTTATAACCTCAGGCGTTGTGTCACCCGGGATTACAATCATATCAAGACCGACTGAGCATACTGCGGTCATAGCCTCAAGCTTTTCAAGGGTAAGTGAGCCTGATTTTGCCGCATTAATCATACCTGCATCTTCAGAAACAGGAATGAAAGCACCTGAAAGTCCGCCAACACTTGACGATGCCATAACGCCGCCCTTTTTAACTGCATCATTTAGCATTGCAAGGCAAGCCGTAGTACCCGCGGCACCGCATTGTTCTAAGCCGATTTCTTCAAGAATATGTGCAACAGAGTCACCGACAGCCGGAGTCGGAGCAAGTGAAAGGTCAACGATTCCGAATGGTACGTCAAGCCTTCTTGATGCCTCAACGCCTACAAGCTGACCCATTCTCGTAACCTTAAATGCAGTCTTTTTAATAAGCTCTGCAATTTCATTAATAGAATATTCAGGGTGCTTTGAAACGGCACTTCTTACAACACCAGGTCCCGATACGCCGACGTTGATTACGCAGTCAGGCTCGGACACACCGTGGAATGCACCTGCCATAAACGGATTATCCTCAGGCGCATTGCAAAATACAACAAGCTTACCTGCAGCGATGCAGTCATTATC
>JAFLSA010000105.1 GCA_022511185.1 Eubacterium sp.
CTTCATCCTGCGGCTGCAAACGGCGCAAATGAGGAAAGCGTAAAACTTTTCTTAAACGGTAAAATTAAATTTACCGATATTGCATATCTTAATAACGAGGCAATGCTGAATGCCTCAGACAAAAAAGATTTTACTCTTGCGGACGTTCTTGAAACTGACAGAAAAGCCCGTGAGTATGTTATTGAGGCGGTTAAGTGAGTATCAGTTCTATTTGGAATACGGTTTATCCGATATTAATTGCAATCCTGTTTTTTGAGCTTATCATCATAATTCACGAGAGCGGACATTTTGTTGCCGCAAGACTGATGAAAATTAAGGTCAATGAATTTTCTATCGGTATGGGACCTAAGCTTTTTCAGTTTAAGCGCAAGGATACAAAGTACAGTCTGCGACTTATTTTGTTCGGCGGTTATTGCGCAATGGAGGGCGAGGACACAGAGAGTGATGACGAAAATGCTTTTGTAAATAAAAAGGTATGCCAGAGGATTTTTGTAGTAGTTGCCGGAGCAGTTATGAACCTTATTTTAGGTTTTGTAATTGTTCTGATTATCGTATGCTCGCAGAATCTCATAGGCACAACACAGGTAGCAAAATTTGATGATACCGCCGTTTCTGTACAGAGCGGACTTCAGGTCGGTGATGTTATTAAGAGTATTGACGGTATGCGTGTTTACACAACAAACGACGTGCAGACAGGACTTTCAAGAAGTGCCGACAATACGATTGATATGGTCGTTAGCCGTGACGGCAAGGACATTTCTTTGCAGGTCGAATTTGATATGGATGAATACGAGGGCACGCAGTATATCAAAATGGATTTCTGGCTCAAGGGCGTTGAAAAAACCTTTGGTGGTGTGATAGTCCAGACGTTTAAGGAGACTGTTTCATATGCGCGAATGGTTTTCCTTTCTGTTCACGATTTGCTTGTCGGCAGGTACGGACTGTCTGATTTAAGCGGACCTGTCGGTGCCGTTTCTGTCGTGTCAAGTGCCGTTAAGGTTTCGGCATTTTCAATGCTCAGGATTATGGCACTCCTGACAATCAACGTCGGACTATTTAATTTGTTCCCCATACCTGCACTTGACGGCTGGAGACTGTTTGTGCTGATAGGCGAGGGAATCACACGAAAGAAGCTTCCTGCAAAGGCTGAATATATTATTAATGCTGTAGGACTTATTTTACTGCTTGGACTTATGTGTGTTGTGACCTTCAGCGATATAACAAAGTTGTTTTAATATCTTTAACAGGTGAAAATATGGAAAGAAGAAAAAGCAAGAAAATAAAACTCGCCAATACCTATATCGGCGGTGACAGCGAGATACTTGTACAAAGTATGCTCAATATTCCTGCATCGGACATTGAAGGCTCGGTTTCTCAGGCAAAGGAGCTTGCAGCAGCAGGCTGTCAGGTTATCCGCTTTGCTATTCCGAATGAACAGGCGCTTGACCTTGTAGAGCCGATTAAAAATGCAGTTGACGTTCCGCTTGTCGCAGATATTCATTTTGACTACCGCCTTGCACTCGGTGCGGTTGACAGGGGAATCGACAAAATTCGTATAAATCCGGGCAACATCGGTGACGATTCAAGGGTTAAAGCAGTTGCCGATGCCTGCAAGGCTAAGAATATTCCAATCAGAATCGGCGTTAACTCAGGCTCGCTTGAAAAGGAAATCCTTGCAAAATACGGCTCACCGACTCCGCAGGCTATGGTCGAGTCAGCTCTTTACCATGCAAGACTACTTGAAAAATTCGATTTTGACGATATCGTTATTTCAATCAAATCATCAAACGTAAATACTATGATAAGTGCTTATGAGCTTGCGGCTGAGCAGTGCGAATATCCGCTTCATCTCGGTGTGACTGAAGCAGGCACAGAGCGTATGGGCATTATCAAATCATCTGTCGGTATCGGTTCACTGCTCGCACACGGAATAGGCGATACGATTCGTGTCAGCCTGACAGATGCACCTGTTAAAGAGGTGTTTGCCGCCTTTGATATTTTAAAGGCAGTCGGACTTAAAAATGACAGTCCGTATCTCATATCCTGCCCCACCTGCGGCAGAACTAAAATTGACCTTGTATCACTCGCAAAGCAGGTTGAAGATAGACTCAGGGACTGCAAAAAGCCAATCAAGGTTGCAGTTATGGGCTGTGTAGTCAACGGACCCGGTGAGGCTAAGGAAGCCGACATCGGCATTGCCGGAGGAGACGGCAACGGTCTTATCTTCAAAAAGGGCGAAATACTCAGAAAGGTTGACGAAAAAGATTTACTTGAAGAATTAATGAAAGAAATTGAGAAATTGTGATGAATAGATTTTCAAATTATTTTTCAGATTACATAGACAGCGAAATAATTTCCGTTATCGGAAACGGTGAAATATCCTCATTTACTGTATCGAGGGAAAACAGAACGCTTAAAATAGGACTTTTTCTTGACAGCTTTTTAAGCTATTCGCATATAGAAAAAGCTGAAAAGGCTATTGAAAAAGCCTTTGATGTTCGCAAAGCAGTTATTGATCCAAAATTTCCAACGGCAGAATTTTCTCTTAAAAATATTGAAAGCATACTTGAATATGTGAAAAGAGAAACTCAGGCAGCCAATGGCTTTTTTGACGGCGCAGAGGCTGAGCTTGAGGACAATGTGCTCACCGTATTCCTGAAAAAAGGCGGTAAGGACGTTTTAGAAGCGCAGAAGGTTGATACTGCAATTTCTAAAATTCTTTACAATCTCTTTAACGTTGATTATGACATCAGCTTTTTAGAGGTGCAGGAGTTTGACATTGAAAAGGCAGTAAAGGAAGCCGTTGCCGAAAAGCAGAAGGAAGAAGAACGCAGAAAAGAAGAAGCAGAAAAGAACGTTGTTCACGAGCCGTGGGGCGACTTGCCACTTTACAAGGATACGCTTAAAAACATTTTCGGCAAAACTGTAAATGAAATGCCAAAGCCTATCAAGGATGTACAGTCTGATGACGGATATGTCACCGTTTGGGGTGACGTAACCAAAACAGAGTCAAGGGATACTAAGCGCGGCTCAAGCTGTATTTTCAACTTTGACATTACAGATTACACATCTTCTGTTACAGTTAAAATGTTTGAGGACAAGCAGAAGATTGACCCGCTCATTCAAAAGCTTAATGATTGCGGCACAGTTGTTATCAGCGGTTCATATCAGTTTGATACCTATACAAATGAGTACGTTTTGCGTCCGTCTTCGATTTCAAGCGTAAGTAAAATTGAAAAGACAGATGATGCAGAAGAAAAAAGAGTTGAGCTTCATCTCCATACTTCTCTTTCTGAAATGGACGGTATCTCTTCACCCAAGGCACTGATAAACCGTGCAATCAAGTGGGGACACAAAGCGATTGCCGTAACAGACCACGGTGTAGTGCAGGCACTTCCTGAGGCGTATAAGCTCGCTAAAGGAAAAATCAAGCTCATTCTCGGTATGGAGGGATATCTCGTTGATGACGAAAAATATCCCAACTTTATGGACTTGAAGCTAAAGCAGTTTAAACGCCACCATATTATTCTGCTTGTCAAGGAGGATACCTCACTTGATGAGTCGATTCCGAAAGAGGAGCGCAAATACGGCAGAAAAAATCTGTACGAGCTTATAAGCCATTCCAATATAAAGACCTTTAAATCACGTCCGTTAATTCCAAAAAGCCTGCTTGCAAAAAAGCGTGACGGACTTATCATAGGCTCTGCCTGCGAGCAGGGCGAGCTTTATCAGGCAATCTTAAATGGTCTTCCTGAGGAGGAGGTTGAAAGAATTGCCTCCTTCTATGATTATCTTGAAATTCAGCCAAACGGCAACAACGCATTTATGATCAGATCCTCAAGGGATATTCACGAAAATATCCAGAGCCAAGAGGACTTAATCAAAATCAATAAGAAAATTATTGCCCTTGCAGATAAGCTCGGCAAACTTGTTGTTGCCACAGGTGACGTTCATTTCCTTGATGAAAAGGATGCACTTTTCAGATCAATCATTATGGCGTCAAAGGGCTTTGATGATGCAGATAACCAAGCACCGCTTTACTTCAAGACAACTAATGAAATGCTTGAGGATTTTGCCTGGGCAGGCGACAGGGCAAAGGAATTTGTTGTTGACAATCCAAATAAGATTGCCGATATGATTTCGGATAACATTCCGCCTATCCCACCGGGAACCTTCCAGCCGCATATTGACGGAGCAAACGAGGAGCTCACGGAAAAATGCTGGACAAGGGCAAAAGAGCTTTACGGAGACCCCGTACCTGAATACGTTGCAGACAGGCTTCAGCGTGAGCTTGATTCAATCATCGGTCACGGCTTCGGCGTGCTTTACGTTATCGCAAAGCGTCTTGTTGAGGAGAGCGAGCGTAACGGCTACCTTGTTGGCTCAAGAGGCTCAGTAGGTTCCTCCTTTGCTGCTCATATGGGCGGTATATCTGAGGTAAATCCGCTTGCACCTCATTATTACTGTAAAAAATGTAAGCACAGTGAGTTTTTCACTCACGGCGAGGTTGGCTCAGGCTTTGACCTTCCACCGAAAAATTGCCCGAACTGCAATATCCCTATGAAGCGTGACGGACACGAAATTCCATTTGAAACCTTCCTTGGCTTTGACGGCGATAAGGAGCCTGATATCGACCTTAATTTTTCGGGCGAATATCAGTCACGCTCGCACAAATATACTGAGGAGCTTTTCGGTAAGGAATATGTGTTCAAGGCGGGTACAATGGCAACCGTTGCAGAAAAAACTGCATTTGGCTTCGTTAAGAAATATCTTGACGAACGTGAGCTTACTGCCTCTACCTCCAGCGCTGAGATTGACCGCTTGACCGCAGGCTGTACAGGTATTAAGCGTACTACAGGTCAGCATCCGGGCGGTATGGTTGTTGTGCCGGATAAGTATACTATTGAGGATTTCACACCTATTCAGTATCCGTCAAACGATGAGTCTAAGGATACATACACAACTCACTTTGACTTTAAAAACTCACTCCACGATACACTTTTAAAGCTTGATGAGCTTGGGCACGATAATCCAACGCTTTATAAATACCTTGAGGATTCAACAGGTATTCCCGTAATGGACGTTGATTTGTCCGACCCGAAGCTTTATCAGCTCATTACATCTACCGAGCCTATCGGCGTATCCCCACAGGATATTGACTGCAATATTGGTACACTTGCAATTCCTGAAATGGGTACTTCATTTGTTATAGGTATGCTTGAGGAAGCTAAGCCGAAAACGTTTGCTGACCTCTTGCAGATTTCAGGCTTGTCTCACGGTACTGACGTATGGCTCGGCAATGCACAGGAGCTTATACAAAACGGAATTTGTACAATTTCCGAGGTTATCGGCTGCCGTGACGATATTATGACCTATCTCATTCACAAGGCTGAGAATTATGAAAGAGAGACGGGCAAGGAATCACCACTCTCAAAAATAGACTGCTTTAACATTATGGAATATACCCGTAAGGGTAAGGCGCCAAAAGAACTGCCGCCATATGAAGAAGCAATGAAGACAGTCGGCGTTGAGCAGTGGTATATTGATTCCTGCTATAAGAT
>JAFLSA010000106.1 GCA_022511185.1 Eubacterium sp.
CTGAAAGCGTTTCATTGCAGGTTCATTCTGTGCCAGATTCATAACAAAGCTGAGCGGTAATTCAGGATTATTCACACTATCACCTCAGTAAAAGTATTTCCTGAATTTAATCAATTATAAGTAATCAATATTATCAATCTTCTATACTATAATCCCACTGAACTTTCCTTAAATAAATGTATTGTATATGCAATTTTGATAAAAAATTCATATTTGCTCTTGTAATTTTAGTGAAAAATTGTTATTATAATATAGTTGAATAAGTTATGTAAGGAGAGAATTTAATGGGAGAAAAATCACGTACATATTCGGGTAGGGAGCTGAGAGGATATCTTACGGGTATGCTCGGACAAAACCTTATTTACAATATTATTGCAACAGGACTTGTCAGTACCTATCTGCAGTTTTATTTAAAAATTCCTGTAGCGGCTATCGGTGTAATTGTAGCTGTAGCAAGGGTATGGGATGCAGTTAATGACCCTATGATGGGTACAATTGTTGACAGAACAAGAACCAAGTGGGGTAAGTGCAGACCTTATCTTATTATTTTCCCTGCAATTATCGGTGCAATGACGATACTTTGCTTTGTTAACGGAATTTATACTGAAGCCACAACCTCACTTCAACGTGGTGTTATTATCGGATGGGCAGCAGTTTCTTATATTATCTGGGGTATGCTGTTCACTGTTTGCGATATTCCTCTTTGGGGTATTACCTCACTTATGACAGAGGTTGAAAGCGACCGTTCAAAGATACTCGGTCTTGCACGTATTGCAGCAGGTGTTGGCGGTATCGGTGTTCTTATTGTTCAGATTGGACAGGTATTAGGCGGAATTTTTACCAAGGGGCTTGATCCTGTTAAGGACGTACAGGCTTATAATGCAGGCAATCAAAAGGGCTTTATTGTTGCAGTTGTTATTTTTACTGTAATAAGCACAATTCTTTTTGAGTTTGCAGGTATCAGCACAAGAGAAAGAGTACAGGTTAACGAAAAGAAATATACATTTAAAGAGAATTTCAAGATTATGTGGCAGTGCAAGCCTTTCAGACAAATTCTTGTTTCAGGTATTCTCCGTTCTCCTATCCAGCTTCTTATGCTTATTGCAATGCCTTTTGTTACATATTATTTTGCTAACGGCGATATTATGAATATCGTCAGTGTGGATGTCGATGGTAGCAGCAGTCTCAATGTTGGTATGCTTATTAATATCGGCATCATTGCCGCAGGAATTTTCATCGGCCAGTTTGTTGCAATGGGAATTACTCCTATGCTTACAAAGAAATTTGAGAACAAAACACTTTATAACTTTTTCTCAATCGGCGGCGCCGTTCCGTTTGCATTATTGTTTGTGTTCTATAAAATAGCTGGCGGAGATGTTACACCTCTCGGCTGGATTATTGTTACAGGTGTTATGCTTATGCTTGCAAGTGCAGGTATGGGCGGTATTAACGTAATGCAGTCTGTTATGATTGCCGACTGTGTTGACTATGAGGAGTACCATAACGGTATCAGACCTGACGGCGTATTCTTCTCGGGTCAGTCATTCATTACTAAGCTTTCAGGCGGTATTGCTGCAATTGTACAGGCAATAGCTTATGGTATGGTTAATTTCTCAGATACTGCTATTGAGGAAATGCAGGCTGCTCTTGCTACAGGACAAAAAACGTTTATCGAATATAATGACGGTAAATTTGCGGCTGTAATGTTCTTCCTTATCTCAATTCCTCCTGCAATCGGTATGCTGATTTCTGCACTCCCGACACTTAAGTACGCATTAAGTGACAAGGAACACGCGAGAATCCTCAGTGAGCTTGTTGCAAAGAGAGCAAATGCAAATGAGGATAATCAAAGCGCATAAAACTAAATAAATAATCAAAAACGCAATGGTCAGCCCATTGCGTTTTTCTTATGTCCTTTTATTCCTTATCTTCGGCTTTTACATCCGTTATATACCAATTATCAAATCCATTATCATCAGTTATGTAATCTAAAGTAAACGTTAATGTTGCGGTTATATTGCCGGGTTTGCCTTTAATCTCTACAGTAACAAAATATTTGTTTTCATCACTGCCGATATATCCTTCGTCAACAGTTTTTAAAATTTCAGCCGATTTAAAACCTAAAAAGCGCTTATCAACAAGGTGTTTTTCGATAAAATCGGAATCACAGCAATATTCCATTAAGTCCCAATCTGAATCATTAATGTTTGAAAAAAATCTTACAACCGTTGAAACAGCCTCCTCTTTTTTCTCATTCTCATTAAAATTCAGAATTTGCTCGTAGGTTATGTTTTCGTAGTCGTAATAATCGTATTTAAATTTCAATTTACCGTCAGGTGTCCAGTAGCAGTCGTTGATAAAGTAATAAATATTTTTTTCATCGTCATAGCAGACGCCCATATTACAGTAATTAATAACACTGTCATCAGGTAGGATAACGATATAGCCGTTCCTGTCAATTAGAATCTCATAATCTTCATACAGATATTCTTTGCCGTCCTCAACGCATTTGTAACCGTCAATACAGTCCAAGTCATCATCGTAGAAATTTGCCCTGTAAGAATTGTCGTCTCTGTCATAATACGTCATATTCTCGGCTTCACTTCGTGTATAGGCAATTCCCGTTTTGTCATAAATAACGTCTTCGTCATTCTCATTCTTGAAGGTAACAAAACTGTCATCAAAATGTCCTATATAATATTTGCTGAAATGCGCATCTGCACGTTGAATACCAAAAGTAAACGTAAGCAGAAGCAATACGGATAATACACCTAAAACGATATTTTTTATATTCGTTTTTTTATTCGTATTTTTAGCCGATTTAAAGGTGAATATTGCATAAATGACAGCAGCAGGTATGTCAAGCAAAAACGTTAAAATTGTCCACATCCGTTTTGAACTGAGCTTTTTTTCTTTTGCGTCAGAATAGACGGCACAAGCCAGCAGTATTAAATGAAGGATTCCGGCGGCCATTATAAGCGTCCAAGCTATAAAATATAATGCCGGAACGCTGTATGACGCTGAATCGGCAAGTGTGAAAAAAGTCATTATGAAAATAATAAATATTATGTACATAACTTCTCCTTATATCTGTCAGGAATAATTAAAATATAATACGGTAAATGCAATTGTCAGTAAAATACTGATTATTAAAAAGATAAGCCAAAATCGTTCATATGTATCATATCTTCTGAGGATTGCAATATTAGGTCTGCCTTTAATTAGTGCCGTGATTTCACCTGAGCAGGTGAGACATATTATGCTGTAAACAAAAAAGCTGATACTGACAATGAGCGTAAATAACCTTGGATATAAATATAAAAGCCTTGTAATGTCTTTAACCTCAGCTTCCATAGCAGTAAAGTCCACACCGTTTAATGATGTTGCACCGCTTACACCATAGTAAAATGAAATATACATACTTACTAAGCCTTGCAAAAATAAAACTACTCTGTTTCTTGAAGCTAAAGCATATTTATAGACAATAAACGCAATTAAGATAAATATACAGGAACCGATACAGGATAAGGCAAATTGATCATCATATGAATATAAACTAAACAGCACCATAATAGCGTTTACACCAATTGCATATTTGATAGGAAAAGCTTTTAATGTGAACAGCACAAGACCTGTAATGCAAATCTTTTTGTGCTTTTTGTAATCGTGGAGTATGTTCATCTGCTCGCCGACCTTGTCAGCGTCACCCATATGCTCCATTGCCTTTTGCTTCGCCGTGTCCTTATCGTATCCTATTTCTTCATAATAAAATACTCTGTCGTCAATATGTCCCTCAAGCTCCTGTTTGATAGTTGCAACAAAAGACTTATTTTGTATGTGCTTTAAAACGTTTTCAATGTATTCCTCAGTATTCATAATTTCACCAAGCCTTTACGACGTCTTCGTACGTTACCTTTGCAAGCTCATCGTCAATTAAAAGCGTGCCGTCCTTATCCCAATGACATTCAAAATAGTCATAATAGATATTTCCCTTGCTGTCATACCAGATGAAATAATCAGTGTCAAATAATGAATTATCAGGGTTATACGGTGTAAAGTCAAAGTCACTTTCTGTAGGAACAAAATATCCGTCCTTGTCAATTACTCCGTCAACGGCTTTGTTGCTTTTATCTGTTTTAAACCTATAATTATATTCTTTTTCATCATAGTAAGGGTGGTAAACAGTGCCGTCTCTGCCATACGCATCAAAGAAATCATAATCGAAGGTTGAGTATTCCTTACCCATTTTGTCATAGAAAACGTAGATACCCTCTTCATTTCTGAAGCAGAACTTGAAGTTTATGTTTTCTTTCTTCGTTCTTTCCATTACTATTTCATATGTGTATTTACCGATTATTTTTGGTGAGAAAAGCAGTTTCCCGTTTTCGTCCCAATAACAGTTGTCAGCATCATAGTAAAGGTTGCCTTTTTCGTCATACATAATTCTGAACTCATAGCGTTCATTGTAATACAAACCGAGATTATCGAAAACTTCAAGATACCCGTCCTTATCAATTACGTGGTATTCCATTCCGTCATCTATATGAGAAAGCTGAAGTACAGAATATGAATTGCCGTCTTTATCATAAAGCGCAAGATCTCTTGCTTTATTCAAGGTGTATTCGTTGCCCATTTTGTCATACAAAACATTCTCGCCGTTTTCATTTTTATAAGAAGTAATCAGATACTTGTAATAATTTCTGTCCAATGATTCTGACGCAGGGAAGCTTATAAATGAAAACATCAGAATATTAATTAAAAAAATAATAATTCCTGAAATAATCAAAAAAGCTGCCTTCTTTTTATCGCCGTTTCTCTTGATACCTCTTGTAAAAAACAGATATACCAAAAGACCGAGTACGTCAAAGCAGGCTGGAAGGATTGCATAGCTCTTGTATTCTTCAAGCTGTTTGCTTTTTGCATCATAATAAACTCCGACAGCAAGCAGAATATGTATAACAACGGCAAGTGCAATATGGCAGATTATCATTGACACAGGGATAACGAAAGAGCTGTTTTCAAAATGTAAAATGATAAAAAATATTAATGTAATTATAGTCATATCATTCTCCGGATTATATAAACATTTTTAAAACTAAAACTGAATCAACAACGCATATTACGGAAAAAATCACGCTTACAGGAATTATAAATTTTCTGTAACTGTCAAATCTGTTGATGATTGTCATATTCCCTTTGCCTTTTTCAAAGGACTTGAACTCATACGAGCAAAAGGCTGCAGTAATACCGTGGATAAAGATGATGATAATGCACAGTAATAAGAGAGCGGCAAATAAAAAATCATATATTGCGTAGTTGTAATAAATGGCGGAAATACTGCTTGCTGCCTTAATTTCCTCTATAGCTTCTTTAAAATCAACAAGAGGCAGTAAAGCATTAATAACTTTTAATAGGATTTGATAATCGAAAACAATTGCCGCATATGCGCATGCGTTCATAAGAC
>JAFLSA010000107.1 GCA_022511185.1 Eubacterium sp.
GTGCAGGTGCTCTCACACGCAACACGGCTCATAGGATCCTGTTTTAACATTTCATCTAAGATTGCATCTGAAATCTGGTCGCATATTTTATCAGGATGACCCTTAGTAACTGATTCGCTTGTAAATAAAAACTTTGACATAATATCCTCTCCTAATTCTTTATTATTTCTGCCAACTAAAAGCAAAACACACATACCGAAATATGTGTGTTAAATAACCTCATCACTCGGTATACGCAGGTATTAGCACCTTACATAAAGCAGGTTGCTGTGGCTTCACAGGGCCTGTCCCTCAGCCACTCTTGATAAGCAATATTCAGTTCCTCATAATAATACAACAAAGAACAGGTCTTGTCAACAGTAAATTATCCTTTATGGGACTTTAAACAAAATTAACGAATCAATAAAATATTATTTTATATTTTTTATCAATACTGTTGCAATTTGTTTATATTTAGTTTATAATTAATGCGTATATAATTTGTGAAATATTTCACATTTAAGGAGGAAAAATATATGTCTAAGAAAACCGTATTTATTACCGGCGGTACCGGTAATATGGGTTGGGCAGCTGTTCAGGAAATGCTTAAGCATCCAAGTGATATTAACATCAAGATGCTTGCCAGAAAAGGCCCTAAGAACGAAGAGAAGCTTGCGCCTCTTATGGCAAAGCCAAACGTTAAAATCGTATGGGGTGACCTCACTGATTACGATTCAATTCTTGAGGGTGTAACAGGCTCAGACTACGTTCTTCACGTAGGCGGTATGGTATCCCCTGTTGCTGACTGGAAGCCGTATAAGACACAAGAAACAAATATCGGTGCTGCTCAGAATATCTGCAAAGCTGTACTTGCTCAGCCGGATCCTGATGCAGTTAAGGTTTGTTACATAGGTACCGTTGCTGAAACAGGCGGACGTAACTATCCTATCCACTGGGGACGTTGCGGTGACCCGATTAAAATTTCAATCTATGACCACTATGCAATTTCAAAGACTGTTGCTGAGCGCACATTCGTTGAAAGCGGTATCAAAAACTGGGTTGTTATGCGTCAGTCCGGTATTCTCTATCCAAATATTTTAAAGAATATGGACCCGATTATGTTCCACGTACCGATCAACGGTGTTCTTGAGTGGTGTACTGTTGAGGATTCAGGCCGTCTTATGTGCAACCTTGTTCTTGAGGATAAGGCCGGCAACCTCGGCGCTGATTTCTGGAATCATTTCTTTAACATCGGTTCAGGTAAGGAATACAGAATTTCTAACTACGAGTTTGAGTGCTTACTTCTTGGTACACTCGGTCTTGCAGGTCCTGAAAAGCTCTTTGATCCTAACTGGTTTACAACAAAGAATTTCCACGGTCAGTTCTATGCTGATGGCGACAAGCTCGAGGATTTCCTCCACTTCCGTGAGAATCTTCCTATCAAGGATTATTTTGACAGACTTGCTAATCAGGTTGAATTCTATTTCAAAATACCAAGATATCTTCCAAAGACTGCTGTTGCAGCTCTCGCAAAGCCGTTTATGAAGAAGATTGCTTCTACTCCTGACTTCGGTACTCTTGACTGGGTTAAGAATGACACTAAGATTCGTATGAGCGCTTACTATGGCTCAAAGGCTGAGTGGGAGAAGCTTCCTTCAAAATGGGAAGATTTTGAAATCATCAACTTTGATAAGGATAACAGCGCTGCAGAGCAGTTTAAGCTTGACCACGGCTATGATGAGTCAAAGCCGGAGTCAGAGCTTGATATCGAGGATATGAAGTCTGCAGCTAAGTTCCGTGGCGGTGAATGCTTAAGCGAAACAATGACTAAGGGCGATATGGCTACTAAGCTTAAGTGGAAATGCGGCCTTTGCGGTGCTGAATTTGAGGCATCACCTGCTCTTATTCTCCTTGGCGGTCACTGGTGCCCTGAGTGCTACATTCCTCAGAAGGCATGGAACTATGACGAGATTGCTAAGACAAATCCGTTCTTTGCACAGGTTTGGTATCCAAGCCACACTAAAGAAGAGCACAACGTTTACAAGTTTGATGATTTGTTCCATATTGACGGCGTTAAATGGGACGACATTAAGAGATAATAAACGCAAATATTTATCCCACAGCGAAAGCTGTGGGATTTTTTTGTGGCATAACAAAAGCCTATGTCAAAAGACATAGGCTTTAATCATTATCATTAAGATTAATAATTTGATTTAGCTGTGTAGTTTACTACTCCATTAACAGTTCTCTTAAGTGTAAAGTTCTTGCCGCTTTGTGTTACCTTAAGTGAAACGGCAGCAGGCTTAGCTTTAACAGATGTATAGAAGCTGCAGGTAATTTTACCGTTACTAACAGTCATCACAACTCTTATTGGATAATTTGTTGTATTCTTCCAACTGAAGTTTTTAGCAGTTCCGGAGATAGCGGCATCTCTGCCAAGCGGAACATAAGCAACTCTCTGGCTGTGCTGATATCTTTCAACAATACCTACGTTAGCATTTAAAGCACAGTTGAACATTGTTGATGCAACCTGGCAAATTCCTCCACCGATTCCGTCCTCAACGCTCGTTGTACCAACAAATACAGGAGCAGCTTTGTATCCCCTAGCCGTTGTTCTCGGACCAACAACACTGTTGAAAGAGAAGGTCTCACCGGGTTTAACGATTGTGCCGTTAATTGCATTTGAAGCAATCTTCAAGTTATTTGTCCTGTTTGCATTATTTACATAGCTTGATGTATACGTTGCATAAAGATTTGAATAATAAGTACTTAAATACGGACTGCACGTGCCCTTGTGTACCCCATCATTATATCTTATAAATGCTCTTACCTTAACGTAATAGTTTTTATTGCTGAGTACGTTTTTAATCTGATAAGACGATTTTGACGCACCATTAACTGTAATGCACTTATAATTTTTAAAGGAACTATCTGTGCTGTAGAAAATCTGATAACCTGATGATTTTGTAGTATTCCACTCAACTTTTATCGTAGTGCCGCTCTTTGTAACAGATGTTGTTGAAATACGTACAGGTGCTGTTGCTGTTGCTGCATCAACGCTGTATACACCATAGAAATATGTGCCGTCGCTTAACTGCTTATAAGCTCTGACTTTAAAGTGATATGCAGTCGAAGCAGTAAGTCCTGTTATGGTACAGTTTGTAGTGTTTGGAGAAGCTACTCTTTTAACATGAACATACTTCTTTTGGGTTGGATCATATTTAACGATCTGGTAACCTGTTATACCGCTTACGTTAACTTTACTCCAGCTCAGAGAAACGGAATTAGCAGTAGAAGCAGTAACTTTAAAGTTCTTTGTCTGTGGAGGAAGGATTTTGTAATACTTTTTAACTGTTCCGGTAAAATTACCGGTACCTGTAATAGTACACGTAGCCTGACCTACGTTAATATTATTTGTCCAGGTTGCAATATAGTCCTTATTATCTCCTCTAACGAGTAAAACTTTCTTTGAGCCATTTGTCCAGTAAACTGTAGGAATCGGTGTCTTCTTGGCACCTGAATAAACACCATTAGTATAGCTTAATGCAATATCAAATGTGCTGCCTGTAATACTGATTGGTTTGATAGTAAAGGTCTTACTAATCGAGCCAGTGTAGTTATTGACACCTTCAACAATTACAGTTGCAGTACCGGCATTTGTATTATTGGCATAGCTTACTTCGTAATCTGTTCCTTTAACAAGATTGATTTGATTGCCATCTTCGTCAGTGTAGGTAACTGTTACTGTCGGTGTTTTGGCATTTCCATCATAATTATAAGAGGTAGTGCTCAACGTAACAACCGTATTGCTGCTTGTAATGCTGATCGGTTCTGTAGGCTCCTGTGCATATGCATTAAAAGCAAATAATGAACACACAAGCATTACAACAAAAGCAAAAAGTAATGAAATTTTCTTTGACATTTTTAGCTCCTCCTTAGAAATTACTTTTGTCCGTAATAAGCATTTTTGCCATGTTTTCTCTGATAATGCTTATCAAGAAGATACTGCTCAATGCCTATATCTGAACTTTTATCATATTGCGCTATACTTTGAGTACGCACTGCCATTTTGGCAACCTCCTCAAGTATAAGTGCATTTTCAACAGCTTTAAAAGGATCTTTACCCCAAGTAAAAGGTCCATGTCTGTGAATTAAAACAGCAGGACATTCTTCAGGCTTAATTCCCCTGAGGTTAAATTCTTCAACGATTACTTTGCCTGTGTTAAGCTCGTATTCACCGTTGACCTCATCCTCAGTAAGTCCTCTTGCACAAGGGATATCACCGTTTGCAAAGTCAGCGTGAGTTGTGCCGTATGCCGGAATATCACAGCCTGCCTGCGCCCACGAACACGCCCAGGAGGAATGTGTATGAACTATACCGCCAATATCCTTGAATTTTCTGTATAATTCAAGATGAGTAGGAGTATCAGATGAAGGATTTAGCTCACCTTCAACCTTATTCCCTTGCAAGTCCATAACTACCATATCAGAAGCCTTCATAGTATCATACGGTACGCCCGACGGCTTTATGACTACTAAATTTGTTTCCCTGTCAATTGCCGAAACGTTGCCCCACGTCAGTACGACAAGACCATATTTGACAAGCTGTAAATTAGCCTGAAATACTTTTTCTTTTAATTCCTCTAACATCAGTTTTCCACCTTACATTCCAAGCTTATAAGCGACGTCGTTATAGAATAATTCCTTCTTAAAGGAATTAATTTCAGTATCCTTATTGATATGAATAAATTCAATTCCCATAATTTCAGCAAAATCTCTCATATGCTCAGCAGTAAGTGTATATGAAAGAACTGAGTGGTGAGCACCGCCGGCATAAATCCAAGCCTCAGCTGAAGTCTGTAAACAAGGAAGCGGCTTCCAGAGTACACCTGCAACAGGAAGCTTTGGCATATCGTTTTCCTGTTCCTTGCACTCAACATCATTAACAATCATTCTGAGTCTGTCGCCCATATCAACGAGAGTAACAACGATAGCGTCACCTGTCTGAGCCTTGAAAACTAATCTTGCAGGGTCTTCCCTGTCGCCGATACCAAGAGGATGAACCTGAATTTTCGGCTTGTCTTTTGCAATTGTCGGGCAAACCTCAAGCATATGTGAACCTAAGAGCATTTCATTGCCCGGCTCAAAGTGGTATGTATAATCCTCCATAAAGGCTGTACCGCCCTCTGTCATACCCTCAGCCATAAGCTTCATAACTCTTGTCATTGCAGCAACCTTCCAGTCACCCTCAGCACCGAAGCCGAATCCCTGACGCATAAGATCCTGTGATGCAAGACCGGGAAGCTGTCTTAACTGCTGTAAATCCTCAAAGTTAGTATGGAAAGCACCAAAGCCGTTTTCAACAAGAAACTTCTTGAGCGCAACCTCTTCCCTTGCCTGATAGCGAAC
>JAFLSA010000108.1 GCA_022511185.1 Eubacterium sp.
GGCGTAGGAGAATTTTAATTAAGAAATATTTGTGGGCAGAAAGGCTATGGAAATTGTGTTACATAAACTAAAAAGACTTTTTTTAAGACTGTTTAAAAAACAAAAATGTTATTACATCAACGGCCCTGAAACTCTGCCGCCTCCGCTTGAAAAGGAGAGAGAGGAGCAGATAATGGAGGAGCTAAGAAACGGAGTTGAGACAAACAGAGAGCTTCTGATAATTCACAATCTTCGTTTGGTAGTCTATATCGCAAAAAAATTTGAGTCAAAGACAACCTCAACAGAGGACATAGTATCTATCGGCACAATCGGACTTATGAAAGCTGTAAAAACCTTTAATCCCGAAAAAAATATTAAGCTTGCCACATACGCCTCAAGATGTATTGAAAACGAAATTTTAATGCACTTAAGAAAGGTAAATAATATGAAAAGCGAAATGTCCTTTGACGAGCCTCTATCAGTCGATTGGGACGGTAACGAGCTGACACTTCGTGACGTTCTCGGCACGGAGCCTGATGACGTTTACGATTCGCTTGAATATGACGACGAAAAAAGACTTCTTCTTGAAATTGTCAACGCTTTACCGAAAAAAGAAAAGGAGCTTATGGTAATGCGCTTTGGTCTTGACGGGGGAGAAAGCCATACTCAGAAACAGCTTGCAGACTCTCTCGGCATATCTCAGTCATACATAAGCCGGCTTGAAAAAAGAATACTTACAAAAATCAAAAACGAGCTTGACCGCCACATAGCCTAACACAAAAGGGACAGAGTATCACTCTGCCCCTTTTGTGTTAATCTCTTATGCTTCAGAAGTTCTTCCGTTAAACAGAAGACTGATGCACCAGATTGCTGCAAGACCTATAATACTGTAAATGATTCTTGCAAATACAGCATCCTGACCCCCGCATATCCAGGCGACTAAATCAAACTTGAAAAGACCGATAAGTCCCCAGTTGATACCGCCTATGATTGAGAGTATCAATGCTATGTTATTGACTATTTTCATTTTTATCACCTCAAAAATAAAGTCACAGTTAGTATGGCACTATCTGTGACTTTTATTCGCTGAGATTAAATTTTTGTAATAATTATTTCGCATTTTCCAAAAATTTCATAATTACCGAAATTTGCAGGAACAAAAAAGCTATCACCCTTTTTAAATTCTTTATCGTTAATTTTTCCGCAACCGTCAACAACTAATATGTGATTAAAGCTCTTTTCATCAGTATTAAGGCTGATTTGATTTTTCACATCATAGTGATTAACGGTGAACAAATCGCAATCTGTAAGAAGTGTTGATATGTAATCATCGTTGTCAACAGGCTCGCCCATAGGCTTGATATCATATTTTGGCGGTTTTGTAACAGACACATCAACTGCCTTTTTAACGTGAAGCTCTCTCGGTTTGCCGTCAGCACCTACTCTGCCGTAGTCATACACACGGTAGGTTGAATTTGAGTTTTGCTGAATTTCTGCGATAAGCGTGCCCTTGCCGATAGCGTGTACAGTTCCTGCCTCGATAAAGAACAAATCACCCTTTTTAACCTTAACGCTGTTTAAAACGTCCATAAGTGTGTTATTCTCAATAGCAGCTTTAAATTCGTCTGACGTGATTTCATTCTTAAAGCCGTATACAAGCTGTGCATCATCAGTGGCATCAAGCACGTACCAGATCTCAGTTTTGCCGAATTCACCCTCAACCCTTTGAGCATATTCATTATCAGGGTGAACCTGAATTGACAGGTTATCCTTTGCGTCAATCAGCTTGATAAGAACAGGGAAGTAAGGAAAATCAAGGCTTCTTGTACCAACGATTTTTTCTTTTCCGAATTTTTCAATGATACTGTCAAGTGTTTGTCCGTCATATTCTCCGCCGACAACGGTGTTTTTTCCGTCCTTGTGGCAGGAGAGCATCCAGCCCTCAGCAACCTTATCGAGGTCACTTTCAAAGCCAAAATCATTTTTAAGCCTTTCACCGCCCCAGATATAATCCTTAAGCACAGGCTTTAATCTCAAAATATCCATAATTTTTTCCTCATTAATTTATTTCATTAATATAATATCAAATTTTCTCTATACTTTCAATCAAAAATAGTGTAAAATATTACATATTATCTTTGGAGCTTTTTTGTTATGAATGTTCTTGATGTACAAAACTTAACACTATCCTTTGGCGAAAACAACCTTTTTTCTAACATCACCTTTGATATTAAGGAGAAGGAAAAGGTTGGATTTGTCGGCGTAAACGGTGTCGGAAAAACGTCACTTTTTAAGATTATCACAGGCGAATATACTGCCGACAGCGGCAACTGCTTTTTGTCAAGAAATATAAGGCTCGGCTATATGGAACAGCATACCTGCTCTGACAGTAAAACTATCTGGCAGGAGCTTGTCTCAGTTTTTGACGATTTAATTAAAACGGAACAGGAGCTTGAAGATTTATCGCACGAAATTTCTTTAAATCCCACAAAGGAGCTTATTGAAAGGCAGGATTACCTCACAAATGAGTTTAATCAGAACGGCGGTCTAACATATAAATCAATGACAAGGTCTGCTCTTATCGGTCTCGGTTTTACTGAAGATGAGTTTGAAAAGTCAACTGCTACTCTCTCAGGCGGACAAAAATCAAAGCTGATTTTAGCAAAGCTTCTTTTGTCAAAGGCTGATTTTCTGCTTCTCGACGAGCCGACAAATCACCTTGATATCAGTGCGATTCAGTGGCTTGAAGATTTCTTAAAGAGCTTTAACGGCGCCTGCCTTATCATCAGCCACGACAGATATTTTCTTGACAAAATCACCGATAAAACGATTGAGCTTGAAAATAATAAAATGCGCTCATACAAGGGCAATTACTCAACCTTTCTTAAGAAGAAAGAGGCAGAGCAAAAGGCAATTGAGGATAAGTACGAAAATGATATTAAGGAGATTGAACGCCTTGAGGGTATAATTGCTCAGCAACGCCAATGGAACAGGGAAAAGAATATTAAGACTGCCGAGAGTAAAGAAAAGGTAGTCGAACGCATCAAAGCTCAGCTTGTTATTCCTGACAGCAAGGTTGAAAAAATACGCTTTGATTTCACACCAAAGTGTGTGTCAGGTGAAGATGTTCTCGACGTCATTGATCTTAAAAAGAGCTTTAACGGCAATACGATTTTTTCAAACGCTTCGTTTAATGTCAAAAGAGGTGAGCGAGTTTTCCTTTTAGGCGATAACGGCTGCGGAAAAACAACCTTGCTTAAAATTTTGATGGGCGACCTTACACGTGATGACGGTACGTTCAGGTTCGGCGCATCACTTATGACAGGATATTTTGATCAGGTTCAGGCTAAACTTGATTTGTCAAAAACAGTTATTGACGAGGTCTGGACAAACTTCCCTTATCTGACGGAAACCAAGGTGAGAAATGCACTTGCAGCATTTTTGTTCAAGGGTGAGGAGGTTTTCAGAAAATTAGAGGTCTGCTCAGGCGGTGAAAGGGCAAGAGTAGCATTATTAAAACTAATGCTCGGCGGCTTTAACTTTCTGCTCCTTGACGAGCCGACAAATCATCTTGACGCCTTTTCTCGTGAGGAACTTGAAAATACACTCATGAACTATCAGGGTACAATGCTCATTGTCTCGCACGACAGATATTTTATAAATAAGCTTGCTACAAGAATAGTTGAGCTTACCCCGAACGGCTGTAATAATTACCTCGGAAATTATGACGATTACGCCGAGCACAGATATATTGCAGATGACGAAAAGCCTGTCAAGAGTAAGCCGAAGGTCAACGACTATAAGCTGAAAAAGGAAAGACAAAGCAATTACAGAAAGCTCAATACCTTGCTGAAAAAACTTGAAAATGAAATTGATGAGCTTGAAACAGAAATTTCAGAAACGGAAGAAAAGCTGACTGATGCACCGTATGAGGAGCTTATGCGACTGACAGAAAGCCTTAATGAGCTTACGCAAAAGCGCGACGAGCTTTACGAAAAATGGGAGGAAACGTCAGCAAGACTTGAAGAATTCAGCGACTTAGACTGATATCCATTTACGACAAATAAGAAAGGAGAGAGCAATGGCAAAAATTGTTATTATCGGCGGCGGTGCTGCCGGTCTTATGTGTGCGGCAAAAAGTGCACTTAACGGCAATGACGTAACCGTTTTGGAAAAAATGGACAGACCTGCAAGAAAGCTGATGATAACAGGCAAAGGCAGATGTAACCTCACAAACGCCACCTTTGAGCTTGATGATTTGATTTCATTCGTTCCTACCAATCCACGCTTTCTCTACTCCGCATTTTCAAATTTTATGCCGTATGACACAATGGATCTTTTTGAGGAGCTCGGCGTACCGCTCAAAATTGAGAGGGGAAACCGTGTTTTTCCTCAGAGTGACAAGGCAGTTGACATCGTTGATGCACTTGTCGGGTACTGCAAAAACAGCGGCGCAAAGATTGTCCACGCCACGGCAAAGGCTTTTGAATGTGACGGAAATAAAATAACGGCGGTTATCCTTGATGATAAAACGAAAATCACTTGCGACAAGGTCGCCATCTGCACAGGTGGAAAAAGCTATCCGCTCACAGGCTCGACAGGTGACGGGTATACTCTTGCAAAATTGGTCGGGCATACTGTGACTGAGATTAAACCGAGCCTTGTTCCGCTTGTATGCTCAAATAATTTTGTACCGAAATTACAGGGCTTATCACTTAAAAATATTTCCGTAAAGCTCTTTGAAAATGACAGGGAAATATATTCGGATTTTGGTGAAATGCTTTTTACGCACTACGGCGTGTCAGGCCCTGTTATTCTCTCAGCCTCAAGCCACATCAGAAATATGGGTGAAAGGCAGTACAAAATCTCAATTGATCTTAAGCCTGCACTTGATGAGCAGACACTTGACAGGCGCATACAAAAGGACTTTTCAGAGCAGTCTAATAAAGATTTTATAAATTCCTTAAATAAATTATTGCCTAAAAAACTAATTCCTGTTATAGTTTTACTTAGCGGGATTGAACCGTCAACAAAGGTCAATCAGATAACAAAACAGCAAAGGCAGAGCCTTGTTAAGCTGATTAAAAATCTTGTTGTTGATATATCAGCCTTCAGACCTGTTGAGGAAGCAATTGTCACCTCAGGCGGTGTGAACGTTAAGGAAATTGACCCTAAAACAATGAAATCAAAAATAATTGATAACCTCTATTTTGCCGGTGAGGTTATTGACGTTGACGCATACACAGGCGGCTTTAACTTGCAGATTGCATTTTCAACAGCCGTTCTATGTGCTGAAAATATGTGAGGAGTGAGATAGTGTGAATAATCACACTATCAAGATTATATTGCCCTCAAAATTTGCCTGTGGCATAATTTTGAGATGGCTAAATTTCC
>JAFLSA010000109.1 GCA_022511185.1 Eubacterium sp.
ATATTTCAGCAGTCTTATATTTTTATATCTTTTTGTATTTGCACACTGCTTTAAAAGCATTGCAGCTTTGTAAACAATAGATATTTTCTTTTCAAGCTCTTCTTCATCGTGCAGATTGAAAAATTGATATGATGCCTCACTTAAGCTGACCTCAACATCACTGTCAAATTTGCAGACAATTGCTGAGAAATCCACGTAGCTTATCTGTGAAAGCACAAGCGCATCAATCTCGTTGAATGGAGCTTCACCAAACGTCTTACTGCCGTAGTCCTCAACATAGTCGGTAATATTACCCATATTTTCCCTCTTTATGTTCACAAATTATATTGTCTTTAAATTATATGATATCAAATATAAAATAAAATTACAACATAATAAAAGATGCTTTTCTTTTTTAAAAAAATCTGTTAGAATATTCCAAATGAAAACTGAAAGGATTATTTATGGATATTACGTTAAAACTGACACAGGAATTTTCACTTAAACCTTGGCAGGTCGAAAATGTTATTAAACTTATTGATGACGGCAATACGATTCCTTTTATCGCCCGATACCGTAAGGAAGCAACAGGTTCGCTTGATGACCAGCTTCTGCGTTCACTCTCTGATAGACTTAACTATCTGAGAAATATGGAGGAGCAAAAGGAAAAAATCATTGCATCTATTGAAGCTCAGGAGCTTATGACAGATGAGATAAGAACTTCAATAGAGAACGCCTCAACCCTTACGGAGCTTGAGGATATTTACCGACCGTTCAGACCTAAGAGAAAGACAAGGGCATCAGTCGCAAAGGCTAAGGGCTTGCAGGGTCTTGCAGATGCAATATATGCACAGGAGAAAAATTCAAAATCACCTGAAGAACTTGCAGCCGATTATCTTAATGATGAGGTCGAGACTGTTGAGGATGCAGTGAACGGCGCAAAGGATATTATTGCAGAAATGATATCTGACGATCCGGCAGGCAGAAAAATGATAAGGTACTCCTGCAAAAATAACGGCTTAATAGTCGTTTCAGGGGCTCAAGATGATTTAGGCGTTTATGAAATGTACAAGGAATACAGTGAGCCTATCAAGTCAATTGCAGGCCATAGGGTGCTTGCTGTCAACAGGGGAGAGAAGGAAGGATTTTTAAAGGTATCGGTTGATTTTGATAAAATCACAGGTCTCACGATTCTCACGAATCTTCACGTAAAGGATAATGCCCCTACAACGAATGCGGTTATTGAGGCAATAGAGGACTCATACACACGTCTTATTTTCCCGTCAATTGAAAGAGAAATCAGGAATACTTTAACTGAAACTGCAAGCGAGAGTGCTATTGAGGTATTTGCAAAAAACACTCGTCAGCTTCTTATGCAGCCACCTGTTAAAAACAAAGTCACACTCGGTCTTGACCCTGGATACAGAACAGGCTGTAAGGTTGCAGTTGTTGATGAAACGGGAAAGGTGCTTGATACAGGCGTTATATATCCTGTTCCACCTCACAGCAAAATTGACGAGGCAAAGAAAATCATAAAAAATCTTGTTAAGAAGCATAATGTACAGATGTTTGCAATCGGCAACGGTACGGCTTCTCACGAAACAGAGGTCTTTGCCGCAGAGGTAATTAAAGAGCTTGACTGTGGTATCACGTATATGGTTGTAAGTGAAGCCGGCGCATCTGTTTATTCTGCCTCAAAGCTTGCCGCTGAGGAGTTCCCTGAGTTTGACGTTTCTCTCAGGAGTGCCGTATCAATTGCAAGACGTCTGCAGGATCCGCTTGCCGAGCTTGTTAAAATCGACCCAAAGGCAATAGGCGTAGGTCAGTATCAGCACGATATGCCGCAAAATCAGCTTTCACAGGCTCTTGACGGTGTTGTTGAAGATTGTGTTAACTCAGTAGGAGTTGACCTTAACACAGCCTCTGCACAGCTTTTAAACCGCGTTGCAGGCGTGTCTTCAGCAGTTGCCAATAATATCGTAGCTTATAGACAGGAAAACGGAATATTCACATCAAGAGAACAACTTAAAAAGGTTTCAAAGCTTGGACCAAAGGCGTTTGAGCAATGCGCAGGCTTTCTCAGAGTAAGCGAAAGCAAGAACGTTCTTGACAATACTGCCGTTCACCCCGAAAGCTATGTGGCAGCAGGCAAGCTTCTTAAGCTATGCGGAGTGTCTGATGACGATATAAGAAACGGAAATGTTGACGGCATTCAGACCTATGTTGAGTCAGTTGGTACATCTGCCCTCGCGGCTCAGCTTGGAGTTGGCGAGCCTACGCTCATTGATATTACTAAAGAAATTATCAAGCCGGGTCGTGACCCTCGTGACGAACTTCCTGCACCGCTTCTCAGGACTGATGTTATGGGCATTGAGGATTTAAAGGTCGGTATGGAGCTTAAGGGTACGGTTAGAAATGTAATAGATTTCGGTGCATTTGTTGATGTCGGCGTTCATCAGGATGGACTTGTGCACATTTCCAAAATTACAAATAAATATATTAAACATCCAAGCGACGTGCTCAAGGTAGGGGATATTATTACTGTATGGGTACTGTCTGTTGACGTTGATAAAAAAAGAATAGGTCTGACAATGAAGAAACCTAAGGATTAATTATGGAAGTAAAGGTTTATAAATCAAATCGTAAAACAATTTCGCTTTCTGTTGATGATGACTTAAATGCCGTTGTCAGAGCGCCGTACGGTGTGACCGATAAGAAAATCAGTGAATTTGTCAACAAAAACAAAGCGTGGCTTGAAAGGGCAATAGAACGAAAAAAAGCTCAGCTTGAAAAGAACAATCTTTCGGAAGATGAAATCAACGCACTTATCAAAACGGCAAAAGAGATTATACCTGAGCGTGTTGAGTATTTTTCGTCACTTATGAATTTGTATCCCACAGGCGTCAAGATAACGAAAGCTAAAAAGCGCTTTGGTTCTTGCAACAGTAAAAACTCTCTATGTTTTTCCTGCTTTCTTATGAATTATCCGATTGAAGCTGTTGATTACGTTGTCGTTCACGAGCTTGCTCATATCAGACATCATAACCACAGTAAAGAATTTTATAATCTGATAGCTCACTATATGCCTGACTACAAGCAACGTGAAAAGCTGTTAAAAAAAGCGTAGATTTTATCTATGCTTTTTTGATGTTTATTATGATTATTTCAGGGTGATTAAAAAGTCTGAGGGGGAATTCAGCATTTCCAAGTCCTCTGCTTATTATAAGCCTTGGTCTGTCGCCAAATGTTCCTCTTGCGTATTTCGGCAAAATGCCTTGTCCCGGTGAGAAAAGCGGGCCTGCAAACGGCATTATCCATTGTCCGCCGTGAGCGTGGCCTGAGAGCTGTAAATCAAAATCATACCTGCTGTAATTTACTTCTTTAACTCCCTCAAAGTTTTCGGGGAAGTGGCAAAGCACTAATTTGAATTTATCGGATTTTTCAAGCTCATTAAAATGCTCGCTCATATCCTTGTATTTGAATGTACCTTTTTTTCTTGCCTTGTAATCTGAAAAATCAGCTTGGTTTTCATCAAGTCCGAGTATCGTTATATTCTCAGTATCAGCAATTTCATTTAGTAACACGTGAAAGCCAATCTCTTTAAGCTCTTTCATAAGCTCAGTGAAGTCATCAAGCCTTCTCTCATGATTTCCTGTTATATAAAAAACAGGTGCAATGTCTACAAGCTCTTTGCCGTATGAGAGCATTTTTTCTTTATTTTTCCCCTTGTCATTGATATAGTCACCGGTGATACAGATAATATCAGGGTTTAATTCTTTTGTCTTTTCAAGGACAGACTTGAACGGCTTTGAGTGAAAATCAGAAAGATGAACGATTTTCAAATCACTGTCTACTAACTCACTTTTTATCTCATATTCAGTTACGTCTATCTTATTATTCTGATAATAGCAGAAGATTAAAAACAGCACTATAACCACTGTAACTGCTAACCATATCATTCAACATCACCCGACAATATAATATAATTAATAATTATTTTAGTCAATATTCAAAATTTGTTTTAAAATTTAAAGGAAAATGTGTTATTATTGAGTATAATTGTTTTGGAAGGGTGAAAACTTTGGATAATTCTATACGTCTTTTATCGGAAAAAAACGAAAAACACATATTGTGCGATAAAGCCTGCCTTGCATCAAATTCACGCGGACGTGCAGTCGAAGAGCCTGATGATGCAGTGCGCACCTGCTTTCAGCGTGACAGGGACAGAATTATTCACAGCCAGTCCTTCAGACGACTTAAGCACAAGACACAGGTTTTCTTAGCACCGAGCGGTGACCATTACAGAACACGCCTTACTCATACTCTTGAGGTTTCACAGATTGCAAGGACTATTGCAAGAGCCTTAAAGCTTAACGAAGACTTGACTGAGGCAATAGCACTCGGTCACGATTTAGGTCATACTCCGTTTGGTCACGCAGGTGAGCGTGCACTGGACAAGCTTTGTGATTGTGGTTTCAAGCATTACGAGCAGAGCGTACGAGTCGTTGATAAGCTTGAAAAAAGCGGTGAGGGACTTAACCTTACAGACGAGGTAAAAAACGGTATTCTGTGTCACACAAGGGGTGAGGAGGCCTATACTCTTGAAGGGCAGATTATCCGTATTGCCGATAAGATAGCATACATAAATCACGATATTGACGATGCAATCAGGGCAGGCGTTATGGCTGAGGAGGATATTCCGCTGAGCCTAAGAATGCAGCTTGGTATGACAAAATCAAAGCGTATTAATAATATGGTAATTGATGTTATTAACACAAGTGATGATAAAATCAGAATGAGCGATGATTTTTACACAGCTTTTATGGAGCTTCACGATTTTATGTTCACTGCCGTTTACACAAACCCTGTCTGCAAGGGGGAGGAAAGCAAAGCAGTAGATATGCTGCATAAGATTTATTCATACTACATCAATCATATTGACGAAATGCCTGAAGAGTTTATAAAAATTACAGAAACTGACGGCGACGAAAGAGCAGTCTGCGATTATATTGCAGGTATGAGCGACAATTACGCCTTAAAGGTATTCAATAATTTATTTGTACCTATGTTTTGGTATGACTGATATTAATTAAAATTTTATGAAGGGAGTGAGCCTGTGCCTTTAAATGAATCCTTTTTACAGGAATTAAAATTCAAGACGGACATTGAGGACGTTATTTCCGGCTATGTTTCACTTAAAAAGCGCGGCTCAACCTCAATCGGTCTTTGTCCTTTTCATAATGAAAAAACGCCGTCATTTACTGTCTATAATGACACGCAGTCCTTTTACTGCTTTGGTTGCGGTGCCGGTGGCGACGCAGTTACATTTATAAAGAAAATTGAAA
>JAFLSA010000011.1 GCA_022511185.1 Eubacterium sp.
TTGCAGAGAATAAGACCGCCACGAGGACCGCGAAGTGTTTTATGCGTAGTAGTCGTTACAACGTCTGCATATGGAATCGGTGACTGATGAAGTCCTGCTGCAACAAGACCTGCAATGTGTGCCATATCAACCATAAACATAGCGCCGTTTGCGTGTGCAATGTCAGCCATTGTCTTGAAATCAATCTCTCTCGGATAAGCTGATGCGCCTGCAACAACAAGCTTAGGCTTAACCTTATTGACCTGCTTTGCAAATTCCTTGAGGTCGATAAAGCCGTCATCATCAACACCGTAAGGTACAAAGTTAAAATACTTACCGCTGATATTTGCAGGTGAGCCGTGTGTAAGGTGTCCGCCGTTATCAAGGCTCATACCCATTACTGTGTCGCCCGGCTGAAGAAGAGCAAGATAAACTGCTGTATTAGCCTGTGCGCCTGAGTGAGGCTGAACGTTTGCAAAATTACAGCCGAAGAGCTCGCAAGCTCTTTTAATTGCGATATTCTCAACAATATCAACGTACTGACAGCCGCCGTAATATCTCTTTGCCGGCAGACCCTCAGCGTACTTGTTAGTAAGCACTGAGCCCATAGCAGCCATAACCTGTGGTGAAACAAGGTTTTCAGAAGCGATAAGCTCAATATTCTCTCTCTGGCGCTTAAGCTCCAAAGTCATTGCATCAGCAACCTCTTTGTCGGTTTCTGCAACCTTTGCGATAGAATCATAATAATCAGGAAACATTCTTTTATCCTCCAAACCTGTAAAAATATACGGGTATATAATAACATAAATATAAATAATATACAATACTAATTTTAAGACTTGAAAGATATAATATTATGTGATAAAATCTTGATGTTAAAAAACTTGTTATATAGGAGTGACAAAATGAGCGGACATAACAAATGGAGCACCATTAAAAGAAAAAAGGGTGCAAACGATGCAGCACGTGCAAAGATATTTACAAAAATAGGCAGAGAGCTTGCAGTAGCGGTTAAAAACGGCGGACCTGACCCGAACAATAACGCTAAGCTTCGTGACGTTATTGCTAAGGCTAAGCAGAACAACGTACCTAACGATAATATTGACAGAATGCTCAAAAAAGCGGCAGGCGAAGGTGACAGCACAAACTATGAGGAAATCGTATACGAGGGCTACGGCCCGTCAGGTGTTGCAGTAGTTGTTGAAACACTTACAGACAACAGAAACAGAACGGCATCTGAGGTGCGCCATTACTTTGATAAGGCAGGCGGAAATATGGGTACTCCGGGCTCCGTTACCTTTATGTTTGGCAAAGAGGGCGTAATCATCATTGAAAAGGAAGATGTTGACGAGGATGCTCTTATGATGGATGCGCTTGAATCAGGTGCAACCGACTTCCTTACAGATGAAGAGGACGTATTTGAAATCAGAACTGATGCAAATGACGTCGGCGTTATCCGTGACGAGCTTGAAGCAAAGGGATATAAAATCGTTTCCTCCGAGCCTGCTTATATCCCACAGACCTATACACGCCTTGAGTCTGAGGACGATATGAAGGCTATGTCAAGGATGATTGAAATGTTTGAAGAAAACGACGACGTGCAAAACATCTGGCATAACTGGGAAAACGAAGACGAATACGAAGGATAAAAGAAAAAAATGACACTCAATCAAGAGTGTCATTTTTCATTTTATAACTCAATATAGTACGGGCAGATGTTTGCATACTGTCCGTTTTTTAATCTGAAGCCGTTTGGGATTACGCCGAGTTGGTGAAATCCGACACGCTCATAAAGATGACGGGCGTGGATATTCGACTCCACAACGGCATTAAACTGCAGGATTTTAAAGCCAAGCTTTTTGCCTTTTTCAATACAGTCAAGCACCAGCTTTTCACCGATATGCTGACCCCTCACCTTTGAGCTTACAGCATAGCTGGCGTTGCAGATATGACCGCATCTGCCGATGTTATTCGGATGAAGAATATAGAGTCCCAAAACAACACCGTTATTCTCTGCCACGGCAGTAAAGCTCTGTGAGGAAAAGAATTCATAGCCCGTCTGCTCGTCGAGCAAATCCTCCTGAGGAAAGGCTATCCCCTCCTCTACTATTTCATTCCAGATTGAAATCATTTCGGGAATATCAGCTTTTTCAAATTGTCTTATTAACATATCATCAACTCAATTTTCAAAATATTTTGCAAGCGGAAAACGGTCAAAAAATTCAATATGCTTTTTCATCATATTTGAGAAAAATGCAATAATATTTCCGTTAAGCGCCGCCATTATCAATGTGCCGAAATTAACACCGATAAACCTTCTGAAAAGGACTAATGAAAGCACGACAGAAACGATAAGCATTGAAAAATCAAATGCAAGCTTCCATTTGCGCATATCAAGCTTTTTTTCAAAGCCTATAACTCTGACAAAGAAATCATAGACGCACGGTGCAAGATACGTATTAAAGAAAAGTGCAACCGCCAAACAAGTCAACACCATACCGAGTGCAAACAGAACAATTCGCACTACTATATTATCGGCAGGTATAGCCTTTGTTATATAGCAGGCGAAATCGAGTATTGCGCCGTAAATAACTGCGCTTGCAAATGACATAAGATATGCCACTCTGAACTTTTTTATGATTATACACATCAAGGCTAAGAGCAGTGCCTGTACTATATATTCGGTCATTCCGTAGCTTAAAAAGCTGACCTTTTCGCTGATGATATATGTAGGTGAAGCTATCATTGACATTCCCAGATCTGCCCTGACCGTAAACGCAACTGCAAACGGCATTATAAGCAGACCGAGAACATATGCAAGCTCCCTTGACATTTTAAACTTTTTCATAATTTACCTATATTAGAGTTGAGAGACTCGGATCTCTCAACCCAAAACACCTATCCCATTTATCTGAGATAGGTGTTTTTTCATTATCTTTCTTCTCTGAAATATGAAAGACCGAGTGATGCCGGAGGCTGATTCTCCCTCTTCTTTCTTACGCTTACAAGGATAAGTACGATTATCGTTACAACATAAGGAAGCATTTTAAAAAGCTCCTGAGATTTGAGTGAAAGACCCGGAATATACATAAATGCTATATAAAGTCCGCCAAAGAGAATTGAGCCGAAGATACCGAGATTTGGTCTCCATATCGCAAATATTACAAGTGCGATTGCAAGCCATCCTCTGTCGCCAAAGCCCTCGTTAGACCAAACTCCGTTTGCATAGTCCATAACGTAGTAAAGTCCGCCAAGTCCCGCAATAACAGAGCCAATGCAGGTTGCAAGATACTTTGAGCGGTTGACGTTGATACCAGCCGCATCTGCAGTTGCAGGATTTTCTCCGACTGCACGCAGGCTTAAACCGCCCTTAGTTCTCTTAAGGAAAATCGCGCATATAATTGCAACTATAATTGCAAAATATGCGAGAAATCCATATGAAAGGAAAACCTTGCCAAACCAACCTGTCGTTGATGCAATAGGCAGCTTTTTCGTAAAGTAAGCACTTGTTATTGAAAGCGCAACTGACGGAACGTCACTGCCTGTGATTTTTACGAGTGATGCGCCGAAGAAGTTACCAAAGCCGACACCAAAAGTTGTCAATGCAAGACCTGTTACATTTTGATTTGCACGAAGCGTTACAGTTAAGAAGCAGTAAATCAGTCCTGCCAAAAGTGAGCCGAGTATTGAGCTCAAAAGCGGAATGAAAATCGAAAGAAACGCACTTGCTTCATCCTTTGATGCAAGCGAATTTTCATAAAGGAATGCACCTATTACACCGCTGATACCGCCCATATACATAATTCCTGGAATACCGAGATTAAGGTTGCCCGATTTTTCAGTTAAAATTTCACCCGTTGAGCCATAGAGGAGCGGAATGCCCTGAACAACGGCACGGTGGAGGAAAGTAATAATTGTTGTTGAAACCATATTATTTTACCTCCTTATGCGAATGATGAAATTTAATTTGGTAATTGATAAAGAATTCAGAACCGATAATGAAGAACAAAATAATACCGGTCAAGATATCTGAAAACGCTTGGTCAAGACCAAAAACAGTGGCAATTTCGTTTGCTCCTCTGTTGAGAAAGGCGAGCAGGAAGGCGGTTAAAATCATATATATCGGATTGAACTTTGCAAGCCATGAAACCATAATTGCCGTAAATCCTCTGCCGCCTGCTGTGTTTGTTGAAATTGTGTATGAGGTCGATCCGACAAGAAGCAGGCCTGCGATACCGCAGATTGCACCCGACAAAAGCATTGTTCTTATGATTACTTTTTTAACGTTAACGCCTATATATCTTGCCGTGTTTTCGCTCTCACCTACTACAGTAAGCTCATATCCGTGCTTGCTGTACTTTAAGTAAACGTACATAACAATTGTGAGTGCAAAGACAATTAAAACATTAAGAAGATAATCAAACTCGCCGATTTTCGGGAACCATCCTGCGTGCGTTGCCTGATTGATAATTCCTATCTGACCTGAGCCCTTTGGGTTTTCCCAGACAATAGTGAAATAAGAAACAATCTGAATACCGACATAGTTCATCATAAGAGTGAACAGTGTTTCGTTTGTATTGAATTTTGCCTTGAATATAGCAGGAATTACTGCCCATACTGCACTTGCAACGACGCTCGCAATAATCATCACGAGGATAAGCAGTGCATTCGGGATTTTTCCGCCAAGCATAATCATACAAGCGGCAGTTGCGAGTCCGCCGATGAGCACCTGACCCTCTGCGCCGATATTCCAGAATTTCATTTTAAATGCCGGAGTAACGGCAAGTGAAACGCAAAGCAGCATTGCAAGATTCTGAAGCATCATCCAGAATCTTCTTGAGCTGCCAAATGAGCCCTTAATCATTGTAACGTAAACTTCAATCGGGTTCTGGTGAGTCAAAAACATTGTAAGCAGTGCACAGATAATGAGCGCCGCAACGACTGATAAAACTCGTATGATCCACGCTCTGTATCCCGGGAGGTCTCCACGCTTAACAATGTGGAAAAGCGGCTCACGAGTCGTGTTTTTATCCTTCATCTGCCGTTACCTCCTTATCTGTACTCTTAGTCATAAGCAGTCCGATTTCTTCTTTAACTGCTGATCTTCCGTCAACAATTCCTGTAACTTTACCTGAGTTAATTACCATAATCCTGTCGCAAAGCTCGATGAGTACGTCAAGGTCTTCACCGACGAAAATAACGGCAACTCCACTCTCCTTCTGCTTTGAAAGAAGATTGTATATCGTATATGAGGAATTGATATCAAGTCCGCGAACGGGATAGGCAACCATAAGAACTCGAGGATTGAGTGAAATCTCTCGTCCGACAAGCACCTTTTGAACGTTACCGCCTGAGAGTCGGCGAACAGGCGTGCTTGCACTTGGTGTAACGACCTCAAGGCTTTCAATAATTCTTTCGGCAAGATTCTTCGGATTTTTCCTGTCCAAGAATTCTGTTTTACCTTTTTTATATGAACGAAGCATCATATTGTCAACAATATCCATATTGCCGACAAGTCCCATACCAAGCCTGTCCTCAGGAACGAAGGAAAGCGCAATGCCCATTTTACGTATATCTCTCGCCGACTTTCCGACAAGCTCCTGAACAGTGTCGTCCGGTGCGGTGTAGAGAATGCTTGAGCCTTTTTCTATATGCTGAAGACCTGCTATGGATTCAAGAAGCTCTCTCTGACCTGATCCTGAAATTCCGGCAATACCGAGAATTTCACCGCTATACGCTGTAAAGTTGATATTATCAAGGGCATTTTTACCGTCAATGTCCTTAACTGTAAGGTCTTTAACAACAAGGCGCTCCTGTGGGTTTTTCGGCTCCTTGCGCTCAATGTTAAGCTCAATTTTTTCACCGACCATTGCTTCGGTCAGAGACTGCTCGGTTGCTTCATTCGTTTCTACAGTGGTTATGTATTCGCCCTTACGAAGTATTGTTACCCTGTCGGAAACATCGAGAACCTCGTGGAGCTTATGGGTTATTATAATAATTGATTTATTATCTTCACGCATACGGCGAAGAATATCAAATAATTTGCTCGTTTCCTGTGGTGTTAAAACAGCGGTCGGCTCGTCAAGAATAAGGATATCCGCACCCCTGTAAAGCACCTTAATAATTTCAACAGTCTGTTTTTCGGAAACAGACATTTCATATATCTTTTTGTTAAGGTCAATAACAAAGCCGTATTTGTCAGTTATTGCTTTAACTCTTTTTTCGGCTTCCTTAACGTTAAATTTATTCCCGTCATTAATGCCAAGAACAATATTTTCCGTGGCAGAAAAAACATCAACAAGCTTAAAGTGCTGATGTATCATTCCTATTTTGTAGTCAAAAGCATCCTTAGGTGAGCGGATAACAACCTCTTCACCGTCAACATAAATCTGTCCTTCATCAGGATAGTAAATGCCGGATACCATATTCATAAGTGTGGTTTTACCTGAACCGTTTTCGCCTAAAATTGCAAGGATTTCTCCATGCCTTACCTGAAGGTCAACGTCCTTGTTGGCGACAACAGAACCGAAGGTTTTTGTTATGCCTTTTAATTCAAGTGCAAATGAATTTTTCATCATTTCTCTCCGTTGGATTTAAAAAGTATCAAGTCTAATAAAATAGGATAACCGTGACCGCAAAATGCGGCCACGGATATTAAAGTAATCTAAAAATTAGAGAAGTGTGATACCGTCGATATCAATGTCAAAATATGGAGCTGATCTGAACTCTGACTCTGCAAAGTAACCGTCCTTAATAACCTCTGTTTCAGGAACGAAGTCACCCATATCATCAACGTCTGCAAGATAGCTGGTAAGTGTTTCACCGCCAACAGTGAATGTGCTTGTGTCAAATACATGAACCTCGCCTGCTACAAGCTTAGCCTTAACGTCGTCGATAACAGCCTGTGTGCCTGCTGCTGCAGCAGCCTCGTTAACCTCTGTAAGAACTACCGAATTTGTTTCGATTGTACCTGTCCAGTCTGTATCATAAGCCTCACCCTTCATTACAGCAGTGATTGCATACTCAAAGTAAGGAACCCAGTTGATTCTTGATGAAACGATGAATGTGTTCGGGCAAGCATCAATTGTTGAGCCGTTGTATGAAACGTCAGGAACACCTGCAGCCTCGCAAGCTGTTGGAGCGCCCATTGAGTCAGCGTGCTGGCTGATAAGAACGCACTTGTTGTTGATAAGAGTATTTGCAGCCTCTTTCTCAAGAGCCTCATCATACCAAGAGTTTGTGAACTTAACTTCCATAGTAGCTGTCGGGCAAACTGAACGTGCGCCAAGGAAGAATGATGTGTAACCGCTCTTAACCTCTGCATAAGGGAAAGCACCTACGTAACCAATCTTAGCCTGCTCTGCTGTGATGTCGCCTGCCTCGATCATTTCGTTGAGCTTTAAGCCTGCAGCAACACCTGCAAGATAACGGCCCTCATAGATTGAAGCAAATGCATTGTGGTAGTTTGGAAGGTTCTCTGTGTGAGCTCTTGTACCTGTTGCGTGAGAGAACTGAACTTCAGGATGAGCCTTAGCGACCTCAATCATAAATGACTCGTGACCGAAAGAATCAGCGAAAATGAAGTCACAGCCCTGATCAACAAGGTCAAGTGCTGCATCACGGCAAGCATTGCTCTCGTCGATACCGGTCTTGATAATTACCTGCTCGTCGGTAAGACCGAGATTAGCGCAAGCTTCTTTAGCTGCATCGATGAAGTTCTTGTCATAGGTTGAATTTTCATCGTGTAAGCAAATGAAGCCAACCTTGAAGTCTGCGTTTACTGCATCGTCTTTTGAAGCGGCTGAGCAACCGGCAAATACGCCGACAACGAACAATACAGCAAGAAGAACTGCAACAATTTTCTTTGTGATTTTCATAATTTTTCCTCCGTAAAAATTAAATTTTATTATAAGGCATAATGCCGAATAACCTAACTAATCTCTAAAGTAAACAGTGCCTTTTTCAGCGTCCATACCCTCAACAATAGCAAGTGACTGAACGTTGATACCCTGCTCCCTGAGCTTGTCCCCGCCGTGCTGAAAGCCCTTTTCAATAACAACACCACAGCCTGCAAGCGTTGCGCCGCTGTCCTCAACAAGTGCAATAAGCCCCTTAAGCGCATTGCCTATAGCAAGAAAATCATCAACGATAAGCACCTTGTCATTTTCGTTAAGAAAACGCTTTGACACGATAATATCATACGTAGTGCCGTGAGTGAAGGATTCAACCTTAGAGGTGTAAACGTCACCTGCGATATTCTTCGTCTTGGTCTTTTTTGCAAAGACGAGAGGACAGTCAAACTCCTGTGCCACCAAAGCACCGATAGCGATACCGGATGCCTCAATAGTCAGAATTTTATTTACTCCCTCATTTTCAAATAACCTGTGGAATTCCTTGCCGACCTGACGCATAAACGGAACGTCAATACGGTGATTAAGAAAGCCGTCTACCTTGAGGATATTGCCCTCATAGACTTCGCCCTCTGATAATATTTTTTGTTTTAGTAAATCCATAAAATATACCAACCGCTGATTATCTTTTAATGACGCCTATATCTTATAATGTATCTACATTTTTTTCAATATTTTTAAGAGTTTTGACACCAAATTTTAATAATTTACAATTCACAATATCCTATCGCAACTGTTAAAAGTCATTATAAATGTTAGCGAAAAAGCAGTGATTTTGCACAATAGAAGTAGACTTACATCTGTACATATGATAGAATTATACACGGTGATGGATTATGAAGATACTTGTAAGCGCCTGCCTGCTTGGCGAAAACTGTAAATATAACGGCGGTAATAATAAAAATGAAAAGGTCCTTGCACTTGCAAAGGAGCATACACTGATACCCGTTTGCCCTGAATGCTTTGCAGGTCTGACGATACCGAGAGTACCGAGTGAAATCAAAGACGGCAAGGTGTTTTCAAAGGACGGCAAGGATTTAACAGAAGAATTTAACGACGGCGCTGAAAAAGCACTATACGTTGCAGAGGAATCGGGTTGCCAAATAGCTATACTAAAGGAAAGAAGTCCCTCGTGTGGCTTCGGTATAATCTATGACGGCAGCTTTACGGGTAAAACTGTTGCCGGAAACGGCATTGCGGCTCAGCTTCTCTATGACAACGGCATAACGATTCTCGGCGAAAGCAAGGCAGATAAAATTGGAGATTACATATGATTTAAGCCATAGGTTTTCAACCTATGGCTTTTTTTGATACTTAATTCTTAGGATATTTTAAATATCTTAATTCAGTTATCGTTTTCGCTTGACATTTGAGCAAAAACAACTTATTTTAAAGCTGAGCGAGTTAGGAGGAATGGCTATGATAAGCAAAACAAAATATTTACTTGACGATGAAACGATCAAGGCAATGTTTAAAAAGGCAGACATTAACGGTATAACAAAAATTGCACCTCTCGGTGCAGGTGAATTCAATGCCGTATATGAGGTCATTGCAGATAAAAATTACGTGCTGAAAATCGCGCCTAACGCGGATATGCCTGTGCTTACATATGAAAAAGATATGATGAAAGCAGAGCTTTACTGGTACGAAATGATAAGGGAAAATACAGATATAAAAGTACCGATTGTATATTATCAGGACTTCTCAAAAGAGCTGATACCGACTGACTGGTTTATTATGGAAAAGCTTGAGGGCAGGCAGAGAAACGAGATAAAAATTGACAAGAGCGTTATCACAGAAAAAACGGCAAAAATGGTAGCGCAAATTCACAATATCCATAATGACAAGTTTGGCTATATTCAAAATGGACTGTATGATAATTGGTATGAGGCTTTAAGCAGTATAATCACTAATCTTTTGACCGATGCTCAGAAGGCAGGCAAAAAATCAAAAAACGGAGAAAAACTTTTAAAGTACGCACAGAAGTATAAAGAAATTCTAATGAATGTCCCCTGCTGTATGATCAATTATGATTTGTGGGATCCGAATGTTCTGTGCACCTTTGATGAAAACGGCGATGTCTGTTTTTCGTGGATCGACCCTGAAAGGAGCTTTTGGGGTGATCGAATTTTTGACTTTGTCTGTCTTGAAAATCCGATTGAATTAATCACCAAAAAGACTGAATCAATTAAATATTACAACTCCGCTTCGGAATTTACGATAAATCTTAATAAGGAAATTGAAATCAGATTTGCCTTTGCGCTTGGTCTTTTGGCTCTTATTCAGGAGGTTGAGAAATATTACCGCTACACGCCCAAAAATTTCGGCTGGTGGAGAAATATTGCAGGTCATATAACATATTATAACACCGCATTTAGGGTACTGAAAAATGGATAAAGCGTTGTCAAAAATCAATCAGATGCAGTCATACAGCATACCAAAGCTGATTGCAAAATATTCCGTATCCACATTTTGCGCATTATTCTTTAATGAATTATATAATATTGTGGACACTCTTTTTGTGAGCAGAGGGGTCGGCGATAACGCAATGGGCGGAGTGTCAATAATATTCCCCTTTGTGCTGATACAAGGTGCAGTTTCACAAACGATAGGTGCAGGCGCGGCATCAATTGTATCAAGACTGCTCGGCAAAAAGGAATATGAAAAGGCAGGCAGCGTAACGATTAACGCTATGTGTGCTTTTTATATAACCTCAATAGTTATCACTGTTATCGGGCTTATATTTATTAATCCTCTTTTAAGGCTCTTCGGAGCAACGGATGATATAATGCCGTATGCAAAGGATTATTTCACAATTATGCTGCTCGGCAATATTTTTTCAACAGGCTTTTCATCAATAATCAGAGCTGAAGGAAAAATGGTATATGCTCTTTTGATTTGGCTTATACCCACGGCAATTAACGTATCACTTGACGCAGTATTTATATACGGACTTCATATGGGTGTAAAGGGTGCCGCGCTTGCAACGGTAATCAGCTATTTTTCAAGCTTTGTTATGAGTGTAATATTTTTTGCAATGCTGTCTGTACAGCGGTTCAGCCTTATAAAAATAAAAGCTAAAACGATAACTGAAATAATCACATTAGGCATACCGATGTTAATTCAAATGGGCAGTATGTCAATCCTCTTTGTAATTATCAACAAAATGCTTTCCGCATCAGGAGGAACGCTTGTAATCAACACCTTTGCATATATAAGCAAAATCATAACCTTTGCCGTTGTTCCGTTTACTGCAATAGCAATGGCGGCGTCTCCGATAATCAGCTATAATTTCGGCGCAAAGGATAGCAGCAGAGTAAATAAAACATTTAGGTACAGTGTCATATTTTGTGAAATATATGCTATAACAGCTTTACTGATTGCCGAACTTATCCCTCAGGTATTCCTAAAAATATTTACAGTTGATATCAGCATAATCTCAGCGGGAGTAAATGCGCTTCGCATTATCTCTCCTGCTCTGCTGTTCGCACCTGTCACGATAATATCAGGCTCATATTTTCAGGCAATAGGAAAAAAAGCATCAGCCGCTTTGATAAACAGTCTGATACTTATTTTTCTCTTAGTGAATATTTTTGTTTTTTCAAAGATAATGGGCACAAACGGTATTTGGTTGTCAATTTTGATTTCGTGCCTGCTGGCGTGTGTTATATCAATAGTATTATTTAAAGTCAAGAATGTTTCTGTGAGAACGTAAATATAACAAAAAAGGAAGTGTTTTGACACTCCCTTCAATTTTAAAGCTCTCTTGTCGGTAAAATTCCTTTTGAGGTGAATTTGCTGTAAATTGACCAAACGATTATAAAGAGCGTGTAGCCTATTATTGCGCCTCCGGCAACGTCTGTTAAATAATGAGCACCTGCAATCATTCTTGAATAGCCCATTAAAGCTACGTAAACGAAAGAAACTATGAGCGCTAACGGAGCAAATTTTTTCAACTTTTCAAAGGCATTGCAGAGAAGAACGGATAAGAATAACGTGCAGCTATACGTTGTGTGACCTGACGGGAATGAATTTGCGCGAGAATAAATTCCCATATCGTCGCCCTTTTTAAACCATGCTGTAAAAGCACTGAAATCAGTGTTGTCTTTCATAGAGCTTTGCAGTCTTGTTTCAAGTCCATCAAGCTTGCCGTAGCTAAGTCCTTTATCATCGAAAAAGCCGTTTGATGCTGCAACCATTTCTCTAAAGCGGATACGGTTTGTTATTTCCTTGCAGTTCTCAACAATTTTGTAGCAGATTCCGAGAAGGATTCCTGCAAGAGCAAGAGCTTCAAGCTTGTAGAGCACTTTTTTATCTATCTTAGAAAACAGAAGAATCACAGCGACTGCAAAAACGGCACATACTACGAAATAAACAGGCTGCGACCAGTCAACAAAAACTTTAAGCACGTTTTCAATCAGCTTTTTCCAGCCGATTACAGCAAGTGCAAAGAAGCCTATTGCACTTAACGCTTTAACAACGAAATCAAAAAACTTGTACGCCTTTGACTGTGTGTTGGAAACAGGCTTTATTGCAGGTACAATTTTTCCTATAACCTCAAGACATTCATTTAAGCTGTGGCGAGTAAGGAACAATACCGTTGCAGCAGGCCCCCACATTCCCCAATATACAAATTGTCCCAATGCTTCAAAGGAAATTGAAAATTTACTTTGAGGATTAAAAAGCTTCATGTCAATCTGCAAATCATATATACTGCCTGTAATCATAAGAGCAATTGCTGCTATGTAAAAAATAATTGAAAAAATAATAAATGATTTACTTTTCTTTTGTACCACGAGGAATCAAATCCTTTCTTTTACTTAAATCAGAGTATATCAAGTGTATTTTACCAAACACTTTTTTCTATATTTTATGCCTGTTTTTAATTTTAAGTCTTTCCATTGCACGGGAGAGGTTTGCCTGTGAGTGATAGTATTCAAGCTGTGAATGCTTTTCTCTCATTTCTTCCTCAGCTCTTTCCTTAGCCTCCTGCGCACGGCGTTCGTCAATTTCGTCAGGGAGCTCAGCCGAAATGCAGACAAGCATTGCAGTGTTATCAAGAAACTCTAAAAAGCCGTTTCCGACAAATGCTTCAATGACCTTACCGTCTGCGTCAGTTATTTTCATCTCGCCTGTTTCAATGGGTAAAACGCAGTTTTCGTGATGCGCAAGAAAACCCTCAAGTCCCATATCAATATGAGGGACAACGAGCGACTGTGCCTCACCGTCAAAGAAAATTCTGTTAGAGGCAATAATTTTCAGTTTAAAGGTATTCATAAAATCACCTTACATTTTTGCTGCCTTTTTCATAACGTCCTCAATCGTTCCCGTGTTAAAGAAAGCCATTTCAGGTACGTCATCAACCTCGCCGTCAACGATAGCCTTAAAGCCTTTAACGGAGTCTTTAACAGAAACGTAGATACCCGGCTGACCTGTAAATGCCTCCGCTACGTGGAACGGCTGCGAGAGGAATTTTTCAATCTTTCTTGCACGGTAAACCGTGAGCTTATCCTCGTCGGAAAGCTCCTCCATACCGAGAATTGCGATAATATCCTGTAATTCCTTATATTTCTGCAAGTAAGCCTGCACCTTACGCGCAACCTCGTAATGCTCTTCGCCGACAACGTCAGCCTCAAGAATTCTTGAGTTTGACTCAAGAGGATCAACAGCAGGATAAATACCCTTTTCAACAATCTTTCTTGAAAGAACGGTCGTTGCATCAAGGTGGGCAAACGTCGTTGCAGGAGCAGGGTCTGTCAAGTCATCGGCAGGAACGTATACTGCCTGAACGGACGTGATTGAGCCGTTCTTCGTCGAAGCAATACGCTCCTGTAATTCGCCGACGTCAGTTGCGAGTGTAGGCTGATAACCAACGGCAGACGGCATTCTGCCCAAGAGTGCGGACACCTCAGAGCCTGCCTGAACAAAACGGAAAATGTTATCAATGAACAAAAGCACATCCTGATGCTCAACGTCACGGAAATACTCAGCCATTGTAAGTCCCGTTTCGGCAACACGCATACGTGCTCCGGGTGGCTCATTCATCTGGCCGAAAACGAGAGCCGTCTTTTCAAGAACGCCTGACTCACCCATTTCTTTCCAAAGGTCATTACCCTCACGGCTACGCTCGCCGACGCCTGTAAATATTGAATAACCGCCGTGCTGTGTGGCAACGTTTGTGATAAGCTCCTGAATAAGAACCGTTTTACCAACGCCGGCACCGCCGAAAAGACCGATTTTACCGCCCTTCTGATAAGGGGTCAGAAGGTCAATAACTTTAATACCTGTTTCGAGAATTTCAACCTCTGATGACTGCTGTTCAAATGAAGGCGCAGGTCTGTGAATAGCCCAGTGCTCCTCATTATCGAGGCTTTCCATTGAGTCGATAGTTTCACCTACCACGTTGAAAAGTCTGCCGAGTGTTTTTCTGCCGACAGGTACTTTAATCGCATCACCTGTTGCGGTGACCTCCATATCCTTGCAAAGTCCCTCAGACGCTGCAAGCATAATACAACGCACACAGTTATTACCTATATGCTGGCTGACCTCCATAACAAGTCTTTTGCCGTCAACCTCAACCTCAAGAGCGTCCTTTATTTTCGGTAATTCATCCTGAAATTCAACGTCAACTACAGGACCCATTACCTGTGAAATTTTACCGATATTCATTTCAAGGACACCTCCTACTGTGATTTATTCTTCTGTGCCTTTGAGCCTGCGATAACCTCAGTAATTTCCTGAGTAATCGCTGCCTGCCTTGCACGGTTGTACTCAATACCCAAGCTTTTTAACATATCCTTTGCGGCATCTGTAGCAGTCTGCATTGCCATCATTCGGGCATTATGCTCGGAGCAGTACGACTCTACAAGCGCACCGTAAACGAAGCCTGAAATGTAGTTTGGCACGATATGCTCAAACACCGTGTCAATATCAGGCTCAAAAAAGCACTGCTCATAGTTATTTTCTCCGCCTGATGAAAGCTCTTTTCTTTTAAGCGGTAAAAGCTGATTGATCTCCGCATTAAACGTAACGGAATTGAGCATTCTTGTATACACGATATAAACCTCGTCAAGCTCGCCCTCTCTGAAAAGCTCAACGATTTTTTCGCTGATGATTCTTGCTCTGTTCATATTAGGGTTCTGAGCCGTGTATTTGAAGTTTATATCAACCGGAATATTCTTTTTTTCAAAATATCTTCGACCTACCTGACCGACAACAAAAAGCATATTTTTATTATCGGACAAAGCCTCTTTTTCCGCAATTTTTATAACGTTGTGGTTATATGCACCTGCCATACCCTTATCGGCTGTGACAACGATATAACCCTGCTTGCGCTCGTGGACAGGAATATTTTCCCGCTTATCAAAAAACTCGTTACCCGTCTCAGGCGACAGGTCAAGAATTTTTGCAAGAGCCTCCTGAATTGCATAGAAATAAGGCTCAGTATTTTTCAGGTCACGTCTCGCCTTCTGAAGCTTTGATGAGGATATCATACACATAGCATTTGTGATTTTCATCGTATCCTTAATCGACTTCATCCTGGCTTGTATTTCACGTGAATTAGCCATTATTTACCTTCTTAAATTCATCTGCTGCGTTTAAAATCTGTTCTTTTATATCATCATCAAGTATTTTTTCTCTCTCGATAGAATTACATAACTGCGGATAGTTAGACTCGATAAAATCAAGCATATTCATCTGATATGACTTAATCTCATTAACAGGAATGTCAACAAACTTTCTGCCTGTTGCCGCAACAAGAGTAATCACCATTTGTGAGAGTGAAAGCGGATGACCGAGCGGCTGCTTTAAAAGCTCCATAAGGCCTTTACCGTAGGTAAGCTGTGCCTTAGTCTCCTCATCAAGGTCTGATGAAAACTGAGTAAAGACCTCCATTTCCCTGTACTGTGCAAGGTCAATACGAAGTGAGCCTGCCGCCTTTTTCATAGCCTTAGTCTGTGCCGCACCGCCGACACGGGATACGGAAAGACCAACGTTTACAGCAGGTCGCATACCGCTGAAAAACAAATCGCTTTCAAGGAAAATCTGACCGTCTGTGATTGAGATAACGTTAGTCGGAATATATGCGGAAACGTCGCCTGCCTGCGTTTCGATAATCGGAAGTGCAGTTATTGAGCCGCCGCCAAGCTCGTCGCTGAGCTTGCTTGAACGCTCAAGCAGACGTGAATGAAGATAAAATACGTCACCGGGATAAGCCTCACGTCCGGGACTTCTTTCAAGTAAAAGTGAGAGCGCACGGTAAGCCACAGCGTGCTTGCTCAAATCATCGTATACGATAAGGCAGTCCTTGCCCTGATACATAAAATGCTCTGCAAGTGCCGTTGCGGAATACGGTGAAATATACTGAAGTGATGCAGGGTCTGATGCCGTGGCGCATACAACGATTGTATATTCCATTGCGCCTGATTTTTCAAGTGTATGCACAAGCTTTGCAACGCTTGAAGCTTTCTGTCCGATTGCGTTATAAATACAGATAACGTCCTTGCCCTTCTGGTTAAGGATTGTATCAAGTGCAATAGAGGTTTTACCTGTCTGCCTGTCGCCGATAATAAGCTCTCTCTGCCCACGTCCGATAGGAAACATTGAATCAATTGAAAGAATACCTGTAGCCATTGGAGTATCAACGCTCTTACGGTCAACGATTGACGGAGCGTTCTGCTCAATAGGGCGGTAATCCTCTGCGTCAATATCACCCTTGCCGTCAATAGGCTCGCCGAGTGCATTTACAATTCTGCCGATAAATGCAGTGCCGACAGGGATACCGGCTTTTCTGTGCGTACGCTTTACCCTTGTACCCTGATGAATACCAACGTCACTGCCAAATAAAATTACGCCTATCCGGTGCTTTTTGATATCCTGCACCATTCCCTTGACGCCGTTTTCAAATACGACGATTTCACCGTACATTGCGTGCTCAAGACCGTGAATGGTTGCGATACTGTCACCTACTCTGACGACTGTACCGATTTCCTCACTGTCTGCTCTGAGCTCAAAGTCCTTAACGTCCTGCCTTAAAACAGCTATAACAGTCTCGTTATCAACCGTACTTTCACGGGCAGTTTTCATAACCTGCTGCTTGATTAAGTCGAGCTTATTTTTCAGGCTGAAATCAAATTCCTTATCGCCAAAACGGATAACAAAGCCGCCGATAAGACTTTCGTCCTTTACAATATCAACCTTTGCTTGGCCTGCATTTGCTTTTTTGCAGACAAAGTCCTTGATACCCTCAAGCTGTTTTTCATCAGGGGGATTAACACAGTAAACTGTTGCGCTGACAGCGTTATTCCTTTTGTCAAGCTCTTTTACATATACCGATATAATTTCTTCTAAATCAGAAACCTTGCAAGCCTTTGCAAGCTCAAATATAAATGATTTAACCGACGGCGCAAAAAGCTCGTCAATAACGTTCTTTTTCTCATCGGGTGTAACGTTTGGGGCATCTAATATTTCAGCAAGCTCCTTTGAGGAGTCTATGAGCTTTAATGCATCTTCAAGACCTGATACACTGACCTGTGAGCTAAGCAGTGAATCAAGGTAATTATCAATATTATGAATCATTATTCATCACTGCCTTCGCTTAAAAATTCGTCATACAAATCGCTGTCTGTCTGTGCACTTACGTTTCTGCCGACAACCTTTTCAGCCGTTTCCATAGCAAGTGCCGCAATCTCTTCCTTAACGGCACGTCTTGCCTTTTCTGTTTCAAGGTCGGAGGCACGCTTGGCGTCTGCTTTTATCTTTTGGGCATCATTCTGCGCACGGTCAATAATCTTATTGTACTCAGCCTTTGCGCTGTCTCTGGCGTCAACAAGGATTTGCTTTTTCGTCTCCTCAACGCCCTCGAGCTCCTGCTCATACTGAGCCTTCAGCTCATCAGCCTGCTTCTGCGCCTCGTCAGCATCACTGAACTGCTTATCAATTAATTCCTGTCTTTTGTCAAGCGTTTTCTTAATAGGTTTAAAAAGAAACACTCTCATAAGTACAAAGAAAACTACTAAATTAATAAAAGTCCAGAGAATATTCCAGTCAAACTTTAACATTAAGTTAATTTCCTTTCGTTAAAGATTTAATATTTTCTTTGTCTATTTAAGTATAAAGATAATAAGAATACTGCCGATAAGACCGTAAATAGCGGTTGCCTCAGCAAGAGCAGCACCGATAATGAGTGTGTTACGAATCTGACCTGCTGCCTCCGGCTGACGTGCAATAGACTCAACTGCCTTACCTGTTGCAATGCCGATACCGATACCTGCGCCGAGACCGCATAAAAGTGCAATAGCTGCACCGATAGCAATAACTGAAACTGACATAATTTTATTCTCCTTAAATAAAAATTTTTGTTTGTTATATTTAAACAGCGTTTTAATTTATGCTGCTTTTTTACGACGTTTTAGCATTCTCTTTTTTCGTTTGTGTTTTTTCTCAGCAGGCTCCTCCTCTTCAACTGCCTCCTGTAAATAAATAGCAGTTAAGAACACGAAGATATATGCCTGCAAAAGTCCGTCAAATATATCAAAATACAGGCTCAATGCTACAGGAAGAACCCAAGGGAAAACTGCTTTGATAAGCTCCATAATCGTAAATGCCGCAATTACGTTACCGAAAAGTCGCATACAAAGCGAAAGCGGTTTTGTAAACACCTCTAAAATATTTATGGGTGTTACAATCGCAACAGGCTTTGTGAACGCCTTGATTCTGCCCCAAAAGCCTTTATCCTTAAAGGTGGCATATTCAATCAGAATTATACTCGTTATCGCCATAGCAGCTGTAACCTGCATACTTTTGGTCGGAGGCTTCAAGCCGAAGATGCCTATGATATTTGAAGTGCCAATAAAAAGTGCCATACTCATAAGCCAGGGGATATATCTTTCAACCTTCTCACCCATAATGCCTTTAAAGAAGGCTTCGCCCTTTTCATAAAGCATTTCAAGCATCTGCTGGCGTTTTGAAATCTCGCCTGTTACCTTTAAATTTCTTGTGAGAATTATTGCAAGTATCGTAAATGCCGCCATAATAATCCACGAAACGACTGACGTTTCGTCAAAGCCTATTTTGACACCGCCGATATTAAAGCTGAAAACCTCGTGAATCTCAAGCTGTTCTGTCAGCTCCTGCTGTAAGTCAAGCTTCATCATCACAGGACCGAGCATCGCAATCACCTCCCGTAAATGCTGTGCATATTATACACCTAAATTTTTTAAAATTCAAACAATTTTTATGAAAAAAATGTACCAATATTTTAAAAATTATTTAACATATAGGTAACTTTTTTGTTTACATACTGGTTTAATTCGTATATAATAGCTTTTGAAATAATTTATCTATTATTACATTATGAAAGAAACTAAGGAGTTTTGATATGGCAAAGGACCAAAAAAAGATGGTTGATGCAATAACCTCTATGGATGAGGATTTTGCAAAATGGTACACCGACGTCTGCAAAAAAGCAGAGCTCGTATCATATACAAGCGTAAAGGGCTGTATGGTTATCAGACCGTACGGATATGCTATATGGGAGAATATCCAGAGAATCCTTGACGGTATGTTCAAGGAAACAGGACACGAAAACGTAAACATGCCGATGTTTATCCCTGAAAGTCTGCTTCAGAAAGAGGCTGACCACGTTGAAGGCTTCGCACCTGAATGTGCTTGGGTAACGTATGGAGGCAGTGAAAAATTAGAGGAAAGGCTCTGTGTTCGTCCTACGTCAGAGACACTTTTCTGTGAGCATTTTAAGGATATTGTTCACTCACACAGAGATTTGCCTAAGCTCTATAATCAGTGGGTTTCAGTAGTACGCTGGGAAAAGACGACAAGACCGTTTTTGCGTTCACGTGAATTCTTATGGCAGGAGGGTCACACTCTCCACGCAACTGCCGAAGAAGCTATTGAAGAGACTGAAAAAATGCTGGGCGTTTACACAAAATTCTGTCAGGAATACCTTGCAATGCCTGTTGTTCAGGGTATGAAAACAGAGAGTGATAAATTCGCAGGTGCCGAGCGTACATATTGTATTGAGGCGCTTATGCACGACGGCAAGGCTTTACAGGCAGGCACAAGCCACTATTTCGGTGACGGCTTTGCAAGAGCATTTGATATTCAGTATTCAAATAAGGAAAACAAGCTTACATATCCTCACCAGACCTCCTGGGGTATGACAACAAGACTTATCGGCGCAATCATTATGACACACGGCGACGATAATGGACTTGTTCTTCCGCCTGCTGTTGCACCTGTTCAGGTTATGGTTATCCCGATTGCTCAGCATAAGGAGGGTGTGCTTGACAGAGCGTATGCCCTCACAGACGAGCTTAAGAAAATATGCAGAGCTAAGATTGATGATTCTGACAATTCACCTGGCTGGAAGTTTGCCGAGTACGAAATGAAGGGCGTTCCTGTAAGAGTTGAGCTTGGCCCTAAGGATATTGAAAATAATCAGTGCGTTATCGTTACACGCCACAACAGAGAAAAGACGATCGTACCGCTTGACAAGCTCAGTGAGGTTATCCCTCAGAAGCTTCAGGAGGTGCGTGACGGACTTTACGCAAAGGCTCTTGAAAACAGGGAAAACAGAACCTACAAATGCACGACTATGGACGAAATCACAAAGGCTCTTGACGAAAACGGCGACGGCTTTGTTAAGGCAATGTGGTGCGGCGATGAGGAATGCGAGGACAAGGTTAAGGAGATTACAGGCGTTGGCTCACGCTGTATTCCGATTGAGCAGGAGGAAATTTCCGACGTATGCGTATGCTGCGGCAAGCCTGCTAAAAATATGCTCTACTGGGGCAAGGCATATTAAACACAATAATATTTAAGGTATTTTGGAGGAACTTTTATGGCAGTATTAGTAACCGGCGGTTTAGGTTATATCGGCTCACACACCTGCGTTGAGCTTATCAATTCCGGCAAGGACATTGTAGTTGTTGATAATCTTTATAACTGCAAAAAAAGCTCATATGACAGAATCAAGGCTTTAGTCGGCAAGGATTTCAAATTTTATGAGTGCGACATTCGTGATGCAAACGGTATGAGCGAAATATTTGACAAGGAGGATATCGACTCTGTTATCCACTTTGCAGGCTTAAAGGCTGTCGGCGAAAGTGTGCAGAAGCCTCTTGAATATTTCGACAACAACGTAAACGGCACGTTGGTTCTCCTTGACGTTATGAAAAAGCACGATTGCAAGAAAATCGTTTTTTCTTCATCTGCAACGGTTTACGGTATGAACAACGTATCCCCGCTTACTGAGGATATGGAGGTTGGCGGTGTAACAAATCCGTACGGCAGAACAAAGTATATGATTGAATGTATACTCAAGGATTTATATGTGTCTGACAACAGCTGGTCAATCTGCCTGCTCAGATACTTTAACCCTATCGGTGCACACAAAAGCGGCACAATGGGTGAAGACCCGAACGGTATCCCAAATAATCTTATGCCGTACATCACTCAGGTTGCAATCGGCAAGAGAGAATTTCTCAACGTATGGGGCGATGACTACGACACACCTGACGGTACAGGTGTAAGAGATTACATCCACGTTGTTGACCTTGCGCTCGGTCATCTCAAGGCCGTTCAAAAGGTTGAGGGCGAAAACGGACTGTTTATTTACAATCTCGGTACAGGCGACGGCTACTCGGTGCTTGACGTGGTTAAGGCATTTGAAAAAGCATCAGGTGTAAAAATTCCGTACCAGATCGGCCCACGCCGTGCAGGTGATATAGCTACCTGTTATTCAGACCCGAGCAAGGCTCTTAACGAGCTTGGCTGGAAGGCTGAAAGAGGACTTGAGGAAATGTGCGAGGACTCGTGGAGATGGCAAAGCCAAAACCCAAGCGGTTATCCTGATTAACAGAATAAATGCAAAAAGACTTGTTCGTAATGAACAAGTCTTTTTTTACTCTATCCGAAAAGCAGAATGTATATATACCATATCCAGACCATAATTATTGTCTGATTGAAAAACACTGCTAATATATACAGGCAAATCAACAAAACAAGGAGCGTTGAAAATATATTCACTTTCTTATAATCATTCTTTTTGGAAAAATGAAAAATTGCTATTATAAACGCAATTGATACGATAACAGTAACCGGAGTTACGATGACGGTTAAAAATCTAAGCATCTCTATTGCCTTTCCTATTATGGCTTAACGCACTGGAAGAGTTATTTATTTTTTGATAATTTCATAATTCTAAGAACGCATATGCCTTCCCCTTGAAGGGAAGACGCTGATATGTTTATGCGCTTTTTAACAGTCTGAGGATTCAATTAAATAACCGAATCCTTCTTTTACTTTAACCCACTCGGTATGTATAATGAAGCTTTTGACTGTCTGTATCAAAGAAATAAATCATATACTTATCTTCACTTTTTTCGACTTCTTTTGCATTACCATCATAATATCTCAATATAAAGTAATCGCCGTTTGAAACTGTATTAGAAAAAATTTCTTGCTCGCTGTATTCTTCAAAATTTTTTATCATTGATCTTAACTCTGCAATATTACTGTCATCAACCTCGGTGTATAAATCACTTTGAGCAAATAACTCTATATGCTCTTCGCTGTAAGAATAGATATAGTATTCTCTCAAATTTCTGCCGGCAAAAGTATAACCGTCGCAATCGGTATAGCCTTTAAAAACCTCATCGCATTTCATATAATCAGGTATTACATAGTCATAAACAATAACACCGCCAATAAGTAATACGATACAGCTAATGATTATAACGGAAATGGATATAACTAATTTTTTCATAATATCACTTGATTTCTATTTGTTTTTTAAAATTTTAATAAATGATATTTTATTTTTCATTACTAATCCCCACTTTATCTTATCAATCCGCAATATAATCCATTGACGGGTCAGTATGTACTGATTCGTCAGGAATAACAAAATATCTGCCGTAATCATACGTTTCATAAAAAAGCTCGGGAAAATATTTTGTTCCTATATTTTCAAATGCAGTACGCATTTTTGCATCATCAAGCTCATAGGCATAATATGTTGCTTCCATATTATTCCCATATTCAACCTCGCCCATAATAAGCCACTCACTGCCGTTATATATAAACGCATCGTCTTGATAACGATAGGAAACCGCTAATTTATCATTAGGAATAATTCTTGACTTGATAATCGTACATTCATCAGGGTTATATTCAGTTTTAATATTACTGTGATAATAGGTCAACAGGTAAAAATCTTCTATAGAATCCTTGTTGTCAATAGTGATTACACTGTCATCAATGGTAAGCTGAATTTCCTTTGGATTTGTCGGTTTTGAAAAGTAGTCATAGTCGATAGGAATTGTTGAATACAAGTAGCTTTCGTGAAGCTCTGTCACATTCAAGAAATTTTTATTTTCATCATTTTTCAAGGTATAATAGCTTTTTGGGAAAACAACTCCGTCCTGACCTATCTTTTCATCTCTTTCAAAATCAAAAAGACTTGCATATTCGCACATAAGATAATAGGTTCTGCCCTGATATTTTATCGTCCTGCCGCTAAGCTCAGCGATATCCAATTCAACCGGTGTGTTGTACTCATGTGCACGAATGATTATCGCCGCTGCCGGAGTGATAACCGCTGTCACAAGCAAAAGTATTACGGCAGTTATCGCTATCATCTTTTTACTGATTTTTCCAAATCTTTTCTCTTTCATAAAGTCACCATAACTTACACTTGCTCATCTAATCCATCGTATATGTTATATCTGTGAGAAAAGACGTAATCGTCTTTCTTTTCATCATAAGCATACTCTGTGCAGTAATCACCGCTGTAGGATTCGTAAACGTCCCTTTCCTCGTCATAATAATAATCGCCAAAATCAAGCTCGTACTGACTAATCAGCTTTTCTCTTCCTTCAGCAGAGAGGCTGTTATAATACTCTATGAGCGCCTTTTCTCCCCTGCCCTTTGAGTAATTATATTCACGAAAATCAGTATTGTTTTTATATCTTATATTCTGTTTTTCAGTATCATTATTAAATATGTCACTGTGATAATTCCTTTCTAAATTACGGTTAATTATCATTCGTGCTTCTCTTGATACCATATGGTTGTCACTGTCGGCAAGCTCTGTTATATAAACAAGAGATGAGTCGGAAAGGTTATTGATATATTCTAAGTCTATACTGTCAATCTTACCGCTGGTATATGCGTCAATATTATATTTTGCAACCATACCGTCGATATCTGAGAACGAAAGAGCTATGAACATTGCACTGCAGATAATGATAATCGGCTGCATATAGCTTACCTTCGGCAAAAAGATATGAATAATATAAAACACGATGATAACAAAAATCATTATCATAAATACCGATACAAGAAGTCTGTTTTTTGACAAACCGAATATCTCAATATTAAGCTTCATCTTAGCCATTGCCGTTACTAAAATCAAAACGGTGAAGGTTAATATAAAGGCTGAAATTGCTTTGACAGCAATCGGTATTTTGCCCTTTACTCTTTTAGTCAGAATATTTGCAAGCGCAATAATTATCATATTAATAACGCAGATTGCAAACATTTCAAAAAATCCACGCCTTGCATACACGCTTGCGCTGTAGCTGTAGTTCTCAGGTAAAATTCCTGAAAACGCACTGAAAAAATATGCAAGCTGTGAGAAAAGATAGACAATATATGTCACCGAAATAACGGATAAAAATGACACCGTTACAGGCGACTGGATAACGCCTTTGCCCTTTGACTTAGCACTGCTCAAGGAATCACTTTTACATTTCTTTGATACCGCATAAAGAATTATGAACGGTGTTATAATTACTGCTAATATCGCTTCAAGCAGATATGAACCGATATTTTTTAAAACGATTTTAACCAGATTTTCAAAGGCGGCGTCACTGCCTGCAAGCAAAGGAATAATTACAAGAAGTACGGGAAGTGCAAGCGCAATACCTATAATCACGTTTTTGCTCACCTTATTTTTTGACATCACTTTGCCATATGCACCTGTGATATCTGCGGCATTAGAAAACGGCGAAACAAACGTATTTTTCAGCAAATCAACGAGCATTCTGTAGCTGCCCTGATTATGAGTAAATGAGCCGCTTATACCGCAAACGTAAATTCCGAAAAGTGCACACACTAAAAACACCATTATGGAATTAACGAGAAAATCGTTATAAAGCGAAAACGTTACTGCGCCTGCAAGCGACATTGCACCACAGACATATGAGAACAAAGACGTTTTATTTTTCGTGTCAAAAAGATAGGCGGTAACTGAAATAAACAAAACAAAAAATGCAATTGTAAAGCCTAAATTAAATCCGTGGAAAAATACAAAATCAACGATTAAAAAGCCGACTGCAAAGAAAACAAATGCAAAAATCAAATCTCTTTTTGCAAGAGTGATTTTAGGCTCTTTTTTCTGATTAACTTGGTTATTCGGCTGATAATAGTAGCCGAAGTTCTGCTCAATGCTTTTATCCTGTTCCATTACTAATCCTCCTTAACAAATTCCAAGATATCGCCCGGCTGGCAATCGAGAATATTGCAAATTGCTTCAAGTGTTGAAAAGCGGATTGCCTTTGCCTTGCCTGTTTTAAGTATTGATAAATTCGCAGGGGTGATTCCTATTTTTGACGCAAGCTCGTTTGAGGACATTTTTCTCTTAGCAAGCATAACGTCAAGATTTACTATAATCTTCATAGTCCCCTCCTAAATTGTCAAATCATTTTCGTCTTTGATTTTTATTGCCGCCTCAAAAACGTTTTTGACTACTCTTACGACAAGCCCCATAAACAGCTCTCCTATTGACAAAATCATAAGAGTTTCAAACATAAATTTCATAGCAAGAATTATAACAAACGAAAGCATACCTACACAGCCTGCATAAATGCATGCCCAGCTTATTATTCTGAGCAGTTTAACATTCTTTTCATCAAAAACAATTTCTTTTCTGACATTTATAAGCAGCTTATCAAGGCAAATCAATGCAACATATCCTGCAGGAACTACTGCATAAAACGGGCCTAAAACGTATGAGCTTATTTCCCCTAATATATCAAATTCATAAAAGCCGTTATGCAGTATAACAGGAATAGCTATTGCCGTAGCCGCCAGCAATATATAACACGCTCTGACAATGAAATGAGTGAGCCTGACTGATTTATCTTTGTTTAACATAGAAACAACCTCCGTTGAATACAATTTTTACCTAAATTATATCCATAAATTATCGTTTGTCAATAATTTTTTATTATTTTTCATAAATTATTTATGATTTCGTAAAAAAATAAAGAACAGGAAAACCTGTTCTTTTTTATATAATAACAGCAATATTTATTGATTACACAAGGAAAGTATATGCAAGCACAATATCAACTATGAACAAAACAAGTGACACTGCACCGAGGATAGTTGATATCTTAATTTTCTTCTTACACTCGGCATTAAGCTTTACGCCCTTACTGCGAAAAACAAGTCCGACAACGATACCCATTATTCCGAATGCCGGGCAGATACCGAGTGTGCATACGCTGAGTATGGACATAATCATTGCAAATTTTGAAAGTCTTAAAATTATATCATTGTTC
>JAFLSA010000110.1 GCA_022511185.1 Eubacterium sp.
GTCTTGACGAAAAATCTTCGCCTCAAAACTGCAAGGCACCTAAAATACAAAATTATGAGTAGATTTGTGCATTTCTTTGTTGCAGGCATACTTGCGTATGTCCAGACAAAAAATGTGCAAAGATGCCATAATTTTGCATTTTAGGCATATTATTTCAGTTGCCGACAACTTCGGAACAGTAGCAGAAAGGAAAATTTAATATGAACAAAAACACAAAAAAGATGGTTGCGTTAGGCTTACTGACCGCAATCGTAGTTGTGCTGCAATTTGTCAGCATGTGGATAAGGACTGCAACTTTTTCCATCACACTTTCACTTGTACCAATAGTAGTCGGTGCGGCACTATATGGTAAATGGTCGGGTGCGTGGCTTGGAGGAGTTTTCGGCTTATCGGTACTTCTTACAGGTGATGCAAATCTATTTTTAGCAATCAATCCTGTAGGAACTGTAATTACGGTTTTAGTCAAAGGTATACTCGCCGGTTTTGTTGTCGGTCTTATTTACGAATTGATTAAAAAGAAAAGTGATGTTGCAGCTACGTACGTATCAGGAATTTTAGCTCCTATTGTCAATACGGGTATTTTCATTGTCGGTTGTTATTTGTTTTTCCTTAACACCATTAAAGACGGTGCAGGTTCAGGCAGTACGTTCAAATACATCATTATCACGTTTGTCGGATTTAACTTTTTAATTGAGCTTGCAGTAAACCTTGTTTTATCACCGACAATTGTAAGGATAGTAAAAATTATCAGAAAGGAAAACAAATGATTATTGCTGTTGATGTCGGAAATACAAACATCGTTTTAGGCTTTCTGGAGGGAGAAGAGCTTATTAACGAATGCCGTCTTTCCACTTCAGCGGACGATTCCGCTGAGGAGTATGCGATTAAATTTAACAGTATTTTTGAAATATGCAAGATAGACGTAAGTGATATTGAGGGCAGTGTGCTGTCATCAGTCGTACCGCCGCTTAACAGAACGATATCAAAGGCACTTATGATTATCACCGGCAAAAAGCCTATTGTTGTCGGCCCCGGTGTAAAAACAGGATTAAATATCAAAATCAATAATCCTGCTGAACTGGGCGCAGATATGGTTGTCGGTGCGGTTGCAGGAATTGCAAAATATCCCTGTCCGCAAATTATTTTTGATTTGGGCACGGCAACGACTGCTTCAGTCATTGACAGCAAAGGCGGCTTTCTCGGCGGTGCAATTTTGTGCGGAGTGAAGACTGCGTTAAACGCTCTTGCATCATCAACGGCACAGCTTCCGCAGATTGAGATTATTGCACCGGACAGCGCTATCGGTGCAAATACGATTGATTCAATGCGAAGCGGCACTGTTTTCGGCGCGGCCGCTATGATTGACGGTCTTATAAAGAGATTTGAGGCGGAGCTTGGTGAAAAAGCAACGGTAATCATCACAGGCGGTCTTGGCGGCGTTATTGCCAAATACTGCGAAAGTGATGTTATCGTTGACAGAAATTTACTTATTGACGGACTCCGTCTGATATATGAAAAGAATAAATAGGAAAGCACGAAAAGTAGGAGGATACTAATATGGCTGTATTTCGCGGTTTCAAGGCGTTCAGACCGTCAGCTGACAAGCAGGCACTGATACCTGCACTGCCTTATGACGTTATGAACAGTGATGAGGCAAGGGAAATGGTAAAGGGAAATCCGTATTCCTTTTTGCACGTTGACAAGGCAGAAATTGATTTGCCTTCAGGTACAGATATTTATGATGATTCTGTGTACGAAAAGGCAAAGGAAAATCTCTTATGCCTTGAAGATTCAGGTGCTTTGGTACAGGATAAATCAAACTGTTTTTATATCTACAGGCAGGTTATGAACGGCAGAGCGCAGACGGGTATTGCAGGCTGTGCATCAATTGACGATTATATGAATAACGTTATCAAAAAGCACGAGCATACCTTAGCCAAAAAAGAGGTTGACCGTATCCGTCACGTTGATACGTGTGATGCAAATACAGGGCCGATATTTTTAACCTACAGAAAAAATAATCATATTAATGATATTGTCAATGCCTGGATAAGAAATCATGAGCCTGTTTATAATTTCACATCTGACGGCGTTTTGCAGACAGTCTGGGTAGTTGATGACAGTGAAGCTGTAGCGGAGCTTTCATCACTTTTTGAAACCGTACCGTTTATGTATATTGCCGACGGACACCACAGGTGTGCTTCTGCCGTAAAAGTCGGTCAGATGCGCAGAGAGGCTAAGGCAGACTATACAGGCGAAGAGGAGTTCAATTTCTTCCTTGCGGTTGCTTTTCCTGATGAAGAACTTGAAATCATGGATTATAACCGTGTTGTCAGAGATCTTAACGGCTTAAGCGTTGATGAATTCATCAGCGTGCTTTCAGATAAATTTATCGTGACAAAGCAGAGCGAAAGATACAAGCCGGCGAAAAAACACACCTTCGGTATGCTGATTAAAAATCAGTGGTACAGCCTTGAGGCAAAGGATAAAATAATCAACGACGTTGACCCTATTGAGAGGCTTGACGTGTCAATGCTTCAGGAGAATATTCTCTCTCCGATACTGAATATCACAGACCCTAAGAATGACGACAGGATTGATTTTATCGGTGGTATAAGAGGTCTCAGTGAGCTTGAAAAAAGGACAAGTACAGATATGGAGCTTGCCTTTGCTATGTATCCTACAACGGTTGAGGACTTAATGGCAATTGCAGATGCAGATCTCATAATGCCGCCAAAGTCAACGTGGTTTGAGCCAAAGCTTCTTTCAGGACTTTTTATTCATCATCTAACTGATTAACAAATATTCTTGCAATCCGTTTCCTTCTATGATACAATAAAATCAGTAATTATTTGGAGGAGCAAGATATGAAAATTGCAAAGGAATATTCCGAAAAAATTGATATCCAAAAAAATACGGAATATGCCGTAAAGGGTATTACAAAAATATGTAAAAAAATTGGTCCCCGTAAACCCGGTTCACCTGAGGAGCTTCGTGCTCAGCAGTGGATGGAAAGGGATATGAAAAACTACTGCGACAAGACAGAGATTGAGTCCTTTACTCTTCACAGACAGGGCTTTATGGGCTTCATTCCGTTTACTGTTGTCTGCGGTGTTGCGTCGGTATTTGTAAACTGGTTTGCAACTTCGATTGCTGCACTTGTTCTCTGCGTGCTTGCATTTGTCCCGCTTATTTTCGAATTCTTAATGTATAAGCAGTTTGATGATTTCCTTTTCCCTAAGCAGACTTCACATAATATGATTGCTACAAGAAGTCCTAAGGGTGAAGCTAAGCAAAGGCTTATTATGATCGGCCATTCTGACAGTCAGTTTGAGTGGACACTTAATTATCTTATCGGTGGCTTGCAGGCAAAATTATTTGTTGAAATTCCTGCTGTAGTAGGACTTGTCATTCAGACAGTTTTTGCAGTTGTTTGCATCATCGTCGGCAAGGGCGGTGCAGCAATGGATATCACAAAGGCAAAGGGATTTTTCATTGCACTTTTCGTTGTAAGCTGTGTATTTATTCCATTTGAGCTTGCATTCCTCTTCTTCCAGAGCTGGACGAAGTCTGTACCGGGTGCATCTGATAACCTTTCTGGCTGTTATACAGGTATGGCTACAGTAAAAGCTCTTGCAGAGGCAGGCATTGAATTTGAAAATACAGAGCTTGTTATGATTTGCTCAGGCTCTGAGGAAGCAGGACTTCGCGGTGCCAAGGCATACGTTAAGGCGCACGAGAAGGAGCTCAAGGATCTGCCGACAGCAGTTGTTGCGCTTGACACCTTCCGCGATTTAGAGGATATGGCTGTTTATGACCGTGACCTTTCAGGCACAGTTCAGCACGATTGGGGCGTTAAGCACCTTGTTAAAAACGCTGCTGCAAACTGTGGTTATGACTTGTCCTTTGAATCAATTTACATAGGCGGTTGTGACGCTGCTGCATTCACACAAAAGGGAATTAAGGCAACAGGCTTTGCCGCAATGAATCCTGATCCTCCACGTTATTATCATACCCGTCTTGACACTCCTGAAAATCTTATTCCTGAGGCAATCTCAGCAGGTATTGAGATTATGTGTGAGGTTGCTTGTATGTACGACAAGGAAGGCTTGCCGACAAAATAAATAATTAAAAATTTGTATAAATCACCTGTTATTGTTAAAAATGATAGCAGGTGATTTTTTATGATGTTTTTAAAGGCTTTTCTTATCGGCGGAATTATTTGTGTAATAGGTCAGCTTTTGATTGATTTAACAAAGCTGACACCTGCCAGAATACTCGTTTTATTCGTCTGTATCGGTGTGCTTCTCGGCGGTCTCGGCGTTTATCAGCCGCTTGTCGATTTTGCAGGAGCAGGTGCAACTGTCCCCCTTACAGGTTTTGGAAATGCGCTTGCAAAGGGAGTTAAAGAGGCGATACAAAAGGACGGCTTTTTAGGCGTGATTACAGGTGGCTTTACAGCCTGTGCAGCAGGTGTAACTGTCGCAATGCTCAGCGGTCTAATCGTTTCAATGATTTGCAAGCCGAAGGATAAGGGATAAATCAGCGATTTTTGTCAAATGAATTATCTTGATATATTTTTACTCTTATGTTATAATCTGGAAGTAAAAAATTATAATGGTTTATGGAGGTAATTCAAATGGCTATGACATATGAGTCTGTGGTTCAGGCTGCAAGAAAAAAGTTCTATGACGTTGACGTGTCATCAGTACAGGGTACGCTCGCTTTCCAGATCAATCTTATCGGCAAGGTTGAGGGTATCTTTTACATCGAAATCAAGGATGGGCAGGTTCACGTTGAGCCTTATGAGTATTATGACAGAAACGCTATTCTCACAATGAATGCAACTAATTTTACTAAGCTCATAAACGGCAAGCTTGACCCTGTTATCGCATTTACAACAGGCAAGCTCAAGGTTGACGGTGACATCAACGCAGCACTTGAAATTGTTAAATTTCTTAAATAATTTTGAAGTTTAAAGGGTAGTGATATCACTATCCTTTAGCTTTGTATGAGGTGATTTTATGTTCAAAGAAATTGAATTTACACAGGTTAAGGACAACGTTGTTGACCTTTTGAAAAACCGCTGGGGTCTTGTTACCGCCGGTGACAAAAACGGATTCAACACCATGACCGCCGGCTGGGGATACCTGGGCGTGCTCTGGAACAGGCCATCCGCCATAGTACTTGTCAGACCGTCACGCCACACATACGGCTACGTTAACGACAACG
>JAFLSA010000111.1 GCA_022511185.1 Eubacterium sp.
GAAACAACCACTCTTGCAAACGCTTCATTTATACTTTTACTGTCAACAGTTAGTTTAAATTCATTAATCTTCATATTTTATATACTCCTTGATTACTGCTATTCTGCCGAGACCTGCAAGCTCCATAATTTTTTTAGTCTGCGGGGTTACATTTTTTATTTCCATATCTGCACTTGGTATAACGCTTTGCAGAAGCCTGTATCTGCCCATTACCAAGCCGATACCCGACGAATCCATAAAGGTGACGTTTCTAAAATCAAGTATCAGGTGATTAGGCTTTTTAAATTTTATGATGCTGTCAATTTTTTCCCTGACCTCACCTGCTGTGTGGTGGTCAATCTCACCGATAAGATATGCGATAACTATGCTGCCGCTTGCCTCGATAGTTACATTCATTTTTTTCACTCCAATAATAAAAAAACCAATCTGCAACAATAGTAGCAGATTGGTTTTAAATATTTTATCGTATTTTGTATCTAAATTAAATCAAATAAGGCTTCCCTCACATCTCTTGCAAGAAAAAATGAACCGCAGACTAAGAGAAAGTCATATTTTGCACTTTTAACTGCCTCAATCGGATTGGGTATTGATGTTACATTATCACAATACTTTAGCGCAATCTGTTTTAATTCATCAGCAGGCATTGAACGGTCATTGTGTGGTGTTGTGGTGATAATCTCAGTAACATATGGTGAAAGATTTTTGACATAGGAATCAACGTCCTTATCCCTCATCATACCGACAACAGCGGTTATATTTCTCTTCGGCAATTTTGAAACGAGTGCTTTAACTGCATCAATATTGTGACCGCCGTCGAGCATAATATTTTCTTTAATCATTTCCTGACGCGCAGGCAGAGAGGGTATTTTAACATCACAATCAAAGCCGAGAACAGACATAGCTGTTTTTATTGTTTCAATGTTATTGAGCATAAAATTATTTTTGTCATTTACCTTGTAAAGTGCTGCATTAAGCTCCTTGCAACGCATTTCAAAAATATGCTCACAGGCAGGATTGGGATATAAGACAACATTGCCGTGAGATTTTATTATGCCTGCTTTTTGCTCTGCTATTTCGTCAAGAGTATTCCCCAGGAAATTTGTGTGGTCGAGAGATACCGAGGTTATTACAGATAATAGTGATTTGTCTATTGCGTTTGTTGAATCCAAAAGACCGCCCATTCCGCATTCAATAACGGCATAATCAACGCTGCTATCATAGAAATACTTATAGGCAATTGCGGTCAAGAATTCAAATTCAGTTACATCATATGCGGAATATTTCTCGATATATTCTGCAAGCGTTTCTTCAGGAATAAATTCGCCGTTAATCTGAATCTGCTCTCTGTAGTCAATGACCCAAGGAGATGAAAACAGACCGACATTATAGCCTAAGCTTTGGAGTGTGCAGGCAATACTGCTGCTGACAGTACCCTTGCCGTTTGTACCTGCTATATGAATAATCTTCAGTTTGTCCTGAGGATTATCCATAACCTCTAAAAGTGCCGAAATGCGAGCAAGTCCCGGCATAATACCGAGACTTTGCTTTTTTATTAAGATGTCAATTGCATCTGAATACTTCATTTATTTACCAAGTGTTTCAATAGAATTTTTGATGTTTGCAATCTTTTCCTCAAGCTTTGCGGCATCCTCTCTGTTCTGAGCAACGACCTTTTCAGGCGCTTTGCTTACAAAGCCCGGGTTTGAGAGCTTTTTGTTGATAAAGTCGAGCTTATCCTGTGCCTGAGCAAGCTCTTTTTCAAGGCGTTTTCTTTCAGCTTCAAAATCAACAAGATCGCCCATAGGGATATAGATTTTTGCATCGTCTGTGATGATTGTTACAGTATTGCCGAGGCTGTCAAAGCTGTCGCCTACGATAACCTCATTAGCTGATGCAAGGCGTTTGATAAATTCCGTTCCCATGGCAAAGGTGTCTGCAAATGATGTTTCAACGTAAACAGTTGCCTTTCTGCTCGGAGGGATATTCATTTCTGAACGTCTGTTACGAATAGCACGGATAGCTTTCATAATTCTTTCCATTTCAGCTTCATCTGCCGAGAAAGAAAGCGAATCGTCAAATCTTACCCATTCGGAAATCATTATTGCTTCGTCATTATGAGGGATAGCCTGATAGATTTCCTCAGTAATAAACGGCATAAACGGGTGAAGAAGCTTGAGAATATCTGTAAGAACATATACAAGAACTGACTTTGCTGTGTTCTTTTCAGCTTCATTCTCGCCCTGAAGTCTGATTTTAGCAAGCTCAATATACCAGTCGCAGAATACATCCCAGATAAAGTCATAGAGCTTTTGAATAGCGATACCAAGCTCAAACTTTTCGAGATTATCCGTAACCTCTTTTGCAAGAGTGTTGACCTTAGAAATAATCCACTTATCCTCGATTGCTAAATCGTCAGGCAGTCCGTTATACTCAAATTCATCAGTGAGATACATAAGGACAAAGCGTGCAGCGTTCCAGAGCTTATTTGCAAAGTTGCGTGATGCTTTAACCTTATCGTCTGAAAAACGCATATCATTACCCGGTGAATTACCTGTTGCAAGAGTAAATCTGAGCGCATCTGCGCCGTACTCGTCGATAATTTCAAGCGGGTCAATACCGTTTCCGAGTGACTTACTCATTTTTCTGCCCTGTGCATCACGGACAAGACCGTGGATGAGAACGGTATCAAACGGAACGCTGTCCGTATGCTCAACAGCTGAGAAAATCATTCTTGCAACCCAGAAGAAAATAATATCATAACCTGTTACGAGAGTATTTGTCGGATAGAAATATTTAAGCTCTTCAGTATTTTCTGGGAAGCCGAGAGTAGAAAACGGCCAGAGAGCAGATGAAAACCAAGTGTCAAGAGTATCGGGGTCCTGCTTAATATTCTTACTGCCGCAATGTGAACAGCAGTGAACATCGTCCTTAGAAACTGTCACCTCACCGCAGTCATCGCAGTACCAAGCAGGGATACGGTGACCCCACCAAAGCTGACGGGAAATACACCAATCCTTGATATTCTCCATCCAGTGGTAATAAATCTTATCAAAGCGCTCGGGAACAAACTTAACCTTACCCTCTTTAACAACATCAATTGCAGGCTTTGCAAGTGGCTCCATTTTAACGAACCACTGCTTTGAAAGTCTTGGCTCAATTGAGGTATGGCAACGGTAGCAAGTACCTACGTTGTGGCTGTAGTCCTCAATCTCAATAAGTGCGCCTTCTGCCTCCAAGTCCTTGACAATTTCCTTACGGCACTCATATCTGTCCATTCCTGAGTATTTGCCCCAGCCGTCGGCGATATGGCCGTCGTCTGTCATAACATCGATTATTTCAAGGTTGTGGCGGAGGCCTACCTCATAGTCGTTAGGGTCGTGCGCAGGTGTGATTTTAACAACGCCTGTACCAAATTCAATGTCAACGTAATCGTCGGCAACTACAGGAATTTCCCTGTAAACAATAGGAAGAATAAGCGTTTTGCCGATAACATCCTTATATCTTTCGTCATTTGGATTAACTGCAACGGCAGTATCGCCCAAGAGCGTTTCAGGTCTTGTTGTTGCAAGCTCAACATAGCCTGTGCCGTCCTTGAACGGATAACGCAGATGCCAGAAATGACCTGCCTGATCCTCATACTCAACCTCTGCATCTGAGATAGTCGTGCAGCAATGAGGACACCAGTTTACCATTCTCTTGCCCTGATAGATAAGACCTTTTTCATAGAGGTTTACAAAGACCTCACGAACTGCCTTTGAACAGCCTTCGTCAAGAGTAAATCTTTCCCTGTCCCAGTCGCAAGAAGAGCCGAGCTTCTTAAGCTGTTCAATAATGCGTGAGCCGTATTGATCCTTCCACGCCCAAGCACGTTCAAGAAAACCGTCTCTGCCGATATCCTCCTTAGTGACGCCCTCTTTGCGCATAGCCTCAACAATCTTTGCCTCAGTTGCGATAGATGCGTGGTCTGTGCCCGGAAGCCATAAAGCCTCATATCCCTGCATTCTTCTGAAACGGATAAGAATATCCTGAAGGGTGTTATCAAGTGCGTGACCCATATGAAGCTGACCTGTAATATTTGGAGGCGGAATAACTATTGTATATGGCTTTTTCTTCGGATTAACTTCTGCGTGGAAATACTTATTATCACACCAGAATTTATAGGTGCGATCCTCAACGTCCTTCGGATCGTACTGCTTTGCAAGCTCCTTTGACATAATCAAAACTCCTTTTTACTTATTTGTACGAAAATAAAAAAGCTTTCATCTCATAATGAGACGAAAGCATAAATTCCGTGGTACCACTCAAATTGCATTTACAAAAATGCCACTCAAGCCCTTAACGCAGGCATACGGACAGAGCTAATAGAATACCGTTCACCCTGCCGGCTCAAAAGCTACCTTCACATACCCTTTCTGTACCCTCTCACCAAACGGATACTCTCTGAAAGAAACAGATATATTACTCCTCTTTTTCCCAGCCGTTGAATATTGAAATTATATTAACAAAAATATTTGCAATTGTCAAGTGATGATATATAATGTAATTAAGTTACTTTGCCTTAGGAGGAGATTCTATGATTCGTGAGATAAATGAAAATGATTTTGACAGTTTAAGCAGGCTTTATACACAGCTTCACGGCAATCCGCCTATACCTGAAAATGATAATACAAAGAGCCTTTACAAGCAGATTTTAAATGACAAAAATCATCATATAATCGTCTGCGAGATTGATAATAAAATTGTATCCTCCTGCGTTTGTGTTATCATTCCGAATCTTACACATAATCAACAGCCTTATGCAGTTATTGAAAACGTTATATCCGACAAGTCTTACAGGAAAAAGGGATACGCCACACAATGCCTTGACTATGCAAAGGAAATTGCTAAAAAGGAAAACTGCTATAAAATGATGCTTCTGACAGGTTCGAGAAAAAGAAGCACGCATAGATTTTACCAAAAGGCAGGATATAATAAAATAGAAAAAACCGGTTATATACAGAGGATATAATTATTTTTTTAGCTTTGCGGGAGGATAATATCCTCTTATACGAACTAACAATGACGTTCCCGAAGAATTGTAGAGCAGCTATTAGCGTCCGTTTACTTTAAATTATTACCACGTCTTTAAAGATTGAAATTTCGCAGTAATTATTTTATTCATTCTTAGTTGCTTTGCCTGAGACTATTGAGAGAAGTTGTT
>JAFLSA010000112.1 GCA_022511185.1 Eubacterium sp.
TGTTCCCTTTGATACGTGCCTTGAAAATAGACGCAAGGGAAATTTTTTATCCTGAAATGCAGAGGGAAACGCCGGCAATCAGCCAGCTCAGGCTACTGATCGAGGAGTGCAGTGAGGAAGAAGCTGCTGCGCTGATACCTGTTTTTCGGACTATGCTTGACGCATATCGGGAAAAGACTGCCGTACTTATTTAATGAAAAAGAGCCAGCTTTCCTTAACGTTCGGAAAGCTGGCTCTGCGCTTTTGCGTCTGGCTCACTTGCTTAACACCATTTTGAATTTTATAACATCTACCCGTATTTCTTTCTTACACTTAGGACAGTATAGCGGAAATTTTACAAGTGCTGTATCTTCATAAACCTTTGTTCTTGTTTTTCCTCCGCATAACGGACAATGTATCCACCGAGATTTCTTTTGACTATCATTCATTTTATGTACCCCCATTTATGTCATAGCTCTGCGTTATACGTCTGGCTTTAGTTTGTACTTTTCTGTCAAGAAAGAAATAAAGAACATTTACATCGGATAACGTATTCTCATTTGTCTCCATCGTCATAAGTGTGTTCCTCTTATTTAGTAAGGTACAGTTTCACAAGATTTCCGTCTTCAGCAAATGTAATCACATTATACATAAACATCACCTGCTGATACTCGTCAAGGTTCACGACCCGTGATATATCCGTATTGATATATCTCATATCGATCATAGTGATCTTACTGTAATGCTTTGATAAAAACGGCACCAGCGAGTGTGCGTAGCTGTCCTTGATTATCAGCAGCGACTTGTCGTTATCAACATCGGTTTCTATTGTTACAACGGGCACATTGCTTCCTGTGAAGCTGGAATATTTGTCCTTAACTTCCAGAAAATCCCGCACATAAAGGCTGTCATAAACGTTTACCTTATCGCCGTTAATGCAGGTCATTTTCACGTTCGGCTCATCTTTCGCAAGGAAATAGTAGTCAATATGATCGGGAGTAATACTGTCGTCAAGCGTCTTGGAGTACAGCGTTCCACGAAAATCGGTGCTTGTGGTTTCGATATTGAAGTAATTTATTTCATACGCACTGTAACCCAACGTTTTTGCCGCCGACTGATATGCGTAATACGCTCCCAGACTCGTCCAGTGGTGGTCGGTGCGGTAGTAGATATACTCGCTGTCATGTCCGGAAATAAAGCTCAGACAGTCTATGGCGGTTATCCCTTCGAGATTTTTGTATGTCTCGTCAATAAACTCTTTTTCGCTGACAATTCCGGTATATGAGGGAATTTCCGCACCGAAAAGCTCCTGAGAGGTAGGCGCAAGCATAAAGCTGAATTGCTTGTCGGGGAACTTCGCTGCGAAAGCGTTTATTGCATTTACGGACTTGGCGACCGTATCTGTGTCATAGCCCTTGAACGTCTGCACCTCCTGGTCGCCAACGGTATACACGCCGTTTATCTCTTTCTTGCCCGAGAGCCTTTGCAGCTCGTTGCAGATTTTCACCCACGTTTCGCGTCCGACAATATGGTCGCACAAATACGTCTCAAAATCGTCCTTAAACGCTTCGCCATCCCGATTGGTGATATATTTCCACTTTATAGCAGAAAATAAATCCTTCGGATTTTCTGCCTTATCCATTTTATTGGTATCGACAACTGTAGGCATTTTTGCCAGAGTGCGGTTCTCGTTCTCGCTTTTTTCCGATTTCGGCAGAATAATTGTAACAACGGGAATCACCGCCATTATCAATGCGAACAGCCCTATCATCAGCTTATCGGGAGTAAATTTAAACTTCATTATTCACTTCCCCCTTATCAGAAATTAAAATAAAGGAATGGATGATAGCTCGATGTGGTGATAAATGCCACCGAAGCAAGCATAATAACGGTAAGACCCACGGGATAGCCGTACATAACCCACTGCGGCGCACGAGCCTTGATTTTCCCGCAGATGATTTTAAACGAATCCGTGCAGGCGAATATACAAATTGCGAACAAAATCCCGTAATTTATCAAGCTGTACAATCCGAAATTGTCAATAAATACACCGTTTGCTCCGAACATTGCACCGATGTATCCGAATACAGTTTTGAAAACCTCTCCGAACTGAACTGTCCCTGCGGGTACCGCATCAAACATTACCCACCCCAAAACCACCAGAACGAAGGTATATAGCCAACTCACCCCTTTGGGGACTTTTTCAAGCCACTTGCCGAGAAACAGCTTTTCAATTACGATAAGTATTCCAAAATATGCTCCCCAAAGCATAAAGTTCCACGATGCGCCGTGCCAAATACCCGTAATCGTCCACACGATCAGCAGGTTTATCACCGTTCGCGGCATTCCCTTTCTTGAGCCTCCCAGCGGGAAGTAAACATAGCCCTTAAACCACTCGCCGAGTGTCATATGCCACCGACGCCAGAATTCGGAAATGCTGCGGGACATATATGGATAGTTGAAGTTTTCGGGGAAGTTGAATCCCATCATCTTGCCCAGTCCGATCGCCATATCCGAATATCCTGAGAAATCAAAGTAGATCTGGAATGTAAACGCAAGAATTCCGAGCCAAGCCGTTACCGCCGAAAGCTGCGAATACTCCATTGCCTTGATTTCCGTCCAAAGCATACCGATATTGTCGGCGATCAGCACCTTCTTACCCAATCCCATTATGAAACGTGAAATTCCGCTTGCTATCATCGGCTCTGTGACGGTGCGCCGGTCAATTTCATTCTGAACGTCCTCATAACGAACGATAGGACCCGCTACAATCTGCGGAAACAGCGTTACAAAAGCCATAAAGCTCGCTGCGTTCTTTTGAACCCTGATCCTGCGGCGATACAAATCTATAGTATAGCTCATTGATTGAAACGTAAAAAAACTTATTCCAATCGGCATAGGCAGGCTCTTTATTTCACCGACAAAGCTGCCGAATATTTTATTATACAGCAGCACAAACGGATTTGTAATCTCCAACCCGAACCAACTGTTAAATGATGCGATAAGAAAATCCGAATACTTGAAAATTCCCAACAGGCTCAAATTCATAATAATCGAGACTAACAAACACACCAATCTCACCTTGGGCTTACCGTCGTTCTTGTCTATAATGCGGCCTGCAGTGTAATCAATTGCAGTGCTTAAAATCATTACGAAAACATAAATCGGTTCGCCCCACGCATAAAACATCAGTCCGCTTATCAGAATAACTGCGTTTTTCAGTTTTTTGGGAGCTGCATAATAGAGCAGCAATGTAACCGTCAGGAATACAAACAAAAACGTTAAGCTTGAAAAGACCATTTTTTAAATCGTGTCTTTCACATGCGCCAATACATCGGATAAAACCTCAATATCGACAAGTGTCGCAGTTATATTACCCGCAGTGTAATATTTTATATCGGAAAGCGTCAAGCGAACAAACGCCGTATCGCCTATCCCAATACATCCTAAATCAAGTCCTGACGGATTACCGATCCCTATTTCGTTTATCTCATTGAACACAAACATTTCCCCAGCTCCGTATGACATTGCAAGCGAGTAAGTCTCAGGTTCAATTTTAAACATATCGGTACACATTATAGGCAGTTTGTCTTCGGTCGGCGTAAACCGCAGCTCCCCACCGTCGGGTTCATATGAGGTTCGATTGCTGCTGTTAAGGTATCCGACGAGCGTTACACTGCCGTCAAATTCGGCGAAAAGATTGAAATCTGCCACACCTTGAGTATAGTAGGTTTGGTAATAATCAAAACTAATCTCATTGTAATTTAAAAACGTTGACGTTGCGCTTTTCAGTGTCAGTCCGCATATCTCATCACCTATGTTTACACGTTTCCAAGCGTTTTTACTTGTGGGAGTTTCGCCTTTGAACACCCATCCGTCAAACATTTCGGGATTTTCATAGCTGCTGTACGCCACTCCCTCGGGTTCTTTGAAATATTGAAATCCCTCGCAGAAGATCGTAACGCCCTCGTCCTCTGCGGTAAGCTCCGCAGCCTTTTTGTCGGAGCCGTCGATTTTTGTGACCTCAGAATCATAAATGGGATTGCCATCGGGTCCTATAAAAATCGTAGGCGTTCCAGTTGGCTGGACACTTTCTGAACTGCTGCCTGAATCGCTTTCCGAAACTCTGTCCGAATCACTGTCAACAATAGAATTTGTCGGGTTTTCGGATATTGAGTAATTATTGTTGCCATCGTCCGAAGTCGAAGTCACACTGTTATGTGGAGTATTAGCCACACTCTCTTTACCGTTTTCCGAGCATCCAACCAGCGACAAAACCGCAATCGAAAGGCTCAAAATTGATATAAAAATTCTTGATTTCATAATGTTACCTCATATCTTTCCATAACGGTTTTAAAGCAGCACCGCACAAAGCACTCCGTTCCCGATAACAGTGCGCTTTGATATGTTCTTGATTAAAATTTATCCGATCACCTCAACGTCAACAGGCTCTGCGTAAACAAAACCTCCGCCGTTTTCGGTGTACATCACGCGAACACCTTTCATAGTTATTTTAGCTTCAACATAGCTGCTGTTCCTAAATGTATCGGACAGGTCAACGGATACATCATTGATGTTTCCAAAATGTATTCTTTTACCGTCAAAAACTGCCGCGAAATTGTCACTTGTATCAGTCCATTTTTCGGTGAAGTCAACAGAACTGTTAGGCATAGGGACAAAACTGCTCTTTGTCGAATCCGCAAAGAACATCAGATCGCCTTGCTCGTCAACATATTCGGGGTTTTCCGCAACGCAATACAATATGCCTTCGAGTGCTAATTCACCGCTCAAAACTATTTCGCTGCTGAACATTTCTCCGGCTGAGTTTATCCAATATTGCGCACTTTCAACTGTCAGTCCGTTTTCAAGCGTATCGCCCGCCTTAACCTTGAAATAGTTTGTATTTTCAACCAGAAAACCTATGTCCGTATTGAATTCAAGCGTGTCCCAATCAATTAAATTGGGATTGTCAAAGGTGCTGTCGAAAAGCGGCTCGGCGTAGCGCATATACGAAAAGTCAAATCCAATAGCATAGGTGCTGCCATCTTCTGAAGCCGCGGCATAAACCGCCTCGGATTTATTGAACGTGCTGCCGTCAGGCGCAGTAAAGCTGTCCAGAGCAAAAGCGTCAATAAGTGCTTGAGTTTGAGGGTCTACACTTGTTTCGGGACTGTCGGAAGTGCTGCTTGAATTTTCGCCGGAATTATTCCCAT
>JAFLSA010000113.1 GCA_022511185.1 Eubacterium sp.
GCGGCCCTTATAGGGCCTGTGCAAACCACCAGTTCAACTGGTGGTTATGATTATTTCAATATACTGTAATCAATCTTTCTGTCTTTAAAATAATATTGCCTGTCGTGCTCGTCGATTTCACGCAGAACTCTGCAAGGATTGCCGACGGCTAAAACGTTTGACGGAATATCCTTTGTAACAATGCTTCCTGCACCTATCACCGTATTATCACCAATTGTAACTCCGGGAACAATAATAACACCTGCACCGAGCCAGCAGTTTCTGCCGATATGAACTGGTGCGTTGTACTGATAAGCCTGTTCACGAAGCTCGGGAAGGAGCGGATGCCCTGCAGTAGCAATCACCACGTTTGGACCCATCATTGTGTAATCGCCAATATAAATGTGGGTATCATCGACTAACGTTAAGTTAAAATTGGCATAGACGTTTTTGCCAAAATGTACGTGATGTCCGCCCCAGTTTGCGTGAAAGGGCGGTTCTATATAACATCCCTCACCAAGCTCGGCAAACAGTTTTTTTAACAGCTTGTTTCGCTTCGTAATCTCTGTCGGACGGGTATGATTAAAATCATAGAGGAGGTTCATATACCCTAACTGTTCTTCTAATAATTCCTCATCTGTTGAAATATAAAGCTCTGTGTTATGAAGCTTTTCTCTGATTGACATACTGTTACTCCTCATTTCGTTTTTCTACTATGTAATCGTGTACCCTATCTGCAAGCTCGCCGTGAAGCTTGAATTTTGTTGAAAAAATAATCAGCGAAATAATAATTAAGATTGCAGGAGCGCCAAAGGCAATGAAGCCTATGGCATTTTTCGTTACATCATTAATTGTTTTTGATGCGCTTGTTATCTGTTCATTATAGTTTACAAGACCGAGTCCGCCAAAGAGAACTATTGTTTGAATCGTGTATGCCATTTTCTGCAAAAAGCCTTTCATAGAAAACGTGATTGACTCATTTCTCTCGCCGTTCTTGTACTCGCCGTAGTCAACGATGTCTGCAAGGAAAATCGTCTGTGCAACGAACATTGAGCCGATACCGATTGAAGCAATAATATAGCTTATATCAAGTGCAATTGTGATTTTTAAAATCGGCCCGAAAAGGAACATAAGCGCATAGCCGACTATCGTCATAATCAGCGAAAACTGATATATGTTTCGTTTGCTCATTTTCTTTGAAAGAATAGGTATAACTAAAAGACCAAGCACAGAGCCTACTGCTCCTATCGTTGAAAACAAGCTTTGTGCCGTCGGTTGACCGAGTACGTCTGTGAAATAGTAAACTGCCGTACCGCTTGTCAGATACCAGCCTGCATTTGATACCATTGCAAATACTATGAACACAACAAGCTGGTCATTGTGAGCGATAACCTTAAACATTTTCTTAAATGAAAACTTTTCATTGTTATTATACACGACGTGCTTTTCCTTAGTTGAAAGAACGCATATTGATGAAAAAGCTACAAGTGCAATCGCACAGATGAACGCCCACCGTGAAAAGCCTGTTGCCGAATAACCCTTATCAGTTGTCATACCGGTTGAAAGCTTAGGGAGAATAACAGGAGTCAGAACGCTGATAATTCCCTGGCCGAGACCTGAGAAAGTTCTCGCAACTGTTGCAACAAGATTTCTGTCAGACGGGTCGGTCGTAAAGCTTGGCACCATTGACCAGTAGGGGATATCCGCCATTGTGTTTGTCATACCCCAAAGGATGTACATAACCGCTATGTAAATATAAAGCTTAGTACCGCTCATACCAAAGCTTGTGAAAAGAAGCGTTAAAACAATAGCATTTGACATCGCACCTATAACTATCCAAGGTCTGTATTTTCCTATTTTCGTTTTTGTGTTGTCAACGATTGTTCCCATCATCGGGTCGTTTATGCCGTCCCATATTCTTGCAAGCGGAGTGAGCAGAAGCAAAAATCCTTCCTTAAGTCCAAGCACGCTTGAAAGATAGTAGGACAGATAAGAATAAAAAAGTCCGTAGCTTAAATCAAGCCCGATTGCACCGACACCGTAGCCGATTTTTTCACGCCACGTTGATTTGTAATCATTCATAGCATTTCCTCGTTTTCATAAATTCTAATTTGATTATAGCATATCGCACCTGATTTCACAATATTTTAGCCAATTAACTTAATTGTTACAAATTTATTACAAATATTAATGCGCTGAAAAAATTTCTTGACAAGGCAATTGTTCCTATTTATAATGTTCTTGAGGCAGAAATTCCATTAAATTCCCATTAATTTAATGAAAATCCCATTTCAAACCCACAAAAACTAAGGCAAATTAGCCATTTTAAACCGTGTTCGGATTTGGTTTACTTTGCCTGTGAAAGGAGAGAAAGATATGCGTTTATTCGTTGGTACCCTTGACGGCTATAAGCTCGATTCAAAGGGTCGTCTTTTGATTCCTACTAAGTGGCGTGAGCGTTTGGGCAGGGAGTTTTATATGGCTGCCGTTACCGTAAGAGGCTGTAAGTGCTTAACTCTTTATCCGGAGGATCACTTTGAGTCAATTTACGAGTCAATTCAGCACGGTACTGAAAATCAGAAATACGATGCGTTCACAAGTCTTTTTGACGATGCTGAGGAGGCTGTTCTCGACTCTCAGGGCAGATTTACAGTCAATCAGCGTTTGAAGGAAGCGGCGTTGCTTACTAACGATACAACGGTAGTATTCAAGGGAAAGGGTAAGATTATTGAAATCTGGAACCCTGCTGAGTACGAAAAAATTTATAACAGCTATGACCATTCACAGGGTGTTTATGATTTAATGGACAAGCTGAAGGGCAATGAAAGCTAATGGAATTTGTTCATAAAAGCGTACTTTTTGATGAATCGGTCAAGGCGTTAAATGCAGACAATAAAATCGTTATGGACGGCACGGCAGGCGGTGGAGGTCATTCGGGAGAGATAGCCAAAACTGCCAAAAGACTGATTGCAGTTGACCGTGACCCTGATGCTGTTTCCGTTTTGCAGGAAAGGCTCGGCGGCAAGGATAATGTCACAATCGTTCATAATACCTTTTCAAATATAAAAAGTATTTTAAAAGACTTAAATATCAATAAAATTGACGGACTTCTTCTTGATTTAGGGGTCAGCTCCTTTCAGCTTGATACGGCAGATAGAGGCTTTTCCTTCCATCAAAATGCACCGCTTGATATGCGTATGAGCAAATCGGGACTGAGTGCCAAGGACGTTGTAAATACCTACAGTGAAGAAGAACTTGCAAACATAATTTTCAAATACGGCGAAGAGAAATTTTCACGCCGTATAGCAGCAAATATTGTTAAAGCAAGAGCGGACAAGCCTATTGAAACTACGTTTGAGCTCGTTGATATTATTAAAGCATCAATGCCTCAAAAGGCAATGCGTGACTCACACCCTGCAAGGCGTACCTTTCAGGCAATCAGGATTGAGGTAAACGGCGAGCTTGACGAGCTTAAAACAGCGCTTGACGATGCTTTTGACTGCCTTAACAGTAAAGGAAGAATTGCAATAATTACCTTCCATTCATTAGAGGACAGAATAGTAAAAGAGAAGTTCAACGATTGGTGTAAGGGGTGCACCTGCCCGAAGGAATTTCCTGTATGTGTCTGCGGTAATAAGCCGAAGGGAAGGACGCTTAAATCAATTTCTCCGAGCGAAAAGGAGCTTGAAGTAAATCCTCGTGCAAGATCTGCACGCTTACGTGTTTTTGAAAAATTTTAATTAAACATTATCAACAATTTGTGATGAAAGAGGTGAGTCAGATGACGAACACAGGCGATTTCAGAAGATATTCATATTCAAGCGATACATCATATGCAATAGATGCATTTAATTTGAGCAGGTCATCTGCTGCACCTGCCTATACACCTGAGCCTAAAAAGGAATTAAAGGTCAGGGAAAACGGCAAGCGCAAGAGCAAAAACCAGCTTTTGCAGGAGCAGAGAATCGGATTTGGAAGAACTGTTACCATTATTACAGCAGCGGTCTTGGTGCTTGCAATGTTCTTTGGTGTGCTTTACACCTATGCAATAAAGAATGAACTAAACTACGAAATCTCAAGGCTTGAAACACAGCTTGCTGTTGCACAGAGTGAAAACACCAGAATTAACAGCGAGCTTAATGCCCTTGTATCTGTGAGTATGATTGACAAGTATGCGGTTGAAGAGCTTGGTATGAGCAAAATGCAGTCGTATCAGATAAGCTATATTGATGTTTCTCAGTACAAGGAGGAGCACAAAAACGCTATAGAATACGTGGCAGAGCAGGCGGCAAAAAAGTAATATTATAAATAATTTATGCGTAAGATATTGAGAGTTAGTTTTCTTCTAACTCTCATATAGTTTTTATTAAATAAGATAACAATTGCGAGGAGGAAGGCTGATGAAATTAAATACAAGCAACAATATGCTCAGAAGACTTTTGATTTTAAGCGTTGTGATTATCTTTCTTCTTTGCACAAATGCAGCAAGAGTTTTTTACTTGCAGATTGCCCGCGGAGAGGAGCTTTCTCAAAAGGCTGAGTCACAGCAGATGAGGGATATGGAAATTTCTGCAATGCGCGGCACTATTTACGACGCCGAGGGAAACGTGCTTGCTCAGTCGGCAACAGTGTGGAATATTTTTATTGATCCGCTTGCTATCGACCTTGCGATTGATGAAGATGATACAGCAGAGAAAATTGCACAGAAAAAAGAGAAAAGTGAAAAAAGGCGAAATCTTATCGTCGATAAATTTGCCGAGCTTTTTGAGTATGACGAGGAGCAGAAGGCAGAGCTTCTTGAAAAAACAAAGGCTGAAAATCATTACACCGTAGTTGAAAAAAGAGTCGAAAACAATATCAAAGAGCAGATTTCAGAATTTATTTCTGAGAATAAATTAAACTGCATCGGTATGGAGCAGACGACAAAAAGGTATTACCCTTACGGCACTCTTGCATCATCGGTCATTGGCTTTACAGGTGCCGACGATCAGGGTTTGAGCGGTATTGAGGCTTACTACGATGAAGAGCTTACGGGGACGAACGGCAGAGTTATCACGGTAAAAGATGCTGTTTCAAATGATATTTTAAATGACTATGAAACCTCAGTTGAGGCGACAGACGGAAACTCAATTGTTCTTACAATAAATCAGACGATTCAGTATTA
>JAFLSA010000114.1 GCA_022511185.1 Eubacterium sp.
GCTGATGAAAGCTCCTGTATAAAAAGCCTATCAAGTCCCTGATTTAAGGCATAATCAACAACCTTATCATATTCCCTTTTTGTTATCGTTCTGTTAATCTCAGGCAAATCATCAAGCGCACCGCAGGGAATGTACTGCGCCATAAGTGAAAGATAGGTGTCAGGCAGATTTTCCTTAAGCCAATCAATAATTTCAAGTGATGAATTTGTGTTCTGAGGTAAAATCAGATGACGGACTATAAGACCGCTTTTCATTATTTCATCATCAAAGACGTCCTCAACCTGTCTTCTCATTTCAAGAATTGCGGCTGATGCCTTTTCAAAATAATCATCGGCTTTTGAATAACGGCCAGACTTATCAGCTCTGATGTATTTTAAATCAGGCAGGTAAATATCTATCAGACCGCTGAGCTTTTTGAGTGTTTCAACCTCTTCATAACCGCTACTGTTATAGACAACGGGAACAGGACTTTTCCATTTAGTCAACACGTCGGAAAGTCTGTCCGCATAATGAGTGGGATTGACAAGATTGATGTTCTGAGCGCCCTGCTCTATAAGGCTTTCAAAAATCTCAACGAGTCTTTCGTCGGTAATGTCAACGCCCTTATTATCCCTGCTTATTTCAAAGTTCTGGCAGTACGCACAGCGCAAATTACAACCGCTGAAAAAGACGGTGCCGCTGCCGTTTTTACCGCTTATACACGGCTCCTCCCAAAAATGAAGTGATGCACGTGCTACTTTGAAAGTGCTTTTACTTTTACAAAAGCCAAGCTGATTTTCTCTATCAACGTTGCAACATCTCGGGCAAATTGAACAAATCATATCAGTTCTCTGTAAATATCACCTTTCTTAAACGGTGTCTGCGAGGCAATTTCCTTTGCGGCATTATTGACTGACATACCGCCCTCAACAAGCTCCTTCGCCATTTCGACTGCATTTTCAAAGGTGATTTCCGTCTTTGGCTCAGCTTTTTTGCCCTCAATAATTAAAACGATTTCACCCTTGAGTGTGCCGCCGTAAAGCTCGCAAGCCTCACTGAGAGTAGTTTTTATCACCTGCTCGTGTATTTTCGTAAGCTCACGGACAATAGCAATTTTTCTGTCGCCTAAAGTCTTATACAAATCCTGCAAGGTGTTAGCAAGCTTATGCGGTGCTTCGTAAAAAATCAAGGTTCGTTTTTCGTCTTTTATTTCTTCCAAATGTTCACGCCTTGACTTTTTACTTACCGACAAAAAGCCCTCAAAGGTAAAGCGTCCGCTGTCCATACCCGATATTGCAAGCGCTGTAGCAAAGGCGGTCGGACCCGGTACGGCTTCAACGTCTATCCCCATTTCATAGCATAGAGAAACGAGATCTTGACCCGGATCTGAAATAGCCGGCATACCTGCATCCGTCACGATTGCACAGCTTTCACCGTTTGCAATACGGCTACAGATAAGCTCGCCACGTTCTCTTTTGTTATGCTCAAAATATGATACCATTTCTTTTTTTATGTCAAAATGATTTAACAACTTTAAGGTAACCCTTGTGTCCTCCGCGGCAATAAAATCAACCCTTTCAAGTGTTTCTATTGCACGTGGCGAGAGGTCGCCAAGGTTACCTATCGGCGTTCCTACAACGTATAATTTTCCACTCATTTATTGTACCCATCGGCATAAGAGCCGTAAATTTCTATCATTTCGTCGGTGAATTTTCCGTTTTCCTTTTTTATAATAAGCTGTGGCTCAACACGCAAAAACGGCTTTGAACCCTTTTGCCCTTGAACTAAAAATAAAAAAGGCTGTTCCCCTGCCCTGTCCTGAACAAATCTCAGACGCTTCGGCTCAAGCTTGTATTTCCGCATTATCTCCAAGGTGTCTACCAAGCGTTCAGGCCTGTGGCACATACAGAATCTTCCGCCATATTTAAGCAGATATGCGCCTGCCTTTACAGCATCCTCAATATTACAGCACACCTCATGCCTTGCAATCCTTGCACTTTCGCCAAGCGATTCAATACCCGTTCCGACAGGCTTATACGGAGGATTCATTGTCACGAGTGAAAACTCCTCGGCATTAAAGATTTTATCAATCTCCCTGAGGTCACAGTTATAAGGAGTTATCCTGTTCTCCAAGCCGTTTTCCTTAATAGAACAGCAAACCTGCTCATAAGCATTTTGCTGAATATCAAGGCAGGAAACGTTATTGATTTTTTCATTTCTCAGCCACAGAAAAGGAATTATCCCACAGCCTGTCCCCATATCAAGAGCCTTATCCCTTGCCTTTATATTTGCAAAATGGGACAGTATAACTGCATCCGTGCCAAAGGTGTGATCAACGCTTACAGCAATTTTTATGTCATCCGACAACCGTTCAAATTTATACATAACTGTATTATAGCAATTACAGAATATTTTTTCAACAAATAAAAAGGGAGGATTTCTCCTCCCCTAAAGTATATAAAACTATGCGTCAAGTGCCTTATGTAAAAACGCCTTCAAAATCTCGCTCTTTGGATTATTAAAGAGCTCGTCAGGTGTGCCTGCTTCCTCAATAACACCGTTTGCCATAAAGATAACCTTATCGGCAACATTCTTTGCAAATTCCATTTCGTGAGTAACAACAATCATAGTACTGTTGCCCGTTTTAAGACTTCTTATAACATTGAGCACCTCACCTGTAAGCTCCGGGTCAAGCGCTGAGGTAGGCTCGTCAAAGCAGAGAATATCCGGCTTCATTGCAAGCGCACGTGCAATTGCCACACGCTGCTGCTGTCCGCCCGAAAGCTCACAGGGATACGCCTTTGCCTTTTCCGTAAGTCCCACACGTTTTAAAAGCTCATTTGCATTTTGCTCAATCTGAGCATTTCTTTGAGATTTATAATCCTTTGGAACGCTTTTCTTTTCCTTTTTCATTTCCTTGATTTCATCTTTAACTGCAAGCTTTGGTGCAAGGGTAAGATTATCAAAGACAGTATACTGCGGGAAAAGATTAAACTGCTGAAAAACAAGGCCGAAATGAAGGCGGTTGTGCCTGATTTCCTTTTCGCTCAGCGTATTCTTGTCACTTGTATCAAGAAGAGCTTCACCGTTTACGATAATAGAGCCTATGTCAGGTGTTTCAAGAAAATTGAGACATCTTAAAAGAGTAGTTTTACCACTGCCCGATGAGCCGATGATAACAAGCACGTCGCCCTTTTCAAGCGAAAAATCAATACCCTTTAAAACCTCGTTATTCCCAAAGCTTTTATGTATGTTTTTAACCTCTAAAATAGCCATATCATCAACCTCTGTAGTAGCTAAGTTTCTTTTCAATCGCACCGAACAGTAATGTTAAAATACCGCAGAATACAAGATAGAATACACCTGTGTAGAATAATGGCCAAATCTGACCTTGCATTTTTATGTACGTTTGACCTGCCCATATAATTTCGTACACGGCAATAATTCTTGCCAAAGAGGTATCCTTAACAAGCGTAATAATTTCATTACTCATAGGAGGAATGATACGCTTAATAACTTGCAGCAAAACGATTCTGAAAAATATCTGTACCTTCGTCATACCGAGCACCTGTCCTGCCTCATACTGTCCAACAGGTATACCCTCAATACCGCCTCTGTAAATCTCTGAGAAATAGCAGGAATAGTTGATTACGAAAGCAACAAGAACTGCTACAAAACGGTCAAATACGCTCCAAGTCGCAATCCACGTAAGCAGAACATTAGAACTTCCGACATTCTGTGCCCACGCAGCCGCCAGACCGGGACCGTAATAAATAACTATCATTTGCAGCATAAGCGGTGTTCCGCGTATAATCCATACAAACGTTTTAACAAGCCATTTCAGTGGTTTGAATTTGCTCATTGAGCCAAAGCTCAGAATTAGTCCAAACGGCAGAGCAAATGCCAAGGTAAGTGCAAATAATTCAAGAGTTGTTCCGAATCCCTTTAACAGATCCAAAGTAACTTGCCAGAACATAACAATAGTTTTCCTTTCGGATTTTGTGTAAAAACCGTGACACATAAAAAGTGCCACGGTTTAATTAATTTTTAATCAAATTATACAAGAGATAATGAATACTTATCAGCAAGTGCCTGAAGAGAGCCGTCTGCCTTCATTTCGTCCATAATCTCATTAACCTTAGCTGTTAAATCAGAGCCTGTTCTGAATGCGATTCCGTATTCCTCTTCATTAAGAGATACAGCCTGTGCAAGGTCTGAATAGCTTGTTCCCTCACCGGTCATTGCCTCTGCCATTGTGATATCGATAACACAAGCATCTGCAGAGCCTGATTCAACCTCCATAAGTGCAGCTGACTGATCTACAACAGCAGTGTAATTACCCATTCCTGCATCTTTGAGAACTCCCTCACCTGCTGAGCCGGACTCAACTGCAAAGGTTAAGTCTGTCATCTGGTCAAGACTTGTGTAATTTGCAGCAACATCTGCCTTCATAACAACAACCTGTGCATTCTTAACGTAAGCATTAGTAACAGAGCTGTTTGCCTTTACCTCGTCTGTGATTGTCATACCGTTCCAAACAGCATCAATTGATTTTGCTTCTAACTCCGGCCATTTGTTATCCCAGTCAATGATAATGAACTCTGCCTCAACACCGAGCTTTTCGCATACAGCCTGAGCAAACTCAGTATCAAAACCAGTAAGGATTGTCTTTGCTGTGTCCTCATAATAGTTCATAGGTGCATATTCGGTGATACCTATAACCATTTTGCCCTTGTCCTGAACATAAGCAAGGTCGCTTTCAGCAGTGCCTACATTTTCCGGTGTGTCCTTTGAGCAAGCAGCAAATAATGTTACAACTGAAAATACCATTAATACTGCAAGAAGAACTGATAATACTTTTTTCATAATTTTCTATTCCTTTCGTTATTAAATATTCACTATGATAATGCATTAGCACTTTGCCACAGTAAATTAATGTGCCATAATTATAACAGATGCGAATAAAAAAATCAATACAAAAATGAGGAGAATTTTTTCTCCTCATTTAATTAGGGTGACACCCTTTAATATTTAATTAAATTACAACTTTTGTTTTGATGCAATCTGTTCTATTTTTACATTCTC
>JAFLSA010000115.1 GCA_022511185.1 Eubacterium sp.
AAAAATCAAGTATTTTGTGCAACTTTCTCTATATGTAACACTTTGCACAAAATATTATTAAATAAATTGTGCAAATCATACAAAAAACTACTCCATTTGCTTACCAAGAAAAGCCGCCGCAACCTGAACAAGCTTGATATCAGTTTCGCTCGGAAGGGTATGATTTTCCTCTTCAATCAATGCTACTGCTCCGCTGACGTCCCCGCCGTAAATAATTGGGTATACAACGTTTGCCTTTCTGTCAAAGCCCTCAATGGCGCTCATGCTCGGAACCTGATCGGTTGAAATATGGATAGCCCTGTTTTCCATAAGTTCCTCAAGATTTTTTGTAACTCTGCGTTCGAGTATTTCTCGCTTGCTTATCCCGGATGCGGCAATAACGTGGTCGTTATCCATAATTGCAATCGGCAGTCCGCCGTTTTTGTGAAGCACCTCTGCATACTGGCTTGCGAAATTTGAAAGCTCACCTATCGGTGAGTATTTTTTAAAAATCACTTCTCCCTCAGCATCAGTAAAAATCTCAAGCGGGTCACCCTCTTTGATTCTGAAGGAACGTCTTATTTCCTTTGGAATTACAATTCTGCCTAAATCATCAATTCTTCTGACGATGCCTGTTGCTTTCATAACATCTACTCCTCAAATAATGTAAATTTCTCTGTAATATTTTGTACATATTCAAGGCATATATACTAAATATAAACTGTGATTTTTTGGAAAATAAATGATGTAAAATGTCCTGATTTTGTCACATCCCGTTTCTTATAATGAGCAAAGAAATAAGAAAGAGGAGAATACAAAATGAGTATGAAAGAATTTGACAGAATTATAGGCTATCCTACCATCAAAAAAGAGCTTGAGCAAGTTGCAGACATTTTGAAAAACGGTGAGGTTTACGCCAAGCTCGGCGTATCTGCTCCGAGAGGTTTGCTTCTGCACGGTGAGCCGGGAGTTGGCAAAACTTTAATGGCTTGCTGTATGATAAAAGCATCGGGGTGCAAATATTTCGTCTGTCGCAAAAACAAGCCTAACGGAGATTTTGTTAAGCATATAAAACAAACCTTTAATAAAGCAGTTGAAAATGCCCCGTCAATCGTTTTTCTTGACGATATGGACAAGTTTGCAAACGGCGATGAACGTCATAAGGATGCGGAGGAATATGTAACCGTTCAGTCCTGCATTGACGAAGTTAAGGATAAAGAAGTATTTATTCTGGCGACGGCAAATAATATACGCAATCTTCCTGATTCACTTTTACGCGTAGGTCGATTTGACAGAATTATAAAGGTTAAATCTCCTATCGGTGAAGATGCCGTTGCAATTATTGAGCATTACATAAAGGGCAAGCCTTTTAGCACAGAACTTGATGCAAAGTCAATCGAAAGGATTCTTAATGGCTGCACCTGTGCTGAGCTTGAAACTGTTATAAACGAGGCGGGACTCTATGCAGGCTTTGAACGCTCTGAAAATATCACGATGGATCATTTTATAGAGGCTTGTATGAGAACAATTTTTAAAGTGCCTGCTGAATCATTTAAAAGCGACAATGAGGATTGGTGTGCGAATCTTAATAATCCTGATTGTCTGACTTCTCAAATCGTTTACCACGAAGCAGGTCACGCAGTAATCACTGAGGTTCTTACTCCTGAAAGCGTAACGCTTGTGTCTGCATATAACCGATTGGGCAGGCAAGGCGGTTTTACAAAGTTTTACGATGATTCTTATGGAAAGCTACAAAGCCATAGAAAGAAGGTTGTTGTATCAACACTTGGCGGTATGGCTGCAATTGAGCAGAAGTTCGGCATATCCGACTCGGGCAATACACGGGATCTTGATATGGCTTTTGACTATGTAAGAGATATGGTAGCTGGCGAATGCTCTTGCGGATTTTCACTTCATTCCCGCGGTTTTGATGATTCAGATGACTTAATGAGTAGACAGGAGCAGGTGGTTGCAGCAGAGGTAGAAAAATACTACCGTAAAGCCAGGGAAATTCTCTCGCAAAACTGGGAATTCTTTGAAAAACTCGCCGCCGAGCTTGCAAAAAAGAAGATACTCAATACAGCAGATATTCAAAAAATCAAGGCTGAATGTAAGATAACATCGGTTGCGATTTAGTATATTGTCAATTGACTGTGATAAAGAAAAGCAGGTGTTCCGTTTTTTGTACACCTGCTTTGTTATGCTATCCTCAGAGGAGGATACGTATATGAAAGTTACAATTCATTCAAGGGAGAGTATAGAAAAATTATTGGAGTCGGGATTTCCGGAAAACACTGCTGTTATCAGATTTTATGATGTTGAATTAATGCTCGATAAGAAATTTAATCCCCTATCTTTTTATGATAAGGCTCAGCGTGTTTTTCAAATTCCGCTTTTGGATATAGATATTGACGAACTTAAATATTACGGTTTTACTTATGAGTCGTTTTTTTCCGAAGCGGACGAGCTTGCTGAATTTATTTGCGAGGCCATTAAAGACGGTTTAGATATAATATGCCAGTGCGAGTATGGGCAAAGCCGTAGTGCCGGCTGTGCCGCAGCAATACTTGAATTTTTTGAAAATAACGGGATTTCCATTTTCTCTGATTACAGATATTATCCTAATAAGATTGTGTATCACAAATTGCTTGAAGCATTGAAAAAACGTCAAACGCTTTTGCTATAATCTATATTCTTTAAAATCATCCAAGCGAAGCAGTATGGGCTCGTTGCCACGGGCAGCGCCAACGTCAATATCTATCCAAGTTTTTGTTTTAATGATCTTGCCGTCGTACTCCTTGCCGTAATACAAGGTAGGTGTGTGACCGAAAACTGTGATTATATCCTCAAAATAATTATCGGTCAGCTTTGGTCTTGCCCAGATTAAATCATTTATTGAATATTCAGACAGTTTTTTATCAGCTTTAAAATTGTCAAACCCTGCGTGAACAAGAATGAAATCGTTTTCGCCGACTGTCAACGCTTCATAAATAGGTGCGTCACGGAGATAATCAAGAATATCCGCAAGTGATTCAGATGAAAGCTCTTTTAAATGTTTCAGTGTTACATCGCCGCCATTTCTCATATATGTACTGAGTATACTGAGGCCTTTAGCATCAATTTTTTCTATGCTTTCGTCAGTTATTTCGTCAAAGACAAATTCACAAGACAAAAGCATAGCCTCGTGATTGCCGAGAATAAGTTGAACATTAGGCTGCTCCAAAAGCCAGCAAAGCATTTCAACTCCGCCGTCACCGTTTCTGTCAATAACATCGCCTAATATGTAAAGAAAATCATCATCTGAAAATTCAGCTTTTTCAAGTAATTTCTTAAATTTTTCAAGTGAATAACCGTGTAGGTCTGATATAACGTAAATCATTTTTCAATCTCTAAATAATTACTCCATTCAATTTTTCTTTTTGAATTTAAAGTAGTATCAATGTCTTTTAAATTCCATTTACTATTATTGCCGTCATATTTAATGTATTTCCACATATAGTTATTGTGTTTACTGTTCTTATATTTTTCCCAACCAGTTTTATTTGAAATTAAATCAGCTTTTTTTGTAATATATAAATTAGTTTCAATACAGATATATGCAATTATCTCATCTCTATCTTTTACCACATATTTGCAGTGAGGATCAATCTTTTCAAATTCATCGCCTTTTTCATATCTATCCAACGCATAAGATGTTTCTTTTTCTAAACTATTTTTTAAAAACTTATATCTTATTTCATCCCATAAATTATCTTTGTAGTTTAATAGCATAAGTAGTGCATTGAGTTTATCATCATCAATATCGGATATACATTTTTTTAATTCATCTACATTTGTCATGTCTTTATTCATCCTTTCAATCACATCGCTAAAATCATCAATTATAATACCAATTTCATTTTTATTTGAAATCTCTTTTCTTAACTCTGTTATAAAGTTTTGTATTTGCTCATTAAAGCTGATTTGCACTACCAGTTTTAAATTTAACCCATTTAGACTTTCAGGAGTAGGTGGTTTGCCGTTGGGAGTTAAGTAATAAATTTTATCTATTTCATAAGTCCCAAAATCATCATGTCTGTTTTCATAATAGTTATAATAATCAAAGAGCTGAGATTCTTGATCCTTTGCCCATATTTTTACTTCTATAGGAATTACTTTTTTCTCGAGATAAATAACAATATCTACTCGTCGGTCGTTATCTATTTTTTCTTCTAAAACAATTTCGGCTTTATCAAGCTTTCCAAAATGTTTTACTCCTATTTTTTGTAAAAACATCTCAAGCGGTTTTGTACCTAATCCGTGCAATCCGTTAGGCTGAATAAGTGCAGCAATAAGCCTGCAAATTAATACTTCGTTATGCTCGATGCCAAGCATATAAAATAAATTTGGCTTTTCAGGTCTATAAGATTTTAAATCTTTTTTACCGATTTCGTTTAATAAGAGTGACAACTCATTTTCCATTTTTCTTTACCTCTTAATTAAGTTCGTGCAGTTTTTCGAGAATTTTGACCATCGCAAGGGTGTTGAGCCGGCAGTAGGCAAGGAGGTTTTTGCGGATAACTTCGATTTCTTCGGGCGGGCGCTTTTCAAGTCCGTCAAATGCGGCCATTGCCTCACTGCCTCAAGCGGAGTAAATTCGTAATTGATTTTTTCAAGATGTGCCCTGATATCAGGGGAGTCAATAAAACGTAAAACATTCATATTTTTCTTCCTTTCATTCGTTTTCGCCACCCTAATCGTTATCCCGTGGCAAACTTGGTCCAGAATGAAAGAAAGTTTACAAATATTTATATTATAATGATAGGACATAAACTTGTCCATTCAAAGTATTTTAGGGCACTGCAAAGCCTTTGTATATTTTGATTTAATTAAATACATGGTTTATTTCCTAATACTTTTTTTATAATTATCGTATGCCACTCTTACAATATCTCCTCTTTTTTGGCTTGAAATTCTGCTTGAGGTGTGATGTGTTAGTATTAAAGGTATAGTATAATCTTTAATTTTTACTAAAAAACAGCAGTTATCAATTTGTCCGCAGTTGTTATCAAACAATGT
>JAFLSA010000116.1 GCA_022511185.1 Eubacterium sp.
AATCTTACAAAATTATTTGTGGCACCGACTGATTTCATAATGCTGATTTCAAGTCTTCTGCTGTAAACCGTAAGTCTGATTGTGTTTGAAATAATGAAAAGTGAAATTAAAAACAGCACCGCAATAATGACGATTGCGATTATTGAAATACCCTGGCGGATTGCGACAAGCCTCTGCGCAAGGTCTCTGTTTTCACGTATAATATCAACGTGATCTAAATTGTTAAGCTCATCAACCGTCTGGTCAAAAAGATCAAGGTTATCAACTGTTACTTTGTATGCGTCAGGAAGAGGAATGTCATTGCTTACGTCCGTAAAAAATTCGGCTTCCGCCTCGCCCATTGTTGAGAGCTGCTCTTCCCAGGCATCTTTCTTTGGAACAAACTCAACCTCCTTGACATTGCCAAGAGCATTGATTTGATTTTCCATTTCACTAAGCTGTTCGTCAGTGGTTTCATCCTCCACGTAAACCATTACAACGTTTTCTTCCTCAATTCTTGCAAGGAGGGAATCAATATTGAGGAAAATCATTGCCGCCGAGCCGATAAGCACCAAACAGCTCATAAGCACACAGATTGATGCAAGCGACATCATTCTGTTTGTCCACACATTGCGAAAACCCTCTTTGGTGAGGTATTTAAAGCTTGAACCTGTCATTATTCCTCACCTCCTGCATTTTCACCGCTGTCTGTCGTATTATCAGAAACTACGTCCTCAAGGTTATCGAAAATATCGTCAAGCTCAACCTTGTCAATAGCAACGTCCTCCTCAAAGAAGAACATATCGGTGTCCTCCTTCGGCGTTGAGCTTTCAAACTGAGCGTGTGTCGGGTCAGGTGTATCGGATACAACCTCACCGTTTTTGATAACAATAACTCTTCTCTGGAAAGAACGAACAAGGTCATGCGCATGAGTTACCATAATAACCGTCGTACCTGCGTTATTGATTTTTGTGAAAAGCTCAACGATCTCGTGGCTCATTTCAGGGTCAACGTTACCCGTAGGCTCGTCCGCAACAATAACCTTAGGGTTATTTACAAGCGCTCTTGCGAGTGATACTCTCTGCTGTTCACCGCCTGAAAGCTCGTTTGGCATTGACCTTGCCTTTTGAGAAAGGCCTACAAGCTGAAGAATATAAGGAACTCTTTTTCTGATTTCCTTTTCCTTTGCGCCGATAACACGCATTGCAAATGCAACGTTGTCGTAAACGCTCATTTTAGGAATCAGGCGGAAATCCTGAAAAACAATGCCCATATCTCGTCTGTAATACGGCACCTTTCTTTTCTTCAGCGTTGCTGATGAATATTCGTTAAAAATAATTTCTCCCTCAGTCGGTTTCTCCTCATGCATAATGAGCTTTAAAAATGTACTCTTACCTGCACCGGAAGAGCCCACAACAAAAACGAACTCTCCGTCCTCAATCTTAATATTGACGTTTGAGAGAGCATGCGTTCCGTTACTGTCATATACCTTTGATACGTTTCTGAATTCAATCACGTTTTTTACCTCATATGTTTATACGAATTTGCGAAAATTTAAAATATATAATCACACAATTATACATTCTGCCTTATATATAATATATCAACTTATATAATAAATCAAGACTTTTTTGTTACTCTTTTGTAAACAAGTGTGAAAATAGGCTCGTAAAAGCAAAAATACCACGATATAACAAGTTATACCGTGGTGAAGTTGATTTTAATATTTAATAGGACTTGAAGCAAGATACTTATTTACCATAAGAGCGACCTTGAAAACGATTGCATCATCAAATTCTCTTAAATCAAGACCTGTCAGCTTTTTGATTTTTTCAAGCCTGTAAACAAGCGTATTTCTGTGAACGAACAGCTTGCGTGAAGTTTCGGAAACGTTAAGATTATTTTCAAAAAACTTCTGAATCGTAAACAGAGTTTCCTGATCAAGCGACTCGATTGAGCCACGCTTAAACACTTCTCTTAAGAACATATCACAAAGTGTTGTCGGAAGCTGATAGATAAGGCGTGCAATACCGAGATTTTCATAGCTGATAATCGTCTTTTCGGTGTCGAAAACCTTACCGACCTCAAGCGCAACCTGTGCCTCCTTGAAGGAATGAGCAAGCTCCTTAACACCTGTAACACAAGTACCGATACCGATAACAGCATTGAAATAAAATTCAGCCAGAAGCGTGTCATTAATTGAACGGGCAAGCTTTTCTAAATCCTTGCTGTCAACATTAGGTCTTACCTCTTTAACGAGTGCAATATCATTTTCATTGACGTTGATAACAAAATCCTTCGTCTTGTCAGGGAAGAAGTTCTGGATAATATCAAATACTGAAATTTCCGTCTCCTGCGTTGTGCGGATCAAAAATACAACTCTTGTGGCGTCGTTATTAAAATGAAGCTCTCTTGCCTTTATATAAATGTCGCCCGGGAGAATATTGTCAAGAATAACATTCTTTACAAAATTTGAACGGTCAAATTTCTCATCGTTATTCTGCTTAATCTGATCAAGTGCAATTGCAATAAGCTGAGAATATTTACGGCTGAACTCGTCAACGCCGTCAACAAATACTGCATATTCAGGACGAATCAGAACGTCAAACGTAGTATAGGTAGCATCATCAACACAGGTCTGAGTGCCGTTGAACACTCCGGCAGTAATAACTCCCTTGCGCACCTCGCCGATAATTCCAAGCTCACTGCAAGCTACTACTGTACCCGTTTCATCAACTACACCGATAGTACGGTCAACCGCATCACGCATCTGATTTATTATTCCTTGAAATAATCTGTTTGGCATTTTATCCACTCCTCTTACAACGAATAACATAAACTTGCACAAAAAATTATATCTTTGCTTGTTAATATTATACAAGACGTTTAACCATATTGCAACTATTTTAACAAAAAAATATATATTTTTTTGTGACAGTTGCATAAACAAATTTTATATACACAATATGTTGTTGATAAGACGTTAAAAAGCCATATTTATAGTAATTTACCTTTTTCGATTAAATCCAGTTCATTCTGAGTTATGTATCTGCATTCGCCTTCTTTGAGAGAATCATCAAGAGGTAAGGCACCCATACTTATCCTTTTCAGCTCCAGGACAGTTATTGAAAATTTTGCAAACATTCTTTTTATCTGGTGGTACATCCCCTGGCTTATCGTCACCTGTGCAGTCATATATTCACTATCAAGCGGTTTGATTTTTGCCGGCATAAGAACATCATTTTTAAGCTCAATTCCCTTTTCAAATTCACTGATAATCTCATCATTAAACGGCTTGTCCAAAACAGCAATATACGTTTTCGGTATATGGTTTTTAGGGCTTAAAATTTTGTGGGCAAAGTCGCCGTCATCGGTTATGAGCATAAAGCCTGTCGTGTCCTTGTCAAGCCTGCCGGCAGGGAAAAGATTTTTCCTTTTCATCTCAGCAGGCAGAATGTCAATAACCGTTTTCTCACCCTTGCCCTCTGATGCAGATATCACGCCCTTCGGCTTATTCATCATAATATATATGAATTTACTGTACTGCACCCTTTTGCCATCGCAAAAAAGCTCGTCACACTTCTCGTCAACCTTAGTGCCTATATCGCGCACTGCCTTTGAGCCCACTGTGACAAGCCCTTTTTTAATAAGCGTTCTTGCATCATTTCTTGACACATTAAGTGCCGAAGCTATGACCTTATCAATTCTTTCCATTACTCACCGTTAAACCCGACTAAAAAGCCGTTTTCGGCAGAAGTATTGCAGATGTCCCCGCCGATAAGTATACCGTCGCACACAAGCATATCCGCAACGATCCCCTGCTTAGAATCCTTATAATTATTTACCGTATAGGTATAAAGCGTAACCTTTTTGCCCTTGTAGTCAGACAAGTCAAAGCCTTGATTTACCTGCACCTCGTTGTAATCCGTGTAAACCTGATTCCAGCTCTGAGGGATAGTGAGCGACTTTTCCTCAAACTCTGCATCCGTTTCCCAACCGAATGTGGCAAGATAATTCCGCCTTTCCTCGTCGGTTGATGCACTGATTACAGCTGATACGCTCTGGCTCTCAGCGGTATGATTTGAAACGAACGTAAGAATTACAACGATTACGCCTGTGACTGCTAAAATAATGCCGAAAATCATTTTTGGCTTTAGCTTTAATGTTAATATTTTCATAAAATCACCTAAGTAATTTTATGAATTATTTTCACACAATATAATCTTTTATCGTATCTAAAAATGAAATTTCAGCAGTACAGTCAAGAAACAGGCCCTGAGGCACGTATTCTTCACTGTGTATCACACCGTCATTTCTGATTTTCGCAGCTATAGAGCCTTTATCAAACGGCAAAAGAAGATTAACTCTTTTTCTCGTTTTTGGCAGTGCCTTTTCTATAGCAAGCATAAGATTGTCAATGCCTACACCCGTTTTTGCACTGATTTTAACGCATTGTCCGCTTTTGTAGGGATAAGTTATATCATCAAGATTTCCTGCAATATCGCACTTGTTAAACACGTTGATAACAGGAACATCAACAATTCCACCGTCAAACAAAGAAGCTAAAATATCATTAGTGGTTTTGATGTGATTATGACATTCCTCACTTGATGCATCACATACATTTAATATAACGTCTGCATAGGTCGCCTCCTCAAGCGTTGAACGAAAGGCATCAACAAGCTGATGCGGAAGCCTGCTGATAAAGCCTACCGTATCAACAATCATTATCTGCTGACCGTTTGGCAGATACAGCTTTCTCGCAGTGGGGTCAAGAGTGGCAAAGAGCTTATCCTCCTGCAAAACGCCTGCATCCGTCAGCTTGTTCATAAGCGTTGACTTACCCGCGTTTGTATATCCGACTATCGCCGCAACCTGCACCCCGTTCTTTTTTCTCCTTTG
>JAFLSA010000117.1 GCA_022511185.1 Eubacterium sp.
TACTCCGCCATATGTGTCCGGTGTGAGCTCGTCGATTACGATTGGATCGGAATCTAATGCAGCAGCACCTGTTTCCTCAGCAACAGGAACAGCTCTTGTAACGATTACAACAACATTCACAATAAGAACAACAACAAGAACAACAGCTAAAAACACATTGAATTTACCGAGTTTTGATTTCTGTTTCATAAAAATTCCCCTTTAACAGTATATTACTTCTATATAATATACTAAAATAAATTATTTTTCAATATATTTTTTATTTTATTTCATAAATGTACGTGTATTACCGTTCATTTTACTTGATTTCATATTTATTGAGGTATTCCTCAAAACTTTTCATAAAGCTTCTGTTATCAGAATTTTTAACGCCCTTAAGGTAGCTGTGCGTCTGATAACTACCCTGTGACAGCTCAATTATACACACGGCAAGATTTGAACAGTGGTCGGCAATACGCTCAAAGGAATTTATGATATCAAAGAAGAGCATACCGTGTTCAATAGTACATTCGCCGTCATTCATACGCTTTGAATGTCTTGTACGAAGCTGTACTTTAAGATTATTAATTACCTGCTCAAGAGGTTCTATTGTTTGTGCAAGCTCTAAATCGTTATTGATAAATGCATCGGTTGATTTTTCAATAATTTCCTTAACAGCTCTGCCCATTATGTCAAGCTCTTTGTTAGCATCGTCGGAGAAGTGAATTTTCTCCTTGTGCATTCTTCTTTTTGTTTTAAGGATATTAACGCCGTAGTCACCTATACGTTCAAAATTTCCGATTGCGTGGGAATACTTGCTTTGCCTCATTGAGTCGGCAAAGCTTAATTCAAGGGAGCTTATTTTTACAAGATATGTTTCAAGCTCGTCTTCGTATTGGTCAAGGAGCTTTTCATTTTCCTTGATTTTTTCATCCTTTACACGGCTGTATACTTTCAGAAAATCAAGGCTCATTGAAATATTCTTCTTTGCAAGAAGTGCCATTCCGTCGCACTTTTCCTTGATTTTATCAAGCGCATATGCAGGGGTAAGAAGGAAGCGGTCTTCAACAAGTGAGGTTTCATCGCTTGCTTCATCGGATTTAGGATCGTCCTTAATAATTTTGTACATCAGCTTTTCAATTACACCGCCGAACGGAAACAGTATAGTTGCAGCAAAAATATTAAATACAGAATGAATGATAGCAACCTTTGTTGGATTAACCTGCTCTGATAAAAACGGCAAGCCGAAAATAGCGTCTGCACCGTAAAATACAATCATCGCAAGCACAACACCGCTTGTTGCCAGCAAAGGAACGGTTGCCGCCGTACGGCGTGCATTTTTATTCGTGCCGATTGCCGAAATAAGTACAGGCGTGCAAGCGCCGATATTCATACCGAGAATTATAGGAAATGCAACCGATACGGATACTGCACCCGTTGCAGTCATTGCCTGCAAAATACCGACAGATGCCGATGAGCTTTGTAAAACTGCCGTGAGCACAATTCCGGCAAGAAGACCGAGTAAAGGATTTGAAAATTTAAGTAAAAGGTTTGTAAATTCAGGCACGTCTTTTAAACCTGAAACAGAGCTGCTCATAGTGTTCATACCAATCAATAAAACGGCAAAACCCAAAAGAATGCTTGCAATGCTCTTTCTCTTGTCATTTTTTGAAAACTTAAAGATAAGCACGCCGATAAAAGCAAGAACAGGGGCAAAGGATGACGGCTTAAGCAGTTGGAGAAAAACGCTTGAACCTTCAATGCCTGTCAAAGATAACAGCCATGCGGTAACAGTTGTACCGATATTTGCACCCATAATTATGCCGATAACCTGCTTTAATGCCATGATACCGCTGTTTACAAAGCCGACTGCCATAACGTTGACTGCACCCGATGACTGAATAATTGCAGTTACGCCTAAGCCGAGAAACAATCCTTTGATTCGGCTGTTTGTCATTCTTTCCAGTACGCTTTCAAGCTTACCGCCACTGATTTTTTCAAGATTGCTTCCCATTATGCTCATACCGAACAGGAATAAAGCAAGTCCGCCTATCAGTGTTAAAACGTTGAATATTGTCATATATTTAATACCTCTAAATTAAATGGTCGCTTTTATAGTAAGTGTTTTGCAGTTAAAATGCAATATGATTTATATAAAAACTTTAATAAATTTATTATTCGCAATAAACAGGGGAGGTAATCGCAAGCACTTGATCCTCGCCGTCGACACTGCCCCAAAGCTCTGCTCTGTACCAATGTTTCTTTTCAAGTTCAAGATTTAGCTTGCGTCTGTCAAAGCCTGTTTCAAGAACTGTCTTAGAGCCATTAGTAACAATTTTTATTTTTTTGCATCTGATTGATTCCTCGCCTGCGTCCTTTTGGCGCGAATGTAAATCAGTAAAAAAGCTGAAGGTGTAATTTCCGTTTTGCACCCTGTCGCCGATTGAATATGTATTGCCGTCTCTGTGGAGATTAAAGAAAAATTTTGCGCCTGAGGATACGACTGTTTTTCCCTGCTTTATCGCACACAGCGCGTTTTCCTCGTTTATATCGCCGTCAATGTCAATGTAAGTACAGCCGTAGTGACCGCTTGCTTCTTTTCTGTGCCAGTCTCTGCCGTAGGTTGCGGAGATTTTATAGCCCTTGTCAAGAAGTGATGTCCAAAGCTCAAGTGATTTTTTATTTTCGCTTGTGATTCGTGTTAAATCCTCGTGCCAAATTTCTATGTAATCAACGTTTTGCCAGTCATTGACCTTGAACTCCCATCTGCCGCCTGTGCATATTGGTGAGCCCATCTGAAACGGATGTGCAATTCCGACGATTCCGCCGGCTGCCTTTACCGCTTTTATCTTTTCGTCAATATTTGTCGGCACGGCGTCACGCCAGTCAACAAATTCCTTTGCACCTAAAACAAGCATATGACCGAAATACGTTGTCCATTCAATGCCCCTTATAGCAGGGAGAATTGTGTCATCAAGCTCTGCGTGACCTGAAAAGGTGTTGTGGTCTGTCAGTGCAATAATTGATAGGTGGTCTGCCTTTGCGCTTTCCAAAAGCTCCTTAACCTGAAACGCACCGTCGGAGTGTACTGTGTGGCAGTGAAGCTCACAGGGAAGATAACTCATTTATTCCACCTCTCCCTCAACTTCAATTGTGTATTCCACGTCACAGGAAACGCTGTGAACGTTCAAAACAATATCCCACTCACCCTCGTCTATAGTCCCTTTTATGAAACCGGGGGAAGTAAAGCCCGCGCTGATAATATGCTCCTGAATGTCGTCCTGTCTGTGCGCCGCACCTCTGTATACGCCGCAGCCGTCAACGGACAGGGTAATAAGATTTTTAACAGGGAGGTAGTCAGCAGGTCTGCCGATAAGTTCTTCGCCATATTTATCAAAGCATTCTTTGATAATTGATACAGCCCTTTCTCTGTCTTGCAGGATTTTGGGCGAATAGCTGTATTTTATTCTGAGTGCCGTTAAACCTTTCGGCACGTCAAATTTATGTATCAGATTTGTTTTGTTGTTATCAGTTGTTATTCTGCCCCTTGTGCTGAATATTTGCATATTCTCCTCCGTAAAAAGTTCATACATACTTAATTATAAAATAAAATAATAATATTTGCAATTGATATTATTACACAAAAATGATATAGTATTTTTGGTGATTAGGATGAATTTAAACTGTTGGATGAAGGATATTGATGACAGTAAAGACGTGCTTAGCTTAAATCTTGCAGGCACTCACGACTCTGCTGCAAGTCATGTTCAGCTTTCTCACATATCAAAATGTCAGAATTTTAGCATATACGAACAGCTTTGTCTTGGCATAAGAGGACTTGACGTGCGTGTGCAGGCAAAGGGAAATGAGCTTAAAATGGTGCACGGACCTGCTAAAGCATATAACACCTCAAATCACCTTTCAAAGCAAATGGATTTGAGCGACCTTCTTTCACACTGCTATAAGTTTTTAGAGGGAAACCCGAGTGAAACAATCATTTTTCAGTTCAAAAATGACAGCGGTAAAGAGCAGGAAAAATGCTTTGATAATCTTTTTAACACGTATATCAAGTCAAATGAGGAAAAATGGTTTCTTGAAAACAAGGCACCTGTTCTGTCGCAGTGCAGGGGAAAATTAGTCCTTATCCGCCGCTGTAAAATAGCTGAATGCGAAGAGTATAATGAGGGGAACACAGGCATTGATTTTTCAAATTGGGTGGAGCAGGGCGAGATTGTACCTGAGCCATTGACACTCAAAGCAGGTGACCATACGTTTATCATTCAGGACAGATTCAGCTATAAGCCTGAGGCACGCTGGCACGAGTGCATTAAGCCGTTTCTTGATAAAAGAACAGTTTTTGACGGAAAATATATTATAAATTATCTTTCAACTGCAGGCGGCTTAAAGGGACCGCATAATAACTCAAGATTTATAAATCAGCGTTTTATGAAATATCCGCTTGATAAGGGGAAATATTACGGAATGACATATCTTGATTTTCCCTCCGCCAGCTTAGTTATAAAAATTATAAGCACAAATTTTTGAGGTGAGTTATGAAATTAAGCGATATCAATATCCGTGACCCGTTTGTTTTAAAAGAGGGCGACACGTATTATCTTTACGGCACAAGGGCAAAAAATTTCGGCACAAATGTTGGTGGCTTTGACGTTTACACCTCAAAGGATCTGGAGCACTGGAGCGAGCCGGCAGTCTGCTTTGATTCACAGAAAAACGGCTTTAACCGCTCGGTCAACTGGGCGCCTGAGGTGCATAAGTACAAGGACAGCTTTTATATGTTCGCCACGTTTACAAGAGAAAATAATCTGAGAGGCGTGTTCATTTTAAA
>JAFLSA010000118.1 GCA_022511185.1 Eubacterium sp.
TCATTCTAAAATCCCTCGCTGTGAGGTGCGAAGCAGTTTTAGCGGAGCAGATTTTTGGTGAGACAAGGCAAACGGTGCAGAGAATACTTGCGTATTGTCAAGGCGTTTAACGCAGTATCGGCGGAAATCTGCCCGCAAAAACCGACTCGGGTTCAAATCTCTCAACCCTAACATTAAAAAAACGAGGTGACGCTGATGAAAATAGTTGCAAAGACTGATAAGGGAATTGTAAGGGATTCTAACCAGGACGCATACGCTGTTGGTGAATTCTCAGACGAGGTTGTATGGTCTGTAGTTTGCGACGGTATGGGCGGTGCTGCCGGAGGTAATATTGCCTCAGCACTTGCAGTTAAGGTTATCAGCGATAAAATCAACGCCTCTTATAGAGAAAAAATGCGTGATACTTCAATTCACAATATGCTTGATTCTGCACTCACTGCCGCTAATATTGAGGTCTATGACTTTGCAGAGGCTAAGCCTGAGTTAAGAGGAATGGGCACAACGGTTGTGTGTGCAATAGTTCGTGACAATCAGGCTTATATTGCCCACGCAGGTGACAGCCGTGCTTATATCATTAATAATGGAGATATCAAGCAGGTGACAACTGACCATAGTATGGTGCAGGATCTTTTATCTCGCGGTAAGATTACAACTGAGGAAGCTGAAAATCATCCCAATAAAAACATTATCACACGTGCAGTTGGTGTTGATAAAAGCATTGATATTGACTTTGAACAGGTAGATTTAAACGATGATGACGTGCTTCTTTTATGTACAGACGGTCTCTCTAACTACGTTTCAAATAATGAAATGATTGAAATTATGAGTGACGGCAAGCATTATGCTTTTGCAGATCGCTTAGTTACACAGGCAAATAAAAACGGTGGAGGAGATAATATCACCGTTGTTATCATATCAAAATAATTCGGAGAAGTTAGATTATGGATAATTATGTGGGTAAACGCCTTGACGGCAGATACGAAATACAGGAGATAGTCGGCGTTGGCGGTATGTCCGTTGTGTACAAGGCATACGATAACGTTGACGACAGAATCGTTGCGGTTAAAATTTTAAAGGACGAGTTTTTAACTAACGACGAGTTTGTAAGAAGATTTAAAAATGAAAGCAAGGCAATTGCTCTACTTTCACATCCAAATATAGTTAAGGTTTATGATGTAAGCTTTGGCGAAAAACTGCAGTATATCGTAATGGAATACGTTGACGGTATTACTCTTAAAGAGTATATCCAAAAGCAAAATGCAATCACATGGAACGATGCCCTCTTCTTCACCACACAGATACTTAAAGCATTGCAGCATGCGCACGATAAGGGAATTGTTCATAGGGATATAAAACCTCAAAATATCATTCTTCTTTCAACCGGTAATATCAAGGTTGCCGATTTCGGTATTGCCAGATTTTCAAGAAGTGAAACAAGAACGCTTACTGATACTGCTATCGGCTCGGTTCATTATATCAGTCCTGAGCAGGCTAAGGGTGAGTTTACTGACGAAAGAGCAGATATTTATTCCGTAGGCGTTGTCCTTTACGAGATGCTTGCAGGCAAAGTGCCTTTTGAGGCAGAAAATGCTGTGTCTGTTGCGCTTATGCAGCTTCAGGAGGACGCCAAAAAGCTCAGTGAAATTAATCCGGATATTCCGCTTGGACTTGAACAGATTTGCATCCACGCTATGCAGAAAAATTCATCAGACAGATATCAGACGGCCACAGAAATGCTCCTTGACGTTGAGGAAGTTATTAAAAATCCGAATGCAGTTTTTGACTATTCATATTTCGTAGACGAAGAGCCAACAAAATACGTTATGAAAACTGAAGAAAGAATAACTGCTCAGGAGCCTGATGATTATGACGATGATGAGTACGATGATTACTATGACCCGCACCATAAGAGAAAGGTAGTAACAGCTGTAATCATAGGAGTCATTGTTTTGATCGCGGCAATTGTTCTTCTTGTAATGGGAATAACGGGCTCGTCCTTTAAAAATTCTCATAATCTTGAAAGCTTTGTAGGTATGTCTTATGATGAGCTTATAAGCTCTAATCAGTTTGATTATGAATTTATAATGCAAACTGAAAAGACAGCTGACACTCAGCCGGGTATTGTTATTTCACAGTCTCCAAAAGAGGGAACAAAGGTTCTTGACGGCGCACAGATTACTCTAATTGTCTCAGCAAGTGCTGATGATATATCTGTTCCTAATGTATATAATCTTGATGTTGAGAAGGCGAAAAAGGCTCTTACAAATGAAGGCTTGAATAACTATACAGTAACTTCAGTAGCCAGCGATACAGTTGAGGAAAATATGGTTGTATATACTAATCCGAAGGCAGGCAGTATAGTATCTGCCGATACTCAGATTATTATTTACGTTAGCTCAGGCCCGACATCTGAAGTAGTTGAACAGGTGACAATACCAGATGTTACTGGTCTTAAGCAGGAGGGTGCAAGGGCATTCCTTGAAAAGCTCGGCTTTACAAATATTAATTTTGAAACGAAGGACAGTGAAAAGCCAAAGGGAATCGTCCTTTCTCAATACCCGTCAGCCGGTGCAAGTGCAAGAGTTGATGAAAAAATAAATATTACTATTTCATCAGGTGTAACAACAACTACCACAAAGAAATCAACGAAGGTATCTCTTGCAGTTACCCTTCCCGAATGTATAGATGCAGACGGCAATTATGTTGAGGATAAGCTTGTTGTTGAGCTTAACGGTGAGGTTTACCTCAGCCAGAACGTTACTCTTAAGGGCAATAAAGTCAGTGTCAATATCACACTTGACGAAGGCGACAATGCAAAAGTGAGAGTATCGCTTTCTAACACAGGCGCAGTTGAAACAAAGACCATTTCAAGCGGCAAAAGCCAGAATTTATCTGTAAGCTTCAGCAGTTTTTCATATGATGATTCTTCATCTTCAGAGACGCCTTCACAAAATCAAGGCACAGGGGATTCAGGCGACAACTCCGGCGATACTTCTACACAATGAGGACTTTTATGACAGACGGACGCTTAATTAAAGGTATTGGCGGTTTCTACTATGTGGAAACCGCTGAAACTATTTATGAATGCAAGGCAAGAGGTGTATTTAGAAAGAAGAAAATTACTCCACTTGTCGGTGATTTAGTTTCAATAACTGTCAACGAAAATGCTGAAAACACAATTAACGAAATAAAGGAGCGCAAGAATTCTTTAGTCAGACCTCCTCTTGCAAATCTTGATCAGCTTTTTGTTGTTACATCAATCTGTGACCCGGCGATTAATACATTCGTCCTTGACAGGATTATCGCAATTGCGGAGTATAAGGGCATTGAGCCTATAATTGTTATCACTAAAATTGACCTTGATAATTCCTATAATAAGTATTATGACATCTATAAAAACGCAGGATTTAAGGTTATACTCTGTGACAATACGAGCGGAAAGGGTGCTGATGAAGTTAGGGAACTTCTAAAGAACAAAGTCAGTGCTTTTACAGGCAATACAGGCGTTGGCAAGTCATCACTTTTAAATGCAATTGACAGCAGACTTTCTATTGAAACGGGGCAGACGAGCAAAAAGCTCGGCAGGGGAAAGCATACAACAAGACATTGTGAGCTTTATAAGATTAACGGCGGTTATGTTGCTGATACTCCCGGCTTTTCTGCGGTTGATTTTGAACGATGTGAAAGAGTTTTGAAAGACGAACTGCCGTATTGCTTCAGGGAATTTCAGCCGTATTTATGCGATTGTAAATTCCAGACAAATTGCTCACATATTAACGATAAGGGCTGTGCAGTTGTCAAGGCGCTTAATGACGGTTTGATTTCACAGGAAAGGCATAACAGTTATACAGCTTTATATAACGAAGTTAAGGATATTAAAGAATGGGAACTGAAATAAAGAAGTGCGCCATAATTTCAGGTGCGCCTGAAAGTGATTTGTCATATTATAAAAAGTATCTTGATGACAGATATGTCATCTGTGCAGACAGCGGTTATAAAAAGTGTGACTTGCTTGAAATTACTCCCGACTTAATAATCGGCGACTTTGACTCTTCCCCCAAGCCAGACGTTAATTGTGAGATAATTGAACTTAATGTCAGGAAAGACGATACAGACACCTTTCACTGCGTTAAAGAGGCGATTGACAGAGGATATAATGACATAGTTATTCTCGGCGGAATCGGCTCACGAATTGACCATACCTACTCAAATATTCTTTCAGTTAACTTCTGTTTTGAAAGAAATGTCAAATGCTCCCTTATAAACGAAAAAAATAATATTACAATAGTAAGCGGTGAAACAGTTATTAAAAGGGGAGAATATGAGTATTTTTCGCTGTTCGCCTTTTTTGAAAAATGCACAGGTCTTTCAATTGCAGGTGCAGAGTATGACCTCGATAACGTTGAGATTAAGCCATCTTCACAGTTTACACAAAGCAACGCATTTAAAAATGATGAGGTTAAAATAAAAATTAAAACTGGAAAAATAATTTTAATAATGAGTAACGATTAAAAAACTTTTTCATAGTATGTAGTAAATACAGCATAGAGAGGTGTTGCTGCATGAAAAAGATGTGTCGCCGTGACTTTTTGTGGATAGCCTTTGGCGTAGGCTGTGTTGTTGCACTGTGCTGTCCTACTGTCTGGATAACAAGAATTCTTGCCGTTGTAGTAATTGTTCTCGGTATCTTATGCTGTAAAAAGTGATGGGGGATGGCGTATGAAAATCGTATTAATCAAAAGTCCAAA
>JAFLSA010000119.1 GCA_022511185.1 Eubacterium sp.
TCGAAATCAGTTAGGGAGCAATCCCCCGCGAGTTCGAATCTCGCCGTCTCCGCCACCATAAGGCAACTAAAATGATAGCGTTTTAGTTGCCTTGTTTTTACCTTTTTTAGTGAGCAGTAATTAGCGAACCATACCCATTAAAGAATGAAGCATATTGAATCAATTTTGGCGTTATGTTACAATAAAAAATAACATAGTTACTGTAAATTTATAAGAAAAGAATGTGTTTTAATTGGCGGAGATTTATATGAATCGCAACAAAAATTTCACAATAAAGTTCTATTACGGGGAGAAGAACACATTGCAAAACAGTTAGAGTTCATTACTTGTCCTATTTTAGAAATAGATGCTACTCTTTCAATTGACGATATTATTGACGCTATTTACAAAAAGGTCGCTAAGGGATAAAACCTCAGCGACCTTTTGTTATAAAAATCTTAATAGCCTAAATTTTCATTTACAATAATAACCTTGATTCTGTCCTTATGACGTTGTTTTGCTGATACGACGTAATTACAGCAAATGCGCTGTGGGCTCTGACATCCGTCACATATGAGCGGATTATCCTGTTTAAGACTTATACAGCTTCCTGTTGCTTCGCAAGGTGTTTTACACGAAAGTCTTTTTGTGTTCGGCGGGGCTGCCTTTTCCTTAACACGTGTGATAGCCTCATTGATATCCTTAACGATTTTATTAACTCCGACTACCATAATAACCTGACGTGGACCGTAAACGATGCAGGCAACACGGTTTGAATTTCCGTCAACGTTGTAAAGCTCGCCGTTTTCAGTTACAGCATTTGATGAGCAGAAATACGTGTCACAGCCAAACGCACGGATATATGCCTGTCTGATTTCTTCTCCCTCAAGTCCTGTTCTGTCAATAAAGTCATAGTCACCGCATTTTAAAAGCTCAGAAACGCCTGTTTCGTTAAGCGACATTGAACCGCCGTTTGACACGCTTTCGCCCTTATTTATAAGCGTTTTAATGAGCGGTACAACCTCCTCTTTCGTTTCGACAAAATACGGTTTGATACCGTTTTTATCGAGATTTTCCATTGTTTTTTTAATATCCATAGTCATACTCCTTTTGTTAATTTTCTTCGTTATTCCAATACTTTCTGTCAAGTGACCTATACTGAAGCGCCTCTGCAATATGGCTGACCTCAATATCCACACTGCCGTCAAGGTCGGCAATTGTCCTTGAAATACGAAGTATTTTATCATACGCTCTGGCTGAAAGACCAAGCCTTTCAAAGCTCATTTTTAAAAGAGCGTTTGCATCATCAGTCAGCACGCAAAATTCCTTAGTCATTCTCGGAGTCATCTTTGCATTACAGCTTACGTCAGTGCCCTTAAATCTTTCAAGCTGAACTGCTCTTGCTTTGTCAACACGCTTTTTTATTTCTGCTGAAGATTCCTCAGGTTTTTTGCAGGAAAGGCTGTCATATTCAACAGGTGCAACCTCGATATGAATGTCAATCCTGTCGAGTACCGGTCCTGATATCTTATCCATATATCTTTTCCTTGCCGCAGGCGTGCATTTGCACTCCTTTGACGGATGGCCGTAAAAGCCGCAGGGGCAGGGATTCATTGCCGCAACGAGCATAATATTTGACGGATACGTAACAGAGCCTGATGTCCTTGAAATATTCACGATACCGTCTTCAAGCGGCTGGCGCAACGCCTCCTTGCACCGCCTGTCAAACTCGGGAAATTCGTCCATAAACATAACGCCGTTGTGTGAAAGGCTTATTTCACCGGGTCTGATCGTCACTCCGCCGCCTGTAAGCGCCTGTGCTGAAACAGTGTGGTGCGGTGAGCGAAACGGTCTGTTGTCAATAATCGCCTTATCCTTGGGTATAGCACCTGCGATTGAATAAAGCTTTGTTGTTTCAATCTTTTCATCAAAGGTCATATCAGGAAGAATTGTTGAAAGGCGCTTTGCAAGCATTGATTTACCTGCACCCGGAGGACCTACCATAATGCAGTTGTGTCCGCCTGCTGCCGCAATTTCAAGTGCACGCTTTGCCTCAGCCTGACCCTTAACGTCTGAAAAATCCACGTTATAGCTAACCGTTGTTTCGGTAAGCTCCTTGTTGTAGCACGGACTGATTTTTTCCTCACCTGAAATATGCTTCATCACTTCAAGAACATTTTTAACAGGCAGAACGTCAATGCCCTCTAAAACACTGCCCTCGAGCATATTTTCATACGGAATAAACACAGCTGATATTCCCTCTTCTTTTGCCCTTAACAGCATAGGAAGAACTCCGTTGACACGTCTTATATTGCCGTCAAGCGAAAGCTCACCGATAAAAGCGAAGCTGTCAAGCTCGCCGTTTAGCTGTTTGCTTGCCTTGAGTATTGCGATAAATACAGGCAAATCGTAAAGCGAGCCTTCCTTTTTTATATCAGCAGGTGCAATGTTTACCGTGATCCTTGATACAGGGAAATCAAGGTGACAGTTCTTGATTGAAGCACGCACACGCTCACGGCTTTCTTTAACAACCGCATCAGGCAGACCGACCAAATCAAATCTCGGCAAGCCCTGACTGATATCACATTCAACAGTAACGCTGAAGGAATCAAGCCCAAATATACCAAGACTTTTCATCTTTGCATACATAATCATCACCTGTCTTATTATAACATTTAAGGTCATTATTGACAATATTTTTTAATAGGTTTAAAATGTAGGCAAAGCAAAATAAAATATACGAGGATGTGTTTTTATGAATGACATCAATGCACTCTATAATGAATGGCTTGAAAAGGCTGCAATTGACCCTGATTTAAAAGAGGAGCTTGAAAGCATTAAGGGTAACGATGAGGAAATTCTTGACAGGTTTTACCGTTCTCTTGAATTCGGCACGGCAGGTCTTAGAGGCGTTATCGGTGCAGGCACGAACAGAATGAACTATTACACCGTTTGCCGTGCGACACAGGGACTTTCAGATTTCCTTAACAAGCATTTTGAAAATCCGTCAATCGCAATCGGATATGATTCACGAATCAAGTCTGACTACTTTTCAATTGAAGCGGCAAAGGTTCTTGCGGCAAACGGCATTAAGGTTTATCTTTACAAGGAGCTTCAGCCGACACCTTGCCTTTCCTTTGCAATCAGACATTTCAAGACGTCAAGCGGTATTATCCTTACGGCTTCCCACAATCCTGCAAAGTATAACGGCTACAAATGCTACAACTCAAACGGCTATCAGATGACTGATGAGGAAGCTGAGGAAACCTACGGCTACATAAAGCAGGTTGACTATTTCACCGGCATTAAGACTATGGACTTTGACGAGGCTGTGTCAAAGGGTCTTATTGAATATATGGGTGACGAGGTGATTGACGCATTTCTTGACGAGGTTATGAAGCAGTGCGTTAATCCTGACATTGTTAAAGATGCAGGGCTTAAGGTTATTTACACTCCGCTCAATGGAACGGGCAACAAGCCTGTAAGAAAAATTCTTGACAGAATAGGCGTTAAAGAGGTTTATGTTGTACCTGAGCAGGAAATGCCTGACGGCAATTTCCCGACTTGTCCGTTCCCTAACCCTGAAATCAAGCAGGCATTTGAATGTGCACTTAAAATGGCAGAGGAAATCAAGCCTGACTTACTCCTCGCAACCGACCCTGACTGTGACCGTGTGGGTATCGCTGTTAAAGACGGTAACGGCGGTTACAAGCTGATGAGCGGTAATGAGGTCGGCGCAATGATGCTTAACTACCTCCTTTCACAGAAAAAAGAAAAGGGCACACTTTCAGAAAGCAGTATTGCCGTTAAGTCCTTCGTTTCAACTGACCTTGCAGAAGTAATTGCAAAAAAATATAACTGCACATTTAAGAATCTTCTGACCGGCTTTAAGTACATCGGCGAGCTTATCACTCAGCTTGAGGCTCAGGGAAAAGCAGACGATTTTGTTATGGGCTTTGAGGAATCTTACGGCTACCTTGCAGGTACACACGCAAGAGATAAGGACGCAGTCGTCGGCTCAATGCTTATCTGTGAAATGGCAGCATTTTACAAGGCACAGGGCAAGAGCCTTGCAGAGGTTATGGATAGTATCTATGACGAGTTCGGATATTATTTCAACACCGTTTCAAGCTACACCTTTGAGGGTGCGTCAGGTATGGAAAAAATGGCAGGCATTATGGACGGCTTAAGAGCCGATACACCAAAGGCCTTCGGCGGTATGGAAATTACTGTCATTGACGATTATAAAACGTCTGTTTCAACAAATACTGCTGACGGCAGTACAAGCAAGATTGACCTTCCAAAATCAAACGTGCTTGCTTATACACTTACAGACGGCAATAAAATTATTGTACGTCCGTCAGGTACTGAGCCGAAAATCAAGGCATATATTACTGCAATCGGCAAAGACAAGGCTGCGGCACAGGCAATCGCAGATAAACTGATAGCAGATGCAGATGAGCTTATGAAATAAAATCAAGGAGAGAAAAATGAATAGAAAATGGGTTAAAATCACAGCAATTATTCTCGCAATTCTTATGGCAGTAAGCGGTCTTAGCGTAGGAGTAATGGCGTTCATTCATTAATATATACATCAACAATCCCTGCAAATTAATTTTTGCAGGGATTGTTTTTTGCTTTTATTAAGGGGTTTTTCAGGCAATTCCACGCAACGTGGAATTGTTCCTTTAAGCGTACATTG
>JAFLSA010000012.1 GCA_022511185.1 Eubacterium sp.
GCACGGGTGCTTACTGGAGAGGTGACGCTAAAAACAAGATGCTCTGCCGTGTTTATGGTACTGCATTTCCTAAAGCATCAATGCTTGAGGAGCATTTAGCTGCTCTTGAGGAGGCTAAAAAGCGTGACCATAATAAGCTTGGAAGAGAGCTTGAACTGTTCACAACTGTTGATTATATTGGTCAGGGATTGCCGATTATGCTTCCAAAGGGTGCTAAAATTATTCAGCTTATGCAGCGCTGGGTAGAGGATGAGGAAGCAAAGCGTGGCTGGCAGCTTACAAAGACGCCGTTTATGGCAAAGTCCGACCTTTATAAAATCTCGGGTCACTGGGATCACTATCAGGACGGTATGTTCGTTTTAGGTGATGAGGAAAAGGACAAGGAAGTATTTGCACTTCGTCCGATGACCTGTCCGTTCCAGTATCAGGCATACCTTAACAAGCCACGTTCATACAGGGATTTACCTCTCAGATATGATGAAACCTCAACTCTTTTCAGAAATGAGTCAAGCGGCGAAATGCACGGCCTTATCCGTGTTCGCCAGTTCACGATTTCCGAAGGTCACCTTATGTGTACTCCTGAGCAGCTTGAAGATGAGTTCAGAGGCTGTCTTGAGCTTTGCGAATATATGCTTAAAACACTCGGCCTTTACGAGGACGTAACCTTCAGATTTTCGCAGTGGGATCCCGATAACAGAGAGAAATATATCGGCACTGAGGAGCAGTGGGACGAGGCTCAGGGCGTTATGAAAAACATTCTTGACGATCTCGGACTTGAATATAAGGTCGGTATCGGCGAGGCTGCTTTCTACGGTCCTAAGCTCGATATTCAGATCAAAAACGTATTCGGTAAAGAGGATACACTTATCACAATTCAGATTGACCAGATGCTTGCAGAAAAGTTCGGTATGGAATATGTTGACCGTGACGGAGTCAAGAAAAATCCTTATATTATCCACAGAACGTCAATCGGCTGTTATGAGAGAACGCTTGCTCTGCTTATCGAAAAATACGCCGGTGCGTTCCCTGTATGGCTTGCTCCGGTTCAGGTTAAGCTTCTTCCGATTGCCGACAGACATCTTGATTATCTTTACGAGGTCAAGAAGGCACTTGAGGCAAAGGGTATTCGCTGTGAGGTTGACGACAGGTCAGAAAAAATCGGCTTTAAAATCAGAAGTGCTCAGCTTGAAAAGGTACCTTATATGCTCCTTGCAGGCGATAAGGATATAGAAAACGGCACGATTTCAGTGCGTTCAAGAAAGAACGGCGACGAAGGCGCAACAACTGCCGACGAATTCCTCGCAAGAATACTTGAAGAGGTTGAAACGAAGGCACTTTAATAAAACAAAAAATATTCAAAAGCGATGCAAAAAAATGCATCGCTTTTGTAATGTCTGTTGTAATTTTTATCGCATTTTGTTGTTATATAGTTGAAGGTCCTTCGGAAAGGTTAGGTGAAAATATGACTGATAAACAAATTATTGATATGCTTTTTGGCAGAGATGATAAGGCAATAGCAGAGCTGAATAACAGCTACGGAAGCCTTTTCAGACAGCTTGCAGGCAATATTCTGGCAGACTATGAGGATGTAGAGGATTGTATTAATGATACATATTTTAAAGTGTGGAACTCCATTCCTCCGAAAAATCCTGAGTATCTATGTGCATATGTCTGCAAGATTGTAAGAAATAATGCGCTGAATATGCTGAAAGCTAAGACTTCCCAAAAGAGAGGAAGCAATAACACAGTGCCTTTGGCTGAGCTTGAGGAATGTCTGCCGTCACAATCTACAGTTGACGAAAGCATTGATGAAAAGCATCTGACAGAGCTTTTAAACAGCTGGCTGATGAAGCAAAATGAATTGTCACGAAGATTATTTGTAAGACGCTATTTTGCTATGGAATCTGTTGAAGAGCTGAGTAAAAGCTGTTCTATGAGCAAAAACAGTGTATCAGTCAAACTGCACCGACTGCGTAATAGCTTAAAGAAATATTTAGAAAGTGAGGGCATTTCAGTATGAGTGAAGAAAATATTTTAAATGCTATCGGCAACATTGACGATAAGATAATAGAAAGCACCTTGAACAGTAAAAGAAAAATTAAATTTACACCGCTCAAAAAAGCGATAGCAATTATAGCGGCGGTAATAATTGTTATCGGCGGATGCAGTATTGCAATTGCAAAAGCACCTGTGATTTGGTCGTACAATATTGGAGGTGAAGCAGTCGAGGAAGTCGAAGGAATTACCATTGAAAAAAATCCTGATATCAAAGCAGGTATCTTATATAGTACGGCTGAAATAAATAATAAGTTAGGTGTAAGTCTGATTACATCTGAGCTGATTAATGATGAATATTATTATCAGCCGATAATTGAAGATGATGTTTTGATGCGCATTGATTTGTGGAATGCAGAGGCGCTAAGCAAAGAGGGAAACAAAAACCTGTCTATATTAACAACCTTTTTGACACAAAATGCAACTGAAAAATACAATCCTAAAGGAAATGATCTGGACGCAGCAGGCGGTAAAATAATATTAGAAAAATACCATATAGAACAGCTTGACTGCGATGCCGTTATTTATACTTTTGAGGATTTTGAAACCAGAAATTCTGTTGATATTCTTCATGAAAATATAAGATACCATTATATTTTTGATAATTTCAGTATTGATGAGGTGAAGGAAATTTTAGATACACTTTACATTTAATTCCACGATGTGTGGAGTGATTCCATAGTGCGTTCATTGCATAATTTATCACCCTGCTTTATGATAAAGGCAGGGTGATTTTTATGAAGAAGTTTTTAAAAATAACAGGCATTATCTTTATTTCATTTTTAATTTTATGCATTGTTTTCTCTTTTGCTGATAGGTGGCTGTTTTATCATCTATGGTATTTTGGTGACAGAATTACGATTAGTCTTACCACTGAAATAGATGATGAAATAGTGCATATTGACAAAGAAGTAATGCTTGATGACGGCTTTGGACATGATATTTACAGTGATGATACTGTAAAAGTTAAAGGAGACGGTACAAAATCGATTATCTCAATGCCCGCCAAATCATATGGTCCTTATCGAATAAAATTCAATGTCGATTCGATTCCTTTTTATTTAGAATTGTACCAGTTTAATTGGTGGGACGTACAGGAAATTATTTTAAATATTAACATTAATACTGAAGATGAAATGGTTTATTACAATGTTAAACACACGTATCTCAGCGAAGAGGCTTTGAAAGAAACAATTTATTACAATGGAGAATTTTCGCTTGATGATTCTGATAACTACTCAATAAGTCTTTACAGAAGATAAGTAACAGAGGGAATACCCTCTGTTATTTTTTATATTTGACAAATGACTTGTTGTATTTTAATATGAAAACAATAGTTTTACGGGAGAAATTTATGAGAATTTTACTTATTGCAGACGTTCATAATAAGCCTCACGGAAGTAAAAAAACGTTAAGGCCAATTAGAAATGTAATTGAAAAATCAAACTGTGATTTGATAGTTTTCTTGGGGGATACCGTTCACGGACCTGCAACTCCTGATAATTATGAAAAGTATCTGAGACAGGTTTTTGATTTGACAGGGAATACGCCCTTTGCGACGGTGTTTGGCAATCACGATGACGAGTGCGAAACAACTAAAGATGAGATTTTGAAGATAGCAAAATCGTACAAAAACTGCTTAACAAAGGGATGTGATTACGTTCTTGAAATGTGCGGTGAAACGCTGCTTTTTATTGACAGCGGCTCGTATTATGACGGCGACGAAAGCTATTATGATACTGTGAAAGAAGAGCAGATTGATTTTGCAAAATCGCAGATAAAAGGGAAGAAGGCAATCCTTTTTCAGCATATAATTATGCCTGATATTATGGACTGCATTGACGAATTTGACAAAAAGGTTAAGGGCGCTGTCCGTGACGGCGGCAAGTATTATAAATTTAAAGAAAATTTAGAATTTACAGGAAAACTTGGCGAGCGTCCCTGTCCTCCCGATATTAACACAGGCGAGTTCAATGAACTAAAAAAATATTTAAAGGCGTGTGTTTTCGGTCACGATCATAAAAATTCATTTGAGCTTTATATTGACGGTGTGAAATTTATTCAGTGTGCAGGAAGCGGCAGTAATTCATATGACAAATTCTGCAAATCCTCAGTTAAGATACTTGATACTGTTACACTTGAAACAGAGCAGATTTACATATAACTCCGCACAAAAAGTCAGGAAATTTATGTTCTTGTATGTTAAAATTTTTAAAGGCTGTTGGCAAGTGATAGTAAATCTGACGATTTTAACGGGAGAAACAGGAATACAGTTGGTTAAAAATAATAAAATTTTTTGGTGATTATTGCATTTAAAATTACGGTGTGTTATGCTATCTGCATTGATTAATCAATAAATTTTTTTAGGAGGTGAACACAATGACAAAATTCAGAGCTTATGATATGACGAATCAGGCGGTTGAACCTAAGTGGTATGGGTACAACTGTAATACTTTCTGCCGATTTATTGATTGTGTTCACTGTTGCAATCAATAAATAAATGTGTTTTATGCACCGCGGCAGAAATGCCAGCGGTGCTATTTTTTTGTAAATGAGGTGTAATGATGAGACATATCAGGCGACACGAAGACATAAAAGTGCCTGTAATGAAAAACATAATTTATGCTGTTAAAATTGTATGGCAAGCGGATAAAAACCTTTTTATAGGCAGCTTTATAAACCAGATTACAGGAATGATTTTTTCGCTGTTTATTCAGAATATTCTCTTTTTAAAGGTGCTTTTAACTGCTATTGACGGCAATGCTGACTTTAAAGTTTACATAAAATATCTGGTAATATTTTTACTGACGTCTTTGTTTATCAAGGCGGCACAGTGGTACGGCAGCTATATCAATCACAACGCTCAAAAAAAAGCGCTTAAGAATCTTAACAATAAGATTTTTGAAAAGGCTTGTCAGCTTGATGTCAGCTGTTATGAGGACCCAGCCTTTTATGATAAATACCAGAGAGCAACAAATGTTCTGTCATATGGTTACTTTGATACTTTGGCAGATTATATAGCTATAATTGTGGGTGCATTGATTTCATTTATCTGTGTTATAACGACTGTAACAATCATTGACCCTGCGTATCTGCTGTTCCTGTTGCCCGTGCTTTTTGTATTTGCGATTGAGCTTTTGAAGAGTAAGGTTGTCTATAAGCGTGACCTTGAAATGACGACTAATAACAGGGTTAAGGCGTATATTCAGCGTACAGTTTTTCTTAAGGACTATTCAAAGGATATGCGCACGTCAAACATATTTGCAGTTCTTATGAAACGTTTTGACGCTGCAATCAAATCAAACATTGAAATTCTTAAAAAATATGGAGTAAAGCTGTTTATTTACAGTATGATAAGCTCAACCTTCAGCGAATTTATTCCGATTGTAAGTACATACGCTTATGCCGGTTATCAGTTTGTATATAAGGACACGATGACGATTTCAGGTTTTTCAGTCGTTCTTTCTTCAATCAACTCTGTAAGAGAAGCAACTCTCAATATTGCAGACGGCTTTGAGACTCTTAGTCAGCTCGCGCTGTATTTTCAGAACCTGCGTGATTTCTTTGACTACGAGCCAAAGGTTGTCAGCGGCTCAAAAACGGCAGGGAAATTTGAAAGCCTTGAGTTTAAAAACGTCAGCTTTAGGTATCCGTCTGCCGATAAGTACAGTCTTGAAAACGTTAACTTGAAAATAACTAAGGGTGAAACAGTTGCAGTTGTAGGTATCAACGGTGCAGGAAAATCTACGCTTGTAAAGCTCCTTTTGCGCTTTTATGATCCTGTTGAGGGCGAAATACTTTATAACGGTATAAACATAAAGGAATATGATTTAGACTCATACAGAGAGCGTTTTGCAACTGTATTTCAGGATTATAAAAACTTTGCTATATCCGTTTTTGAAAACGTTATGTGCCACGAATGTACTGACGAGGATAAGGCCTTTGCCGAAAAAGCGTTGAGACAAAGCGGTGTGTGGGAGAAAATCAGCACGTTTGCAAACGGCGGTGACACGCTTCTGACCCGTGAGTTTGACGAGGAGGGAGCAGGCCTTTCAGGCGGTGAAAATCAGAAGGTTTCAACCGCAAGGCTCTTTGCAAGGAAATTTGATATTGCCGTTCTTGACGAGCCGTCCTCTGCTCTTGACCCGATTGCTGAGTATAAGATGTATGAAAATCTGATATCTGCTACCGAAAACAAGACGGTTATCTATATTTCTCACAGGCTTTCAAGCGCCGTTTTGTCTGACAAAATATTCGTTCTCGGTGTGGGAAGGGTTATTGAATCAGGAAAGCATACTGAGCTGATGGCACAAAAGGGCGAATACAGCAAAATGTTTGATCTCCAGTCAAAAAGCTATAAGGAGGAGAGTGCAGATGAATAAAAATAAAAACAAAGAGCATTCAATGCTCTCAAATATACTTTTCTTTATGAAGCTGTTGTTTTCAATTTCTCCTTTGCTTGTAATCGGCGAGTGCATATGGGGTATCATCCTGACACTGCCGACAAGGCTTATCAGCGTGCTCGGAGTTAAGTATATGATTGATATTGTCACAAGCGGTGACAGGGTTGAACGTGTGTTTATTGTTGTTGCTATAGTGGGAGTGGTGCTTGTTCTCGGCAAGCTTCTTGCATGGTTATTCAGAGAATTTTTCTGGAACGTTGAAAGGGAAAAGGTATATAAGGGGCTTAATACAAAGCTATATGAAAAGGCAAAATCACTTGATTTGTCGTCATATGATGACCCTGACTTTTATAATAACTTTATTTTGACGATTGAGTCGTCGTCCGACAGTATTCAGAATATGCTCGGACTTGTAAGAAATTATATAGGAAATATTATTTCGCTTGTAACCATCGGCTCAATTCTTCTTGCGATTGACCCGATTTGCCTGTTGATAATTCTTGCATCCGTTGCGATTTTTATGCCGCTTAGCAGAAAAATCGGTAATCTCCAGATGGAAAGAAGAGTTGAAAACACTAAATTCCACAGGCGTTCCGACTATTTTCAGCGTATTTTCTATTTGCAGGATTATGCAAAGGAGGTACGAATGAATAACATCAAGCCTCTTTTGATTGACAGGTACAATGATGCGGCAGATGACGTTGTGAATAATCAGAAAAAATACTGGTCAAAAATTTCACTATTTTATTTTATACAGGAATCCGGCGTTCAAGTTTTAGGCTTTATGTTCATTTTGCCGCTTTATCTCGGCTACTGCGTTCTTGTAAGGAAAAACCTTTCAGCAGGTGATTTTGTCGCCACCTTTAACGGCGCGTATTCAATCGCAATGTCGATAAATTTCCTGACAGTCTGGGCAGTCGCTATATTCTCCGAGCGTGCTAAAATGATTGAAAAATACAGGGAATTTTTGAAATGTGAAAGTAATATTAATGACGGCGAAAAATCAGCCGATATAACTGAGCCGAAGCCAATTGAAATTAAAAATCTATCATTCACATATCCGGGTAATGATGAGCCGACATTAAGCGACATCAACCTTACTATCAAGCCGTATGAAAAGATAGCGTTAGTAGGCTATAACGGTGCAGGAAAAACTACTCTCACAAACCTTTTGCTTCGTCTTTATGATGCGACAGAGGGCGCAATTCTGATTGACGGCGAGGATATCAGGGATTGTTCTGTAGAGTCACACCGTGACAGATTTTCGGCTGTATTTCAGGATTTTCAGATATTCTCCTGCTCAGTAGGGGAAAACGTTGCACTTGATGTTGACCCCGATAAAGACAGAGTAGAGCGAGCACTGGGGCACAGCGGATTTTCAAAAGAGCTTAAAGACGGGATTGATACTGAGGTTTTAAGAGAATTTAATGACAGCGGTATTATGATGTCGGGCGGTGAGGGACAGAAGGTGGCTATTGCAAGAGCGTTTTATAAAAATTGTCCTTACATTATTCTCGATGAGCCGTCTGCAAACCTTGACCCTGTTGCTGAATATAATCTCAATCAGGCAATGCTTGAAGCGGCGCAGGATAAGACGGTTATCTTTATTTCCCACAGGCTTTCAACTACGATTAACGCAGATAAAATATACGTTATGGAAAACGGCAGAATTATTGAAAGCGGCTCACATTCCGAGCTGATGGAGAAAAATTCAGCATATGCCTATATGTTTAATCTGCAGGCGGAAAAGTACAGAAAAGGATAACGACTTCTTCGCTATTCACTAAAAAAATAACCTTTCCTGATTTCTCAGGAAAGGTGTTTTTTTATTTGTTTACTTTTTAACTGATTCGACAACACCTTCTGCAAGGCCTGCAAGACCCTGAATTTCAGACGGGATAATAATCTTTGTTGCCTGGCCGTCAGCAGCCTGTGCAAATGCCTCGAGAGCCTTGAGCTTGATAACTGCCTCGTTAGCATCAGCCTCATTCAAAAGCTTGATTGCATCAGCCGTTGCAGTCTGTACTCTGAGAATGGCCTCAGCCTCACCCTCAGCCTCGCGAATCTTAGCCTCTTTAACAGCCTCTGCGTGAAGGATTGCTGACTGCTTATCTGCCTCAGCCTCAAGGATTTTTGACTCCTTGTGACCCTCTGCAACAAGAATTCTTGACTGCTTTTCACCCTCAGCTTTGAGGATTGCTTCACGGCGCTCACGCTCTGCCTTCATCTGCTTTTCCATTGCGTCCTGAATTTCTCTCGGAGGAATGATGTTTTTAAGCTCAACTCTGTTTACCTTGATGCCCCATGGGTCAGTTGCTTCATCAAGAATTACTCTGATTTTAGCATTGATTGTGTCACGGGAGGTAAGCGTTGAGTCAAGCTCAAGCTCACCGATAATGTTACGAAGTGTTGTAGCAGAAAGATTTTCAATAGCTGAAATCGGGCTTTCAACACCGTAGGTGTAAAGTTTCGGGTCAGTAATCTGATAAAAAACTACCGTGTCAATCTGCATCGTAACGTTATCCTTTGTGATAACAGGCTGTGGCTTGAAATCAACAACCTGCTCCTTGAGTGAAACGATTTTTGCAATTCTGTCGATGAATGGGATTTTTACATGAAGACCTGTCTCCCAGGTTGCATGATACGTACCGAGTCTTTCAAGAACAAAAGCCTTTGACTGTGGTACAACTCTGATGTTTGTAAGAATCAGTGCAATGATTGCAAGCATGATTATTGCTAAAATGATAATTAGTGCCATAATATTTCTCCTTTAATTTTTAAATTTGTGGTTTATTTGATTTTGACAATCAGCTTTACGCCCTCAATTCTGTCAATGATTATTTCACTTCCTTCAGGGATAATGCTGTTGTCGATTGATCTTGCAGTCCAAGCTTTTCCGTCAACCTTTACCTGACCTGTAGCCTGAATATTGTTAATATCCTCAGTTACAATACCGATTTGACCGATAACCTTGTCTGCATTCGTGTACTCTTTTTTGGGATGAATATATTTTTTTACGAGCGGTCTTGTGATAACAAGAGCCAAAATCGTAACGGCTATAAATACGATTATCTGAATCAGGATTGGCGCCCCGAATACAGCCGAGATAAGAGCAGCTATCGCTCCCGCTACGAACCATATTGAAACAAGTTGTGCCGTGACCGCTTCAGCAACGCCGAATAAAACAATCGCTGCCGCCCAAAAAATGTACATCATTGTTTGCGTAATTTCAACCATTGAAATCACCTCCCCCGTTTTTCAATCACATTATATAATGCCTTCAATACACGTTTGCTTATCTTGTGTACTGTGGCTATATTATACCATATCTTGTGCCAAAATTCAATATATTGCGCATATAGGCGGTTGGATTTTACAATTTGTTCATAATCGACACAAGGACTTGTATATTGATTTTTCCGATGTTATTCCTGTGGTATAGTTGATTTTTGCAAAATCTTCTGTGATTGACAAAAAATTAACGAAAAATCAAAACTTTACTGCAGTTAATATTTATGATAATATTTTCTTGAAAATTGTACTTAGGTGAAAAAATATGGGATTTATTAATAGTTATGAAAAAGCAATAAGTATTATAGAAGAAATTTTTTCAAAAGACTATCAGTTTGCATTGGCAACAGCAGTAGACAATATTCCGACTCTTCGTTTTGTTGATGCATATTTTGATAAAGGTAGTTTTTATATAGTTACAAATGAAAAAACGAATAAAGTCAAACATATTTCAGTTAACCCTAATGTCTCATTATGCAGTAGAATGGGATATACTTTCAGTGGTAAAGCATATAATATCGGACACCCATTGTTACCTGAAAACTGTGAAATAAGAACCAAGCTAATTAATGCGTTTGAGACTTGGTATTTTAAGCATAATAATGAAAATGATAGTATTTGTATTTTGAGAATTGATCTTGAAAATGGTTTTGTACATAAAAACGGAATAGGTTATAATGTTGATTTTATCAATGAAACAGTTGAAAGCTTTTCGTTTGTTTTTGATACAGTATTAACAAATGAATAATACAGCAAAAGAGCAATCTCGTTTGAGAGATTGCTCTTTGATTTTTTAACATATTCTTGGTAAACCCTCGCCGTAGAGGACATTGACTTGTCGTTTGCCGCCGATAGGGGTAATCAGCGTTACGCCTGAGCCGTGCCTGACTTCTCCGATAATCTGTGCATTTTCGCCGTATCGGCACTTTCTGATTATTTCAAGCGCCTTTTGCGCCTGCTCCGTCGGCATAATGGCTACAAGCTTTCCTTCGTTTCCCATATGGAGTATGTCAAGTCCGAGTATTTTTGCAAATGACCTTACATCATCATCAACAGGTATATTTTCCTCAATTATTTCAATATTTACGTTAGATGCTTTTGCAAGCTCGTTTAAAACTGTACCAAGCCCCCCACGAGTAACGTCACGCATACAGTGAAGCTCAATGCCGTTTTTAAGCATTGCTCTTACCATTTCGCCAAGCGGTGCATTGTCAGATTTAATATTATTTTCAATATTCATTCTGGCTGAAAGAATGGCTGCGTGGTGGTCACCCATATTGCCACTCACGATAACCGCATCACCCTCACGCAGATTCGTTGATACAATATCAGTGCTTTCCTTAACAAAGCCGACACCTGTTGTATTTATGTATATTCCGCCGTTTCCTTCGATCACCTTAGTGTCACCGCAGATAATGTCGATATCTGCTTCCGCAGCTGTTTTCGCCATTGATTTTGCGATTATTTCAAGGGTTTCGGTATCAGCCCCCTCCTCAATAATGAAAGCCGCTGTGATATATTTTGGCACTGCTCCGCGCATAAGAAGATCGTTGACAGTACCGCAGACAGAAAGCCTGCCGATGTCACCGCCTTTAAAAATTAAAGGGGTCACAACAAACGAGTCAGTTGTAACGGCGATTCTTGAAGAACCGTCAACAACTGCACTGTCCTCCATCATATTGAGTATCGGGTTTGAAAAATGCTTTGCAAAAACTGAGCTGATCAGGTCGGCAGTTGATTTACCGCCGCTGCCGTGTGCAAGTGTTATTTTCATAGTTTAACCTCTATTGTTAATAAAGTAATGAAAGCAAGCGCCTTCGTTTGATACCATACAGGCACCTTGCGGATTTTCAGGCGTGCAGACTTTTCTGAAAAGCGGACATTCACAGGGTGAGATAAACCCTGTTATAACCTCACCGCATCGGCACCCCTTGTTTTTTATATTATCCTGTGTCAGTTCACGACTGCCTGAATCATAAACAAGGTATTCCTTTTTCAGTGCCATACCTGAATTTTTAATCTGTCCTATCCCTCGCCAAGCGGCATCGCACGGCTCAAAATATTTGCTGACAAGTGCCTTTGCCTTTTCGTTTCCGTTATCTGTCACGGCAGATTTATACAGGTTAAGCACCTTGCCTTGATTTCTTAGTTTAACAAGTGCATAGATAGCGCCAAGGAGCTCCTCACCCTTAAAGCCACTAACTACAAACGGCAGATCATATTTTTCCGCAAGCGGTTTAAATTCATTTGCGCCTGTAATAACACTGACGTGTCCCGGGGCAATGAAGCCGTCGATTTTATTATCCATTTTGCAGAGCGTATCAATGGCGGGGGGCATAGTTTTAAGAGCTGTTAAGAGCTTAATATTTTTGATGTTTTCTTCTATGATTTTATCAAGTAAAACAGCGTAAATCGGCGTTGTGGTTTCAAAGCCGACAGCCGCAAAAATGAATGTGGTGTTACAGTCCTTTTTCGCAAGGTCAATTATCTCAAAAGGGGAGTAGACCATTTCAATATGACCGCCCTTTGATTTCGCTTCCTGTAAAGAAGAGGTTGAGCCGGGAACTCTGATTAAATCTCCGAAGGTCACAACGCAGGTGTTCTCTTCTAACGCAAGCTCACAGAGTTTGTCAATATAGCTTGCAACCGTAACGCACACAGGGCATCCCGGTCCGCTTATAAGCCTGATTTTATTACTTAAAAGTGACGGTATGCCATTTTCACTTATTGATGCCGTATGCGTTCCGCACACCTCCATAAATGTTAGCGTATCACCGTCATATGTACTTAAAAATTCAGTTATATCCTTGATATTCATTAGGATAATTCTCCAAGCTCATTGAAAATGTCAATCATATTTTTTGCCTCATCCTCAGGTATAACCTGAATGATAAGCCCTGCGTGAACGAGTGCATAGTCACCGATTTTTACGTCAACTATGCCTTTGTTTGCATTAATTTTGTTGCCGCCAAAGTCAATAACGGCGGTAGAGCCGTTAATCTCAATCACCTTACCCGGTGCAGCTACACACATTGTCAGTCCTCCAAACTTGATAAATACGCTTGACCCAGGGCGATGCCGCCATCGCCGCAAGGTACTTTTTCATTAATATATACCGAAAAGCCTTTTTCTTCAAGTGCAACAATTGAGCAAGCGGTTATGATTCGATTGTTGAATACGCCGCCGCTGAGCGCAATTTGATTTACGCCTTGTTCTTTTCTGTACTTCTCAGCAATATCACATATCAAATTGCAAATCAGCATATGAAAACCGAGAGCAAGCTCCTCTTTAGTTGCCTTATTTTTTGCTTCTTTTATTTGATTTAATATCATCTTAGGGTCAAGGGTGTGTGCCAGCCTATAGGCTTTGTCAGCCTTTTTTGCGGTACTTTCAAGCGCACAGGCACATTCACCCTCATATGAGTTATAGTGCTTAATGTCAAGCAGAGAGCATACCGCATCAAAAAGTCGTCCCATACTTGATGAAAGCACAGTATTTATATTATTTTCAAGTGCCCTGTCAACAAGCGCATTACTGCCGAGATAGCAGTCAAGGGCAAGCCTGCCGTTTTTTGAAACCTCGTCAGAGGCAAGCATTTTTGTGTATTTCAGGTGCTCAACTCTTTCAAACTTTTTTTCGTTAATCAGGAAAACCTCACTGCCCCAGACAGCGCCGTCATCACCGTAGCCTGTTCCGTCAAAGGCGAAAGCAAGAACCTTACCTTTCAGTCGGTGCTCTGCAATTACAGATGCGGCGTGAGCCTTGTGGTGCTGGATTTTTATATCGTTGTCAAAAATGTTAGATGAATAATAATCAGGGTGTGCATCTGCCACTATTTTGTTTTGCTTAAAGCCGTGAAGTGCCCCAAAGCGTTTGATGTTTGATTTGTAGCTTTCAAATGTGTCCTTGTTATCAAGGTCACCGAAATACTGGCTAAGAAAGACATAATTGTTCCTGTGAAAGCCAAATACCGCCTTGAGATCACCACCGAGACAGAGAGTGTCCGTTTTAGCCTTATTATCAATTTCTATTGATAAAGGGACATAACCTCTTGCCCTGCGGATAAACTGTGTTCTTCCGGCAACGACGCATACCACGCTGTCATCAAGAGGGGTGAGTATTTCACGGTTGTGCGACAGCACGTCAACACCGAATTTTTTAATCTCGTTATCATCAATGATTATTGGCTCGCCGCTGATGTTTGCACTTGTCATAACAAGCGGTGATACCTTATCAAGAAGCATTAGCTGAATGGGATTGCAGGGGAGAAATGCGCCGATATAGTCGCTTTCACCGCAGACTGATTTATCAAAATCCCTGATTTTTTCAAGCAGAACTATCGGCCTTGCAGGGGAGAGCAAAAGCTCCTTTTCCTTGTCACTGACCTTGCAGTATTTTTTTATCTCTTCGACTGATGAAAACATAACTGCAAAGGGTTTTGTTTCTCTGCCCTTGATTTCTCTGATTTTCTTTACGCTTTCTACGCTATCAACCTTGCAGGCAAGGTGGAAACCTCCGATATCCTTGATTGCAAGAATTTTCCCTTGTCTTAATATTTCTGCTGCAGTTTCAATCGGTATATTTGTTTTTGGACCACAGCTATTACACGCAATCGTCTGTGCGTGGCATCGTCTGTCGCGGATTGCCGTATATTCCTTTTTGCAGTCGTCACACATATCAAACTCGGACATCGTGATATTTTCCCTGTCATACGGCAGAGTGTTTATTATTGTGTATCTCGGTCCGCAGTTTACACAGCTTATAAATGGGTGACGAAATCTACGGTTATTTTTATCTTTAAGCTCCCTTTCACAATCCGCACAGGTTGCAAGGTCGGGAGTGAGAAAGGGAGTTTGGCAGTCATTCGTTGAGTGTACAATTTTAAAATTGTCAAATTCTATTTCAGCTATATTTTCAATTTCATAATTTTTTATTTCAAACAGGGCAATAAGGCGTCGGACAAATTCGTCCAACGCCTGTTTTTTGCCGCTGATGATCAGCTTAACATTTCCGCCTGAATTTTTAACCTGACCTTTTATTCCAAGGTCTGTTGCGATACGCAGGGCAGAAGGTCTGAAGCCGATGCCCTGAACAATACCGTGAAAGGTTAATTTCTGTGTCATCAGGATTACTCCTTATTTTCCACTGTCGGCTGGTTGTACGTATCAACAATTTTTTCTGTTGACGGTGAAGAATAGCCGGGGAGCATTGAAAGACATTTTTTAGGGCAGGCATTTACACAAGCTGAGCACTGCACACAGCCCATTCTTTCAATAGTCCACGTCCTGTTTGTCCTGTCAACTCTGATTGCGCTTGACATACACTTGCGTGAGCATATACCGCACATAATACAGTCTTCAATATTAATTTCAATATGACCTCTGCTTCTTTCGGGATACTGTCTTGGCTTGGCAGGATAGTTAGCAGTAGCAGGCTTTGAAAGTAAATTCTTTAAAGCAGTTAAAGAAAAATTCATAATTGCCATAATGTCCTACCTCCTATCTTTCCGTACAGCTTATGCATGGGTCAATCGTGAGAATCTGAAGCGGTACGTCGGCAAGCTCTGAGCCGGGGAGAATATGTATAAGTGCTTCAATATTTGTAAAGGTAGGCGTGCGGACTCTGAATCTTTCAAGGAATTTAGTGCCGTTTGCCTTTGCGTAATAGATAGCTTCACCGCGTGGCTGTTCAGCCCTGACAAATGCCTCACCGTTTGGATTGCCTTTAATTTGCACTGCAATAGGCCCGTCAGGGATTTTATCAACGAGCTGTCTGATAATATTAAAAGATTGAAAAATCTCACCGATACGAACGGCGCATCTTGCGTAGCCGTCACACTGATCAGAGGTGATTATTTCAAAATCAATCTTGTCATAAGCCTCATAGCCTGTTTTGCGTGTATCAATTTCAATTCCGGCTGCTCTTGCCATAGGGCCAACTGCGCCGAGACGGATAGCATCCTCCTTTGTAAGAATGCCGACACCCTTTAAGCGGGCCTCAACAGTGTAATCCTTAAGAAAAACATTCGCAAGTTTCCTGAAATCCTTTTCCATATCGTTAAAGATATCAACAAAGTTCTTAAGCATTGAGGAGTCCATATCCTTTAAAACTCCGCCGATTTTATTGACGGAAAAAATAACACGTCCGCCTGTCGATGCCTCGAACATATCGAGAACCTTTTCCCTCATTCTCCAGCACTGCATAAAGAGCGCATCAAAGCCAAAGGCGTCAGCCAAAAGACCGAGCCATAGAAGGTGTGAATGAATACGGCTCATCTCGCCCCAGATAGTTCTTAAAAACTGTGCTCTTTCAGGAATCTCTGCATCAAATATTTTTTCAATTGCCTCACAGTAGCACATACCGTGCTTAAAGGAGCAGATACCGCAGATTCGCTCAATAACGTACTGATAGTCGTTAAAATCTCTCTTTTCAGCTAAACCTTCAAGACCTCTGTGAACAAAGCCTATTGACGGAATGGCCTCAATGACCTTTTCATCCTCAAGAACTAAATCAAGGTGAATAGGCTCGGGAAGCACAGGATGCTGCGGGCCAAACGGAATTACTGATCTTTCGCCCATTATTCTGCTGCCTCCTCTTCTTCTTTTTTGATAACCTTTACAGCCTCTTTGACTTCCTTTTTAAAAGGAGCTTTCTTAGCTATTCTGTAAAGCTTATTGTTATAGTCCGGATTTATCGCTTTAACTTTAACGCCATAAAGCTCCTTCATTTCATTTTCAAAGAGCATTGCAGACGGGAAAAAGTCGGATATTGTGATAATTTCCGTATCAATCGGAACGATTATTTTGTAATTTTCAAACGTGTAGTCATAAGCTACTGAGTAAATAATCTCGTTGTAGCCTTCAAATGCCGTCGCGCAAATCTGTGCAAGGCGAAAGCCTGCCCTATGCTTTTCAAGCATAATTTTGTAGAGAGTAGGAATATCAACTGTTTCAATAGTGTAATTTTCGCTCATTATTTACCCTCCTTTAATTTTTTGCTTTTTTCCTTAAGAAGTGCAAGCGACTGAACAACGCCGTCAATGATTGACTCAGGTCTTGCGGCACAGCCGGGAACGTAAATATCAACAGGGATAACCTTGTCAACACCGCCGAGAATATTGTAGCAGTCCTTAAACACACCGCCGTTGCAGGCGCAGACACCGATTGCGCATACAACCTTTGGCTCAGTCATCTGCTCATAAATCTGCTTTACAACGCTCTTGTTCTGCTCGTTTACTGAGCCTGTAATAAGGAGAATATCTGCGTGCTTTGGGTTACCTGTGTTAATTACACCAAAGCGTTCAACATCGTAAACAGGGGTTAGGCAGGCAAGCACCTCGATATCACAGCCGTTACAGCTTGAGCCGTCATAGTGCATTATCCAGGGAGATTTTGTTATATCAGCCATTATATTCTTATACCCCCCTTAATAAATACTTCAAGAATAAAGACGTTAAGTGCGCCGATAATGATTGTTGTCATCCATGAATTTCTGAACATTCTTTGCCATTTAAGTCTTGAATTTGTATTGTCAACAAGAATCAGTATGAAATATATTACTGAAATTGCACATAGCGCAATTAAAACTGTCCACCACTTAGCGTTGATGAAAAACAGTGCAACGATGCCCATAAGAAATACGTTTTCATACCAGTGGGAAATTTCAACGATTGCAAACATTTCGCCTGAAAATTCAGTCGTGATGCCCTTTACCATTTCCTGATGAGCGTGGTGACTTGTTGCAAGGTCAAACGGATGCTTCCTGAGCTTAATTGTGAGAATGAATACAAAGCCGACAAAGACACCGGGAAGCAGGATAATAGGAATAAGTCCGTCATTTGTAATAATTTCCCTAACCTTAAATGTACCTGTTGAAAGGTAAAAGCCGACTGCTGTAAGAAGTACCATAGGCTCATAAGCGAGCATCTGCACCATTTCACGGCTTGCACCCATACTTGCATACGGGGAATGACTGCTCGTTGCCGCAAGGATAAGGAAAAGGTTTGCCGTTGTAAGTGCGAAGAACACGAGAAGCAAGTCAAAACCGCCGAAGAACAAGCAGCCTGTGAATATAACAAAAACAAGAAACGTTAAAAGGTAGAAAACCTGAACGTGGTTTACTACTACTGTCTCTTTTTTCAAAAGTTTGATTACGTCATAGAAGGACTGCAAAACAGGAGGACCCTGTCTGCCCTGCATACGAGCGGTAATTTTTCTGTCAAAGCCGGACATCAATCCGCCGATAAGAGGAGCAAGGATAATATAGGCGGCAATACTGAGGATAATTTTTAACGTACCTGTCATCAGAATGCACCTCCTATCGAGATAACCATAACTGCAATAATGAAAATGATTGAGATTATGAGTGACGGAGTAAGAAGCTTCTTCTCGCCGAATATATCCTCCATATACCAGTTTGCAAGGAAGAAACGCCTTTTCTCACCCATTGAGTCAATATAGTTCATCTGGTCGCCGGCATTCACACCGCTGATATAACGGGCAACCTTTCTGTATTTTGTATGTCTTGCGGAAATCCACGATACACCTGGAATAACGAATATAGCAATAAGCATAATCATCATAATGATGATGTTGTCGTTTGATATAACCTGTGATGCGTTATTAAACACCTTGTTGATGTACGGCATAATTACCTTTGATGAAATGAATGGGAAAGCAAAGCAGAGTGAAACCATAAATACAGAGTGGATAAGAATGGATACCCACTGATTAGCAGACGTTGTATTTCCTGCTTTAACGTCATTGTATTTTGATGCAAGCACGGTTGCTATCCATTTCATCCAGTAAAACAGCGTTGTTGCACTGCCGAAGCAAACGAAGAGAATAAGGATAATTGAGCCACTGTCAATAAAAGCTTTAAGTGCAGCCCACTTTGAAATCAGCATACCAAATGGCGCAAGGAACATACCTGCAATACCGATAACGAGCGTCCACGCAAGGTGCGGATGACGGCGTACAAGACCGTGCATCGTTTCAATATCTCTTGAGCCTGTTGAGTTTTCGATAGCGCCGACTGTCTGGAATAAAAGTGATTTTGACACAGCGTGGAAAATCAAAAGGAATATGCCCGACCAGACAGTCTCCTCAACGCCTATGCCCGCACACGCTGCAATCAAGCCGAGATTTGAAATTGTTGAGTAGGCAAGCACCCTTTTACCGTCGCTTACAGTAATTGCAAGCATTGACATAATAAGGAACGTAAAACCGCCGACAAGGCTTACCATCGTTCCTGCATAATTTTCTGCAAGAACAGGGGATAACCTGAGAAGCAAATACACGCCTGCCTTAACCATCGTTGCACTGTGAAGGAGTGCTGAGGACGGTGTAGGCGCAACCATTGCACCAAGAAGCCATTTTGAAAACGGAAGCTGAGCGCTCTTTGTAAGAGCGGCAAAGGAAAGAAGAATAACCGGGATAATAACGACTGTACCGTCACGGAGAATAAGACTCTGCATATCCGTTATGTTAAAACGAATTCCCGAAATTACGATTGCTCCTGCAAAGCCGCAGCCGCCGAGAAGGTTCATCCACAAAGCCCTGAAGCAGTTGCGAATTGCCTGAGGCGTTTTTGTGTATCCGATAAGCAGGAAGGATACGACGCTTGTGATTTCCCAGAAGAAATACATCCAGATAAGGCTGTTTGAAAGAACAAGGCCGAACATTGCTCCGAGGAACACGTAAAGCAGTGAGAAGAAATATTTTCTCCTGTCCTTAAATTCCGTATGATGATTATGATAATCCTTCATATATCCGCAAGCATAAACCGTGATAAGCGTGCCGATAACGGCGACGATAAGCACCATAATAACCGTGAGATTATCAACGTATAATTCTTTAATTTCCTGATGAGGAGCGCTTCCGCTAAGCTCATACCAGAATATTAATGCAGTTTGTACAATAGAAAGCACTGCAGCAAAATATTGCTTGTATTTAATACTGAGTACAGTTACAAGCATCATCAAAAATGCTTCAATGCCCATCATAGTGTAATCAATAATTTCTGTTTCGGTGAAGAATGATAAGCCACTGCTTTTTGACATAAAATATTTTGCAGCAAACGTCAATGCTATACCTATAACGGTGACACTGCTTACATATGTAACTATTTGTCTTATTTTATCGTTTTTGAATATGCTCAAAAGCAACGCACTCAAAAAAGGGAAACAAATCAGTATAATGCTTAAACCTTCCATCAAGCGTCCTCCTATACAAAAAACACTTTTCCAAATAATATGTTTTAAATAATAATTAGTAATATAATAACACTAACTTCACCTGAGGTCAACTTGAAATTAATAAAAGAAGCAGAGAATTATAGGTGATTTTTGTACAATGTAACCAAATTTTAACTTTTTGTAATAATTGTTGATTTTTGTAAATTGCAGTATTATAATTATAGCATAAACAGATTGATATTTTTTATATTTATATAATCAAAACGGGAGAGATGAAATCTTGGCAAAGAAAATAAAGATTTTAACTTGTCTGATTATTATTGCTGTCCTTGTCGGAGCTTGTGCATCAATTGCAGTTGTAAACGCAAAGAGTGTTGATGCAGTAAAGAAAGTTGTTATGGCAGACAACACAAGCAGTTCCTTAAGCATTGAATGGGACAAGGTAAAAAAAGCTGACGGATATTTTATCTATTCGTTTGACGAAAAAAAGGAAGAATATGAAAAGCTCGACGATATTCAGGACGGTACAATCTGCTCATATCAGTTAAAGGATATTGAAGGCGGTGCCGTATATAAGCTGAAGGTAACGGCATACAAATATTTCAACAATAATTTATATGAGAGTGAAGAGGCACAGACAATAACGGCATATGCACTGCCGTCTGTTATGGATATTGCTTTATCATCGCCCGAAGAAGGGATTTTAAGCATAGAATGGACAGAGCAAAAAAATGCCTCAGGATACGAGCTTGAATACAGTAAAAATGAAGACTTCAGCGACTCTGTTAAAGAAACACTTACAGAGGTTGGTTTTAAGGTAGAAAAGCTGACTCCAAAGGATATCTATTTTGTTCGGGCAAGGTCTTTCATAACGCTTGACGATAAAAATATTTACGGCGAGTGGAGCGAGACCGGCAGTATAGAAATTGCAGAAAAAATTGTTATGCCTGCAGATATTGATCCGAATAAGCCTATTGTGGCACTGTCTTTTGACGACGGTCCTGCTTATGCACAAGATGGAAAAAATTCAACTGAAGAAATCTTAAAAGTGCTTGAAAAATACGGCGCAAGGGCAACCTTCTTTATGTGCGGGTCAAGAATTAACAATTCTAATAAAAAGTGCTTAGAAAAAGAAATCGAGCTTGGCTGTGAGCTTGGCAACCATACATACGACCACAGCCATTACGGCAAAAAAGTAACTGCAAACGATATAAAAAAGAGCAGTGATGCTATCAAAAATGCGAGTGGACAGTATCCTACAATATTCAGATGTCCGGGCGGTACTATGTCATCGGCAATTCAACAGGAATGCAAGAAGGAAGGATTGCCGATTGCTTACTGGTCGGTTGACCCACAGGACTGGAAATACAAAAATGCAGACACCGTTTATAATTTTACAATAAAACATGTTTACGACGGCTCAATCATTCTGATGCATGACATTTATCCGTCAACTGCCGATGCTGTAAAAAAGCTTGTTCCACAGCTTATTAAAGAAGGCTATCAGATAGTTACGGTAAGCGAAATGCTTACTGTAAAAAACGGCGGAAAAGCACCAACGCCGGGCCAGCAGTACGTTGATTATGATACGATCAATAATAACACTAAATAATTTTGAGAAAAAACTAAGGACTATCATAAGGGCACCCTCTGTTAGGAAGGTGCCCTTATGTTTTATTTTGCTTTGCCTAAGCAAAAAACACATCTGCATCTAAATTTATAAAAGAGGTTCTCTTACTGTATTCTTCAAGAGCCTTTTCCCAATCAGCAACAAGAAAGTCGGGACAATTTTTTATAGCATATTTGCAATATGCTATTTCTCTTTCTAAAACATTAAATCCTTTAGGTATACAGTAAATTGTTTCTTGCTCGGCTTGCAGATCAGAGCCAAAAGTATTGTTTTGCAAAGATTTAAAATAGAATAGATTTTTTGCCATATAATATTTATAAGCTTCATCATCAACATTACATTTTATGTAATCATCATTACCCAGTCTTTCTCTTATTTCCATCGGAGATAAAATCATATTTTTTTCATCCATAAAATAACGATTGTTCCCGGCATCTAACATAATCCATTTTTTCAGAGAATTAATGTATACTATAGACACAACATGCGTATCAAAATCATATGGACTAAAAGGCAGGCAATGCAAAATTCTTGACTTTATTCCCAAAGCTAAACAACATTCTGTAAATACAATAGCCTGCAGTCTGCAATACACACCGTATTCTCGTCCTTTTTTATAGGAATAGTTTAAAATATCCAGTGACGTTTTTGGAATAAACTCAACGTCCTTTGTTTCACCGTTGTGAAGAACATTTTCACTACACCAACTAAGTAGATTTAGGACTTTCTCTATTTCACTTCCGTTTCCTGCAGCTTCCTGTATCGGATATTTTGACAATAATTCTGAAAAACCGAAAGCATCATAGATATAAATAAAATCCTTTTTCACATTATTCCCTGTAAAATCATTAAATGTTTTTAGCGCGCCGATAAGCAAATTATAATTTGATTTCATAACAAATAGTCTCCTGCTTGCATTCTGATTGTAGAATAATTATAACATATAACCATAAAAGGACTATCAGTTTGATAGTCCTTTTTTTTACAATATTGATTTTAAGAATTGCTGGAGTCTTGGGTCTTTAGGTGCTGTGAACATAATATCAGGAGTTGCCTCCTCAACAATTACACCGTCTGCCATAAATATAACTCTGTCGGCAACCTCACGGGCAAAGCCCATTTCGTGAGTGACACAAACCATTGTCATACCCTGTGTTGCCAGATCCTTCATAACGTTTAATACTTCACCTACAAGCTCAGGGTCAAGCGCAGATGTAGGTTCGTCAAAAAGCATAACGTCAGGATTCATAGCAAGCGCTCTGACGATTGCAACACGCTGCTTCTGACCGCCTGAAAGCTGTGAGGGATATGCGTTTGCTCTGTCCTCAAGTCCAACCTTTTTGAGCAAATCAAGTGCTGTTTTTTCAGACTCGGCCTTGCTCTTTTTCAAAAGCTTCATAGGAGCGTGTGTGATGTTCTTTAAAATTGTCCAGTGTGGGAAAAGATTGAAGTGCTGAAAAACCATACCCATTTTCTGCCTGTGGATATTTATATTGACAGAGCTGTCTGTAATATCTGTTCCCTCAAAAATGATTGAACCGCTTGTGGGTATTTCAAGGAGATTAAGCGAGCGCAAAAGCGTGCTCTTACCGCTTCCTGACGGACCGATAATAACAACCACTTCGCCCTTGTTAATGTCAACGCTGACGCCATCGAGAGCCTTTATTTCAGCGCCGTTATAATGCTTTTTTAAATCTTTTACCTGAATGATTGCATTATCGCTCACTGTTCTTCAGCCTCCTTTCAAGCAAGCTAACAAGCTTTGTAAAGAATATTACCATTGTCAAATAGATAATTGCGATAGCAATGAGAGGGAAAAAGCTCTGGTAAGTGATTCCCCTGATGATATTTGCACCGCCCGTTAAGTCAACAACGCCAACGTAGCTTGCGACGGAAGTCTCCTTAAGGAGAACGATGAACTCATTTGCAAGTGACGGCAGGATATTCTTAAATGCCTGCGGAAGAACGATATACCACATTGTCTGTATGTAGTTATAGCCGAGAGAGCGGCCTGCCTCCATCTGTCCCTGATCAATACTCATAATACCGCTTCGTATAATTTCGGCAACATATGCGCCTGAATTGATACCAAAGGCGATAACACCGCAGAGTATTTTGTTTTTAGAGCTTGCCATTATTACGAAGAAGATAATCAGAATCTGCACCATTACGGGAGTTCCTCGGATAACAGTCAGATAGACCTTGCACACCTTGTCAAAAAACGCAAGCAGAGTTTTGCCGGCGCCTTTTTTCAAATCTGAATATTGCTTGTCATACGTTGAGCGTATTGCGGCAACGACAATACCGATAACAACGCCCATAATCAAAGCAAAGAAGGTTAAGAGCAGAGTATTGCCAAGACCCTTTAAAATGTACTTCCAACGGTTGTCTGTAATGAACGCCATTGTAAACTGCTCGACAAAGTTCTGAAACCAAGCACTCATAAGACTCCTCCTAATCAATTTTTTAAACAGCTAGAAAAAGGGCAAAGCCATAAAACAACTTTGCCCTTAATAATTAAAACAATACTTACTTATTACTCAGCAGGGATATACTTATCAATGATCTTCTGTACTGTACCGTCTGCGATAAGCTCGCTGAGAGCTGTGTCAAGCTCCTTAAGAAGATCCTCGTTATCCTTGCCTACTGCGATTGCATATTCCTCTTCTGCATATGCAGTGTCAAGAAGAGCTAAGCCGGCATTCTTTTCAACGAATACCTTTGCAGGCTCGTTGTCGATAACAACACAGTCAACCTTGCCTGATGTCAAAGCCATTACAGCATCTGCACCCTTGTTGAATCTCTCAACTGTGCCGAGACCTTCGTCCTCGATATCCCAAGTGCTGTAGAGGTCACCTGTTGTACCCTTCTGTACACCGATTGTGATGCCGCCGTTGAAGAGATCGTCAGCAGTCTTGATGTCTGAGCCTTCAGCAACGATGATTGCCTGAATACCTGTTGCATATGACTGAGTGAAGTTTACGTTAGCAAGACGCTCCTCGGTTACAGTTAAGCCAGCCATACCGAAATCGTACTTGCCGCCCTGAATACCGGGGATGATTGAGTCAAAGTCGATATGCTCAATTACAAGCTCATAGCCAAGCTTGTCACAGATTGCCTGTGCAATTTCAGCGTCAATACCAACAATCTTCTCATTCTCAAAGTACTCATAAGGTGGGAACTCAGCGTTTGTAGCCATTGTGAGAGTTTTTGTCTCTGTGCCTTCAGTACCATTTGTGCAGCCTGCAAATAAAACGGCAACCATAGCCACAGCAAGCAAAGCTGCTAAAATTCTTTTTGCTAATTTCATTTTTTAGTCCTCCAAAATAATATTCATAAATTATATTTCAAGGGGAATGCCCTTGTGCTTTAAGTAATTTAGCACATTTGATTTGCAAAGTCAATAAGAAATTTCAATTTTTTTGCAAAAATATTCATAAATCGTGTAAATTTATGCAAAAAAAGTGGTTAGTCTGCGTTTGCAAGCCATTCATATTCGGGAACATAAATTCTCGTTTTGTCCCACGGATCGCCTTCAATATGACGGATAAGCCATACGTAATACATCTCATATCCCGGTGCAGTTACCTGTTGATGTGCATTTCCGCCTCTTATACAAAGGCACGTGCCATTTTCTGTCTTATACGGTGTATCTCCCTCAAAGCCTGCACCAAAACCTTCGGGATGGTCAAACTGATAATAGTAAAGCTCAGGCTGAGGATGATGGTGAGGAGGGTAGCTCGACCAGCGACCCGGCTGATTGAATACCTCACCCATTACCATATTTGAGTATGGAGCATTGTCAAGGTCAAACATTGTTGATACGATTCTGTGGCCTGTGCCATTCCACTGTCCCTTGCCGAATTCCTGATAAAGACAGTTGTCGGGATTATAGAATACAGGCTCCCATGTTTTTTCATTATCCGTCATCTGAACAAGGATTTCGCTGTCCTCAAGAGCAGTAACAATTGCTTTTGTTTCCTTGCAGAAATGGACTGCATACGGCGTTTTCTGAAAAGGATTTTCTCTGGTGCAGTTCTCATCAATCTTATCGCCGACAGTAAAATTAACACTGCCTGAAAGCAGAAGGATTGCGCACTCGTTGTCCTTTTCATCAATTGCCAGAGCATCGCCCTTTTTCATCTTCTGCACGTAAATGTCCATCATCATTTCGGAGTTGATACCATTCATCTGACAGAGAATTTTTTTGCCGTTTTCATCGTATTCGGGTTTAAATAGCATTTTGATTACCTCTTTGCTTTACTAAATTTTATATGTTATTCTTTTATTAATTTTCAGCCTGATGAAAATTAGGAACAAATAACCTGAGCTTTTCTCTTACGTTTTCGTCATTGATATCACTCAGGCTGTCAAGCATTTTATAAAACTGCTCTTTATTGATTTCGGTTGGCTGATTTACAAAAATCTTTTCGTTAGCAGTTTTCTGTCTTGTTTCAAGCTCGGTATCCATTGCAAGCTCTTCGTAGAGCTTTTCACCCGGTCTGAGACCTGTAATTTCAATTCCGATTTCATCAACAGTAAAGCCTGAAAGCTTGATGAGATTTTCAGCAAGATCTATAATTTTAACGGGCTCGCCCATATCAAGAACGAATATTTCCCCGCCCTTTGCAAGACCGCCTGCCTGGCATACAAGCTGAGCCGCTTCAGGTATCGTCATAAAGTAACGTGTGATATCAGGGTGAGTTACACGGACAGGACCGCCGTTTTCAATTTGCTTTTTAAAAATTGGAATTACCGAGCCATGAGAGCCGAGAACGTTTCCAAAGCGCACGGCGGCATATTCCGTATTCTCGCTGATTTCATTCATATTCTGAACAATCAGTTCAGTAATTCTCTTCGTTGCGCCCATAACGTTTGTCGGATTAAC
>JAFLSA010000120.1 GCA_022511185.1 Eubacterium sp.
GGGGTTTTTCAGGCAATTCCACGCAACGTGGAATTGTTCCTTTAAGCGTACATTGTCTTTTTTCGTCATATCTGCTACAATAAAGACAGGCGAGAAAACGATTTCACTTTAAAGCAATTTCGAATATTTGTTTAACCCTTAGGGAGGGAGACATATGGACGCAAAGCGAACAGGAAAAATAATCAATTCAAAGCGAAAAGAAAAGGGCCTTACTCAAATTCAGCTTGCCGAGATATTGAACGTCAGCAACAGAGCCGTTTCAAAATGGGAAAACGGCGACGGCTTTCCCGACATTACGCTTTTGCCTGACATTGCAAAAGCGCTTGACATAACAATTGATGAACTTTTAACAGGGGTAAAGCCTGAGCCGGAGATAATAGAAATTGAAAAATCACAAGACATAAATGCAGAAAAAAAGAGCAGAGCAAAATTTTTGATATCGGAGATAATTGCTTTTTCCCTTGCATTTGCATCAAACGTAATCGGCGGTGTACTTGAGCTAAAGCTATTTAACGTCAGACCGTTTTACGTGTTTATTGAGATTTATCTTTTAGTGCTTTGTATGATTCTTTTTGTCGTTTCGCTGATTATCTTTTTCACAGGCTTTGTAAAATATTCCTCTGAAATTGAAAAAATAAAAAATTCCTCTTATCTTGAGGTTTATTTGTTCACCATATTCTCCCTGATAATGCCCGTCTTTGCACTTTTCAGAATACTGCATTGGTACAACTTATTTGTTTTTTACATTTACATACTTGCGTGTATTTTGATACTCGTGCTGTTTTCAGTATTTATGTTTAAGAAAATAAAGGGTAGCAAAAATGAATAAGCTCAAAAAAATTAAAATAGGAACAATAATCAGAATAATCATTCAGCTTTTGCTCATTGGCTTTGGGGGCTATTATTTGTATATGTTTGTAGCCCCTGTGTTTGGAATTATTTTTAATATCGGCTCTGTAATCGGTGCATTTCTATCTCTTGCTGTAATACTTGTCGGAATTTTTCTGAAAAGAATAATTGCTTTTTGCAAAAAACATTACAAAAGCAAGAAAGGAAAAATTGTGCTGAATTCTGTATTTACGGTTTTATGTATCGGTATAATTTGTTTTTCGGTAACTCTCGGCAGTATGCTTTCAGCCACAAGGACTGATGCGGAAAATGAGAATACCGTAATCGTTCTCGGCTGCGCCGTGCACGGAACGACGCCAAGCTATACGCTCAAATCAAGAATCAATGCTGCATATGATTATATGATCAGTAATCCCGACAGCATTGCCGTGCTTTCAGGCGGTCAGGGAAACGGTGAGCAAATCACAGAAGCACAGTGTATGTACAACATTTTGACTGAAAAAGGCATTGAATCGTCAAGGCTTTACCTTGAGGAAAACAGCACGAACACTAATGAAAACATTGCTTTTTCAAAGCAGATAATCGAGGAAAATGACCTCAGCACAGATATTGCGGTTGTGTCATCAGACTATCATCTTAAAAGAGCAACGATGATCTGCGAAAAGAACGGATTTGATAACGTTCACAGAATAAGCGCACCGTCAACGTATTTTGATAAACCGACATTTTATTTAAGAGATTTACTCGGTGTTGTCAAGGAATTTATAATAAGGTAACAATATGAAAATAATTGCAAGGATTGAAACGGATATGCCCGACAAATTCGGCATACCCAGACAAAGCGGAATTGTAAATGAGCTTACAGGACGGATAATTTTCGAGCCTGAATACAGGGTGAAAGAGGCACTTTCGGGCATTGAGGAATTCTCTCACCTATGGCTCTTGTGGGAATTCAGCGAAAACAAGCGTGAAGGCTGGTCCCCCACTGTAAGACCGCCGAGGCTTGGCGGAGAAAAGCGAAAAGGCGTATTTGCCACACGCTCACCCTTCAGACCAAACCCGATAGGTATGTCCTGCGTTAAGCTTGAAAGGGTAGAATATACAAAGGAGCTTGGACCGATAATTCACGTCAGCTCTGTTGATATGATGAACGGCACACCGATTTATGATATCAAGCCGTACATCACCTATACCGACAGCAGACCTGACGCCATACAGGGATTTGCCGAAGAGTTCATAGATTATTCGTTAAATGTAAATTTTCCGAAAGATTTGCTTGATGTGATACCGAAAGAAAAGCAGGCAGGAATTATCGGCATACTCCGTCACGACCCACGCCCTGCGTATCAGGATTTACCTGACAGAATTTACGGCGTTAAATATCTGAATTTTGATATACACTTTAAGGTTAAAGATAATGTTTTAACTGTTACTGATATTGTGAAGCTGTAAAAAAATGCACCTATAATTCAGGTGCATTTTTTGTGTTCAATTATATCTTTCTTATACTTATCTCGCCACTGCGAAGGACTTTATGCTCGCCGCTGTCAAGCTCGACCTCAAGTCCGCCTGTTTCATCAATCGCAACTGCAGTTGCAGGAGTCACTCTGCCGTTTTGTATGATTTTAATTTGTTCACCGATTACAAAGGAATGGCTTCGGTAATAATCAATAAAGCTGTTATAATCACTTTCTGCAATACTCAGCAGTTCATTTGTAACCTCTGCGATAAGACGGCTTCGGCTGATTTTTTCACCGAGAGTGCCTGCATTTTCAACATCATCAGGAAAATCAATAGTTTTTATATTAATACCGATTCCGATAATAACGCTGTCAACAGTCCCCTCTTCAAAATTTGTGATTGCTTCAGTTAAAATTCCGCAAATCTTTTTTCCGTCAAGGTAAACGTCGTTCACCCACTTGATTTTCGGCTTTCGGTCAGTGAGCTTTTCTATCGCCCTGCACACCGCAACTGCCGCCGCCGTTGTGGCTGTAACGGCATTTTGCAGGCTTGAATGAGGTCTTATAACAAGGCTGAAATAAACACCTGTCAATGCAGGTGAATAAAAGCTCTTACCCTGTCTCCCCCGGCCTGCCGTCTGGCTGTCGGCAGTTACTAAAAACACGCCCTGCTTTGAGTCGGCAAGAAGCCTTTTACAGCAATTATTCGTTGAGTCAACCGACGGATAATAGAACACGTCAATCTTTTCTTTTAAATTTAGTTTTATTTTCCTTGCAGAAATAGTATCGTTATTTTCCGTAAGTCTATAACCCTTGTTCGTAACTGCGTCAATTTCATATCCGTCCTTGATAAGATTTTGCACAGCCTTCCACACAGCTGCACGGCTCTTGCCGAATTTTTCAGCAAGCTCCTGACCGCTTATGTAATTTTCCCTTTTGAGGAGCTCAAATAAAATATCATTTTTAAGGCTCATTGTGTACCCTTTCTTCCTCTACGGTTTACAATCTGTATAAAGTAAAAGCACTATGGGTACGCCCTACATAGTGCTTTATTGTTTTATTTTCTTATATAGAATATAGCAAGTGTTTTCGGTCCGCAATGAGAAGAAATCGTGCATTTTGCATCTGCAAGAATAACCTCGCCAAAGCTTGCCTTTCCCTCAATAACGCCCTTTGCAAAGCTGATAATGTCAGGGCTGATACCGCCGCTGTTTGCAATAACGATTCTTGAAGTGTCTATTTTGTTGATATCCTTTAGGCAGTCGTTTATATACTGCTTATAGACAACGTCCATTTTACCACGATATTTTTTAGCAACGTCCAGTGCGCCTGTCTTTGGATCAACTGCAATACTCGGCTTGATACCGAGAACGTTTGCGCTGAATTTTGCTACGCCGGAGCATCTGCCACCCTTGTGCAGATATTCAAGATTATCAAGAACAAATGTTGTGCTAACCTTTGGCACGAGTGAATTAACTCTGTTTGCAATCTTTTTTGCATCAAAGCCTTTAGCTCTGAAATCACAAGCCTTTAAAACCAAAAGGCCCATACCTGTGCAAAGGCTCTTTGAGTCAACACAATAAACGTTATCAAACTCAGCTGCCGCAATGCAGGCATTCTGATAGCTTGAGGAAATAGCTGAGGAAAGGGAGATATGCACAACCGACTTTCCCTCTTTAGCCGCTTTTTCGAACACCTCATAATACTGAGCAGGCGTAACAGCCGACGTTTTAGGCAGAATACCTGTTTTTTCAACATATTCATAAATATCACCAGGGAAAACGTCTACGCCGTCAAGATATGACTTATCGCCTAAAAGGACAGAAAGAGGTGTAATGACGATACCGTTTTCTTCAATAATATGAGGCGGTAAATCACACGTTGAATCTGCTGAAATTACAACTTCCTTCACCTTGTTCAGCCCTCCCATCTATCAGTAAGAAACTTTGCTTGTTGAAAATAATATCACACTAAAATTATATAATCAATATTAATAAATTAATTTTATAAATTGTTTATAGTTGCCAAATCCGAATACAGTTCGGATTTGATTTGCTTTGCCTAAGTTGGCGATAGCCGAAATAATATGCCTAAAATGCAAAATGATGGCATCTTTGCACATTTTTTGTCTTGCCATACGCGAGTATGCCCGCAACAAAGAAATGCACAAATCTACTCATAAATTTGTATTTTAGGTGCCTTGCAGTTTTGGGGCAAAGATTTTGCGTCAAGACAAGGCACAATTATTTTTGCATACTGCCGTATTCAAAAATAATTTAACGAAGTATTGGCGGAAAAGATTGGTT
>JAFLSA010000121.1 GCA_022511185.1 Eubacterium sp.
TCATATAAATCCGAGCGGTATTCAGCCGTCAGATAATATTCGCCGTCGTAGAGCCGCACCTGAATAAGCAGCGGCTCCTTCGGTAAATCAAGCGACAAGTCTTCGCCCTTCGCGATCGTATCACCGAGCGGATAATCATCCGAAAGCTCCGCCTGATACGCGAATATCAAATCGGAATTTATCCCGTATTTCGCCGCAATATCGGCAAACGGGAATATATCGTTTGCCATGGAGTTCATAAGCTGTTCCTGCAAGGCTGTCATATACGCGCTGACCGTCGTCTTATCATCAAACTTGCAGTAGACCGGCAAAGTTTTCACAAGCATACACACTGTGTTTTCAAGACGCGAATCGTTTCTGCCGTTGTAAATTGTCGCGAACAGTGCGTCATTCGCGCCGGAATAGCGCGCCGCGAGAACACCGAACACGCCCGTAAACAATGTGCTCGGGGTGACGCCTAAATTCTCATATGCATCAGAGACAGCCTTATAACTTATCGCAAGCTTGCGATTTAACAGTCCTTTTGCCGGCTTGCTGCCCTTTTTATCAAAAATCGGCAGCGACTCTGTTTCAACTCCTGAGAAAACGCTGTCATAATACAGCGCAGCCTTTTCATAATTACCGTGCTTAATCTCCTTTTCCTCGGTAACAGCCGCGTCAAAGCCTGTATACGTTTCAGAGATAAGCTCTTTTCCGCAATATGCGCTGTTTAAATCTTCAAAGAATATATCGTACGAGTTGCCGTCCGCCATAATGTGGTGAAAATCGACAAACATATATTTCTTTGTTTCGGTAATATAAATCTCAATCCGAAGCAGAAGTCCGCCCTCCAGAGTGAACGGACGCACCAGATTCGGGCGCAGCTTTTCAAACTCCGCGTCCGTGGTGTTTATGATTTCCGGCACAAATTCCTCCGGACACGGCCTCTGATAAAGCTCACCGCTATCATTCACGCCGAACCGTGCTGTCATATAGCTGTGCGCGGCAACCGTCCTTGTGACCGCGTTTTTAAGCGCGTCAACGTCAATATTATCGTCAAGCGTGAATAGAAATGGTATATTATAAACCGTGCTTTCAGGATTTTTAGCACACTCGACATATATTCCTTTCTGCGAACCTGTCAGCGGATACGTTTCGCGTTCTTCATGAGCGTCAAGTGCGGGAGCATCCTCTATGAATTTTTCAAGCATAACCACGGTATTGTTTCTGTGTATATCGCTCGTCTTTATTGCAATATTGAATTCCTCAGCCAGACGCACATTAAGCTGCATTGCGCCCAGAGATGAAAGCCCCGCGCGGTAGAAATCGGTATTTATACCGAAATTGCTGTTGCCGGTAACAGCTGCTACAATGTTAAATATTTTTTGCTGCGTTTTATTCTTTGGCACTTCATTATCGCCCTGCTTCATTATGGGTTTGGGAAGAGCCTTTTTGTCGATTTTCATATTTTGCGTGAGCGGCATTTCCTCAAGCTGTATCCATACATCCGGCACCATATAATACGCAAGCTTTTCCGCCGAGTAGTCGGATAATTCCTCAGGCGTAACCTCGCGCGCGGCCGTATAATATGCGCAAATATAGGTGTTATCAACAGCGATAGCAATAGAGTTTGTAACCTCCGGGAAGCTGTTTATGACCTCTTCGATCTCACCTAACTCGACACGCAAACCGCGCAGCTTCACCTGATTATCCTTGCGTCCGTGGAACTCGATTTCGCCGTCGGAATTAATAAGCGCCAAATCACCCGACTTGTAACCACGCATACCGCGAAATTCGATAAATGCCTCTGCCGTGCGTTCCGGCAGATTAACATATCCGCGTCCGACCCCTTTGCCGCAAATAAGCAGTTCGCCTACCTGACCGTCAGGCAGTTCATTGCCGTTTTCGTCAATTATATAAGTGAACACATTCGCGTTAGGCGTACCGATTGTGATATTTTCACCGCCTGTGATTATTTTCATCGTGCAGCTTATCGTTGTCTCTGTCGGGCCGTAGCCGTTCATAATATACGCATCAGGGTTTACCGCTGTAATTTTTTCATACAATCCACCCGGAAAGGCTTCAGCTCCGATATCGTATACCTTGACCTGCTTTAATATCTCCCTGACCTTCGGAATATCCAGAAGTACCGATAAAAACGATGGTGTTGTGCATATCGCGTCAACCCCGTTTTCAGCTATTACGTCCGCAAGCAGATCGGGGTTCTGAATTTCCTCATCGGTTGCGATAACCGCTGTCATGCCGCTTGTGAGCGGAATAAATTCCTCCATGATCGACACATCAAAGGTCATTGCCGCAAGCGCGAGAAAAACCGAAGATTTTTCGGTAATTCCTATCGTTTCGTAGTTCTTCGGATTAGTATTAACGAAATTTGCCAGGTTCCCATGCTCGATCATCACGCCCTTGGGCTTACCGGTTGAACCTGAAGTGTAAATGCAATAACACAAATCATTATCCGCTATTCCCGTATCGGGATTATCGTCATTGGTATTTTTCAATAATTCCTCAATAAGCAGCGGCCTGCAGTCGAGTTTATCCCACATATCGCCGTAGCTTGATTTTATTTCGGATGTAGTGAGCACGAATTTTACGCCCGAATCTTCAAAAATATAGCTTACTCTGTCCTCGGGATATTCCGGCGATGCGACAACAAACGCGCCGCCTGATTTTAAAATGCCCTGACGTGCGGCGTAGACATTAACTTCTCTGTCAAGCAGAACTCCAACCGTATTCTCGCGCGTCACGCCCAGATCGATCAGCGTGTTCGCAATACGGTTTGCGCGCACGTTAAGCTCACAGTATGTAAGACTGTCACTTCCGCACACTACCGCAATTTTGTCCGGATTTGCCATGGCTTGAGCCTCAAACAGCTTTGTCACAGGCACAAATTCAAACTCAAATGCGGTATCATTTGTCTTTTTCATTTCAAAACCTCCTATATGTCAAATTCAATTACTGTATTATTTAAATCAATTGCTCTTATATAGTTTATCCTTGATGAGATCTTTTTAACAAGTTCAATGCCGTGAATGTCAAATCCGTCGCTGTCGCTATCGTATTCCGTCGGATTAAACGGCGCGCCGTTGTCACGTATGCGAAGCTGCAATTTATCATCTTCGATCAGCAGACTTACGTCGATCCAGGCCGAGCTTTTTCCGCCGTATTTTATGCAGTTGACGGTCATTTCCTCCGCCGCCACCGCCGCTAAATTTGCCTTGTCCGCGCCGATGCCGTTATTTTTACAGAACTCTCTTATTTCCTTTGGCACAAGCGGTGTTTCATCCATCTGTGCTTTTATTGTAAAGTCAAGACACTTGCCGGGATTTTCGGCAGGCAGCAGGTAAAAATCACTGCCCTTATGCTTCTTTTTCCGGTATACATATGCGGTAAACGCCGTCAAAAGCTCTGATATAACAAACCCCAAAGCTAAACCGTTCATACCCGTACCGCCGGCTTTTAACCCGATCAATATTCCGATAAGCGCCGCCGGCAGTAAGTAACATCCGTTCTCAACAAATGTGATAATGCTCGCCTGCTTTGACTCCTCAATCGACTCGTAGTAGCTTATCAGGAATTTATTCCATACATATGCCGGCAGACAAAGTATAAACAGCCTCAGAGCAGCTGCGGTCTCGCCCAGAAGAGAAGAATCGTCTATTCCGAACATTGCTGCTACCCATTTGGTGAATATCATAATCAGAATAAATGCCATAGCGGCGGTTATTATGCTGTATGTAAGAGTTTTTTTGCAAAGCGCACGGATGCCGTAATAATCCTTCTCGCCATAAAGAATTCCCGCCATGTTCGGAATAACTCCGATTATTCCGGCCGTCAGCATCTCAACAATCATAAGCACGTTTTCACAGACGGTATATATTGTCATGCCGTCTTCTCCTGTCAGATTTATAATGATAACGTTAAGACCGAGCGTTTTTATAAACGTCATTATCATGAATATGAAAACAGGCGCGCCGGTTACAATTGCGGTTTTAAAAGGGGAAAGGGATTTTACTTTTGTAAATCCTATCATACGCTTCGGAGAGCGTACATACAAAATCAAAACCGCCATACCGAGCAAAAATCCGAGAACTGTAGACAGTGACGCGCCGGCAGTGCCCAGCTGCGTGAATTTTAAAAATATGAAGTCAAAAATCAGATTAATAACATTTGAAACAATCAAATATGCCGACGCAAGCTCGGGATGGTTTTCGACGCCTAAGAAGCTCACCATCAAAAGACCTGTTCCAATGACAGGTGCGCCAAGCATACTCACGAATATATAATCTTTTGTAAGCGGCATAAGGTTACCGCCTGATGCGAGTACACGCGCGATAGGTTCAGCCGTGAAAAATGACGCTGCGGCAAATGCAATGCCCACAATAAGAGTTATCAGAAATGTCAGCGAAAACAGCTCAGAGGCATTTTCCCTCTCTCGCTTGCCGAGCAGAATACCTGCTGCAATCGCGCCGCCGGTACCGAGACAGTAGCCCGGAATCTGAATCAGCGTTTCTATAGGAACAGCAAGGCTCACCGCCGACATTGCATCTGTACC
>JAFLSA010000122.1 GCA_022511185.1 Eubacterium sp.
TACCTGAAAAATGGCAGGGGAAAATCCTTGCGGGAACGCAGGAAATTGAGGCATATGAGAGAGAAAACCTCTCTTGTATGTACTCTAAACCTATGTCAGTAAGCAAGCCTTTAAGCTCTGGGTAAGGCATTGAGTAGCGCTGTGAGAGATAGCGAAGTGATGCGCCAAGCTCGCCGTCAGGACCTCCGTATTGACTTATAATGATAGCTGCGGCTTTTGGGTCAGGATTTTTTATATTTACAGGGTATTGTAATTTTTTTACATAATTAAACATAAATTCAACTCCTTAAATTTCTTTTCCATTCTATGAAATAATTGAATTTATGACACATTAGATTTAGGTATAAGAAAACCTCCGATTTTAATATCGGAGGTTTAGTTTTATTTGTTCTTTCTGTTGAAATTTTCAATTACAATTTTATATCTATCATATGCTTTTTTGACTGCGTCATCCCAGCTTATGTAAATATCTGTCTGTGCTTTCTTGCCTACAGCCCTGAGGAGCGCTTTATTATCCATAATTTTCTCAAGAGTTGATGCGATTGAATGTGCGCTTTCCATACATAAAAAGCCTGTTTCACCGTCGGTGATGCCTTCAGCTGCACAGCTCCCATGTATCAGCAAACTTGGAGTTGCGCAGGCAGCAGCCTCTCTTACAACAAGTCCGTTCGTGTCAAACACTGACGGAAAAAGAAGAATATCTGCAATGCCGTAATAACCCTGTATTTCCTGTCTTTCGAGTATTTTGCCCGTCCAGATAATATCATTTTTTAAGCCTGATTTAAAGGCGTAACGCTTTATCGCCCTTTCATCTGCACCAAAGCCGAGCATAATCAGCTTAAATTCTTTGCCGTCATTTTTCATTTTCGCACAGGCATCAAGAATAAGCTTGATGTTTTTATACCAAATCATTCTGCCGCAATACAGAAGAATAGGCACGTTGTCCGGCACGTTGTGCTTGCGCTTAATCATTGCAATGTCGCCATCGGACACGTTCATAATCGGCAAATCGCAGCCGTTAGGCATTACGATATAATCACCCGTGTATCCGATTTTGCGCAGTGACTCTACAGTGCCTTCACTCGTTACCCATACCTCATCGGCAGCGTTGATGTTGTTAAGAAGAAAGCGGTAGGAAAAATCCTTTCCCGGCTTTGTAGGTACACGCTTGTCAACGTCGTATTCATATTTCGTGTGATATGTAAGAACAACAGGTATCTTCTTTTTCTCTGTAACACGCCTGAAATAATAGCTCGTTGCAAGCGGTGCGTGGGAGTGAAGTATATCAAAGTTCATATCAATAATCGCCTGATGAAGCTCATCCTTGAAGGGCCAGCCAACGCTGTAGCCCTCCTTTGACGGAACCCACCAGCTCTTATATCTGAATATTTCGTAATTGTATTTATAGTCAAGCTGATTAGGATTTTTAGGCGTGATGACAACTGCTTCACCTAATTTATCGTTAATCTGACTTGCATAATTTTGCGCCACATTGCTGATGCCGTCAGTCGTAGGCGGAAAAGCATCAGTGCCTATTGCTACTTTTAATTTGTTCTTCAATGAACCCAGCCTCGATTTCAAAAAACTTTAAATAATTTTAACACAAATGGGTAAATATGTAAATATTATGTTATGATAATTTACCTGATCTTAATTATTTAAAAAAATTCTTGATTAAGTCTTTCCAATATTTTATAATAAATACGTATAACTTTTAGGAGGGAAGTATATGAGCCAAACCTATTCTGTATCCCTTGAAAAAATTATTGAAAATCATAATCTTGAGACAGTATATCTGCCAAAACCGGCTGATGAAATTCTTATCACTACTGCAGAGATTAACAGACCCGGTATTGTTTTAACAGGATATATTGATTACTTCGACTCGCTGAGGATTCAGATTCTCGGTTGGACGGAGCTTGGCTTTTTGCGTAATATGAGTGATGATGAGCGTGACAGGGCACTTGGTTACTGGCTTGGCTTAAGGCCTGCTGCAGCAGTCGTTACAAGAGGACTGACGATTCCGGATTACTTTATTGACGCTTGTGAAAAGTATGAGGTTCCGCTTCTCAAAACAGATGAGGAAACTTCACCCTTCCTTGCAGCGCTTATCGCTTATCTTAACAGGGAGCTTGCTCCGAGAATTACAAGACACGGCGTGCTTGTTGAGGTTTACGGTGAAGGTGTTCTTATCACAGGTGACAGCGGCGCCGGTAAGAGTGAGGCCGCAATTGAGCTTATTAAGAGGGGTCACAGACTTATTGCCGATGATGCTGTTGAAATCAGAAAAATCAGCGATAAAACTCTGAGAGGCAATTCACCGACAAATATACGCCACTTTATTGAGCTTCGCGGTATCGGTATTATCGACGCAAGGCGACTTTTCGGTATGGGTGCTGTTAAGCCGAGCGAAAAAATTGATATGGTAATTCAGCTTGAAGCATGGGATTCCACCAAGGCTTATGACAGGCTCGGACTTGATAACGAGTACGTAAATATACTCGGTGTAAGAGTTCCTGCAATATCGGTACCTATCACACCGGGACGTAATCTTGCCGTTATCGTTGAAACGGCGGCAATGAATAACCGTCAGAAGAAGATGGGCTTCAACGCGGCAAAAGACCTTATGGTAAACCTCGGTATGGAGGCAGTTCAGCCTGAGGACAAAGAGGTCGACATCTGGAAAAATTAAAGCTACAGTTGAAAAATAAGTTAAAAGGAGACAAAAATATGTACAGTATTGGAATTGATCTTGGAGGAACAAATATTGTTTCAGCGGTTGTAAATGAAAAATATGAGATAGTTGCAACCTCTAAGACTAAAACGAACAGCCCGAGAAGTGCACAGGAAATCTTTGACGATATTGCAAAGGTGTCCTTTGAGGCAGTTGAAAAAGCCGGAATAACAATGAAGGATATTGACTCCGTCGGCTTAGGCACACCGGGTACAGTAAACGGCGACGGCGTTATAGAATTTGCAAATAACCTTGTTTTCAACAATGTTCCTGCAAGGCAGATGCTTATTGACCGCCTCGGTGTTGAAAAGGTTTATATTGAAAATGATGCAAACTGTGCCGCTCTCGGTGAGGCGTATGCAGGTGTAGGAAACGGTTCAAGAAATTTTGTTGCAGTAACTCTCGGCACAGGTGTCGGCTCAGGTATCATCGTTGACGGCAAGATTGTAAACGGTGTCAACTTTGCAGGCGGTGAGTGCGGTCATATGGTAATTATGGTTGACGGTGAGCAGTGCACCTGCGGACGTAAAGGCTGTTGGGAGGCTTATGCATCTGCGACTGCGCTTATCAGACAGACTAAAGAGGCTATGGAAGAAAATCCTGATTCAGTTATGCATCAGCTTGCGGCTGAAGAAGGCAGAGTATCAGGCAGAACTGCTTTTGATGCAATGCGTAAGGGCGATATTGCAGGTATAAAGGTTGTTGACCAGTACATAAAATATGTAGCGTGCGGACTTATTAATTTAGTCAATGCACTTCAGCCTGAGATTGTTTGCGTTGGCGGTGGTATATGCAACGAGGGCGAAACTCTTTTGAAGCCGCTCAGAAAATACGTTGAGGCTGAAAGATATTCAATTTACAGTAAAATTCAGACGAAGATTGTTAAGGCACAGCTCGGCAACGATGCCGGTGTAATCGGCGCAGCAATTCTCGGCAAGGTTAAGTAAGAAATAAAACAATAATTGGTGATAATTTTTGACAAGATTAATTGAGCTTTGTAAAAAACTGAAATGTGAATACGCTGAAAATGAGCCGATGTCAAAGCATACTACCTTTAAAATCGGCGGTAATGCAAGGCTTGTTGTCTATCCTGAAACTGAGGAGCAGATAAGTGCTTTTGTGAAAGAGGCAAAGTCGGCAGGAATCAGGCTTGTTGCTGTCGGCAACGGCTCAAATCTGCTCGTTGACGACAGCGGTATTGATGCCTGTGTTATGATTCTTGATGAGCATTTTTCAGAAATCAGGCTTATTGACGATGAAACCGTTTATGTAAGCGCAGGTACAATGCTCATAAAATTATGCAGGTTTGCTTATGAAAACGGACTTTCTGGGCTTGAATTTGCTTACGGTATTCCAGGCTCCTGCGGCGGTGCTGCTTATATGAAGGCAGGCGCTTACGGCGGAGAGATGAAGGATGTGCTTTTCAGGTGCGACCATATTGATGAAAACGGCAGCAAAGGCTGTCTTGAAAATGAAGAGTTAAAGCTTAGCTACCGCCATTCAGCGTACAGTGATAACGGCTGTATTATCACAGGACTTTATATTAAGCTGAAGAAGTGCGATAAGGAAGAAATCAAGGCAAAAATGGAAGACCTTATTTCCCGTCGCCGTGACAAGCAGCCGCTTGAATATCCCTCCGCAGGCTCAACCTTTAAAAGACCCGAGGGGTATTTTGCAGGCGCACTTATTGAGGAATGTAACCTGAAAGGTAAAAGCGTAGGCGGTGCTCAGGTGAGTGTTAAGCACGCAGGCTTTGTGAT
>JAFLSA010000123.1 GCA_022511185.1 Eubacterium sp.
AAAGCTACTTCCGTTGCTTATGCAGATGATGCCGCAGACAGCAGCCTTTCAGTTATGCCTTATGCGAGTGCAAGCAACGGCGTAACAAAACCGTCGGATGATGTTTTGCAGGCGGAAATCAATTCGTTTATGAGTCAAAATGGATTTACTCGCTATGACGTATCTAATTATTCCTCTTTTGCTAAAGCAGAAGTGAAAAATAATATTGACGACACCGTTATAACTGTTGGGAGCGTGATTAACAAGTACGGGGCTTTATTGTCTTCTGGAAATACGTTTTTTACGGTCTTATTTCCGAAGTTTAATCCATTTGAAAGTTTGTTGGACGAAGGCTATGGTGTAGAAAAGGTGCGTGAAGTAAATGGTATGTCTTCTGCTGTTCTTGCAGGGACGCTCGAGCACTATTATACTTTTCAAATTACCCTTTCCAATTTAAGCAATTACGGTTCAAAATATTTTTCGTATAGTCTTGTCTTTGTTGGTAACACCGTTCCACTCCCTGCCGATCCCGTAAAAGAGGGATATGATTTCGTCGGGTGGTATTACGGTACTCAAAATGAACACAACAGCAACAGTTCCTGTAAGGCATACGACGGCGCACCGATTTATGCGGATACTTCCCTGCACGCTCACTTTAAAATCAAAACGTTTTCGGTAACATTTGATAGTGCCGGCGGTTCGAGCGTATCAGCGAAAAAAGTCGATTGGAACACTTCCGTATCTGCGCCTACGTGTGAGCGAAAGGGCTATGATTTTCTCGGCTGGTATTTGTCGGACGGCACAAAATACACCGGACAAGCAATTAAGGCAGATACCGTTTTAATAGCGCATTGGCAAATACAGAAGTTTACCGTAACTTTCTATGTTGACGGCGAAGAATACGACACGGTTGAAGTCGAATACGGTACTGCGCTTTCGGAAGTTGAAAGTTTGGCAAACAGTTTGGGGTTGCGTGTAAAATCGTATTCCCCTGTTGCCGGTGAAGCTCTTGGCGATAGTATAACCTATGACCTCAATGTAAATGCCGACACTGTGCAAGGCGGTGTTAATCTTTGGCAGATTATCGGTGGCGTTGTCGGTGGCGTTGTGTTAATAGCGCTTATAGCAGGAGTTATCAGCGCTGTTAAAAGAAAACGGTATTAAGCGAGGTGCGGTATGAGAACATTTGCAAAAATAATCGGCTATGGATTAGTCTTATTGCTCATTGCCGCAGCTATAGGTTTCGTTTACAAGTTTACCAACGGCTTTAACGAGGACTTCAAGACCTTTTACGTTGAGTACGGAAGCAGGCAGATTTTAACGACGGAAAACAAAATGATTTTCAATACGGGCGACGTTCACCGCTTTAATGTCAAATATACCTTCGACAAGGAAGATGCCGAGCCGAAAGATTATAAGGTGAAAATCGTTTCAAACATGACACGGGATTTTGATTATACCGTTGACGGCGAAAGGTATCTGTTCTCAAAACTCGGTAATTTGACAGATGTGTTCGATATTAAGAAAAGCGATACGTATTTTGAGTTGCATCTTCCAGACGGCTTAACGTTCAGTAAAGTTCTTATGGCAGCTCAAGGCGGTAAAAGTATCAACGTTCCGACAGACGCCCTAACGAGCAATCCCTATCCGTTCAGACTGCAAATATCGTCGTATAACGAAAAGGTAACGTACAATATCGACTTTACCTTTGGCAGTTCTTCGGAAAGCAACAGCTCAACGGGTTCGGGGCAATCTGGCGGAGGGAATACGGGTAATACAACTCCCAACACGCCTAATAATCCGAGCCAGCCTAACAAACCGGCACAACAGTATTCATTGAGCTGGCGTGTAGAAGGAAACGACGAAAATTTAGTTTGGGTTAATGTAGATTGCCCTTCCTCTTGGGGTGGCGGTGAAAAGGTAGAACTTTCGGTTGCGTTAATCAGCGATTACGATAGTGAAGTGTTGAATGTTGCCGTGTATTCAAACGGTAAATTTTTATTTAACGCTTCAAAGGGTAGTCTTATGCCCATTACGGCAGTTCGTACGGATTTTTATAATTTTGAAATGCCGCAAAGCAACGTTGAAATTGTTATTGCCATAAAGCCCGTCGTTAAGAACGAATATCTAAATATAAGTTATGACGTTTTGGGTTATGGTTCTAATGCTTGCGTAAATGTTTACTGTGCTGAAGCTGCTAAACCGGGCGAGTATGTAATGGCTTCCATATATATCGCTTATGGCTATGAAAACACTTATGAAATTTCGAGAGTTGTTTTACAAAATGCGGATACGGGTGAAGATATACAAACATTAGAACGGTTTAACGAGTTCTATGATTTCACTATGCCTGATTGCGACGTTGTAATAATGATTTACCTCGACTTGAAGTAGGGGGTGAAGTATGAAAGCAATAGCAAAACGGTTTTTGTATTCGATACTCATAGCTGTTTTGTGTGTTGTAACGGTCATTTGCGGACAGGGAAACTTGTCCGCATCTGCCGACACCGCAGACAGCGTGCAAGCGGTTTATGAAAGTACAAACGTATTAAACAACCTTAAAGGCTCTATTATCGGCGGCAAGGAATTTGATTTAGCGGACTATCCGCATAACAGTAACGGCAAGCCGCAGGTAATATCTTTTATAGAGTTCTGTTATTCCTACTATGCGGAAAAGCAAGAGGACTATGGACTTTACGTTTACGTTTATAATCCGCAGGACGTGGCGTTCGATATGGCTACCGAGCGCAATAAGATACAGTTCACTTACGGCACAGTTCCTAACGACTCAAAGTATATTCTGGATTTTATAAATTACTCTACCGAGGCAGGCTATGAAGGTCGTTTCTGGAAGTTTAAGGTAAGACTTTCTGATGCACAGAAAAAGGCTATCTTAAAAGAAGTTGACGAGAATAACCGAATTTATAAAGTAACCGGAATTGAGTTGTCCGTTAAATCTGAAGTAACAGACTACCCTTGCGTAACAACCTATACCTATAAAGGTTATGCGTTGGGGTATGGTTCAGAGCTTGCGACAAGTGATACGCTTTCTTGTAAGGTTGACGGATTCGATAAATACTTGACGTTGGACGTACATAGCACTTTCTTTCGTGGCAAAGGTACGAACGGCAAAAAGTATATTCAAGACACCTTACATAGCGTTTACTTTTCCGTTCCTAACTCAATCATAGACGAGTACGGCAGAATGACCGCCGTCCATGCGACTTGGTTAAACGCCCATACTGCACCGGCATTGGTTACGGGCAATAGTAGTTATTACGAAGAAGCTCTTAAACACGTCGGACAAGATATAGGCGTGCCTGACACTTACGAGAACTTAAAGTTTAAGTACAGTTTTAGGACAGAAGAAGATTTATCGCATACTTGGATAGGCGGCTATCACGTTTCGGGCTATTATTACGGCTATAACTACCCGTCCAAACTCTCAAGCAACATTGTTAATAACATAACAAGTTTGAATTGGGTATTCAAGGCGGAAAACGGTGATGCCGATACTTATGACGTACCGAGCGAGGACATTCTGGACTATATGCGCCGATATTCGGCAACGCATGGCGGTACGCTTGTAAATAACAGATACAGCAAGGCTTTGTTCGACGAAGTTGATAGCACCTTTACCGACATAAATATACACGCAGACGATACCTATTCTCTTACGTCGGAAGTTATCCGTCAGCATTGGTGGGAAAAGTTGTTCGGCACTTCACACGTTGAAGAAATCGAGGACTTTAATAACATTAAGGCGATTGAGGCAGTCGATTACAACGACGTAGCTAATCTTGCAGACGTGCAACTTTGTAAAAAGTATTACGTGGACGACGCCGACTATAAAGAGTTCAGCGAATATTGTAAAACGGCAAAGCGAAAGAACGAAACGGTATATCTGTTCCGCTATAAGCAGTCCGAGTATTTCTCTGCGGAAGTTTATGAAGGTACTTGGAAGCGTTCGTGGAGCTTTAATACGGGTGGGCCTGCGATAGCTCCCGGCTATGTCTATTCCTTCGAGAAAGCTGACACAAATGCTTTCGTAATGCATCAGTGGGTACAGCTTGACTTCGACATTATAGACCTCACGTTTACAAAGGACGGTGTTGAAACAGTTATCCCCGTCATAATGTCGCCTATGGATATAGCGGCAGACGGCGATCACCCTCTTGTAACAAAGAAAGACGGACTGAATTGGCTTGCGATAATTCTCGGAATAATCATTTTCGTAGTTATCGTAATTCTTCTATTCAAGTTCGTTCCGGGGCTTATGGTAGTTGTAGTTAAAGTTCTTGTATGGGTAATCACGCTACCGTTCAGAATGATTGGCGCATTGTTTAAAGCAATAAGCAAATCTGTAAAGAAAGGTAAGGAAAAGCGTGCAAAGAAAAAGGCTCAACGAGAGCAGCAAGCAGAACAGCCGAAGCCGCCTGATTTAAGTGGCAACGTTACGCCTGATGAAGTTGATG
>JAFLSA010000124.1 GCA_022511185.1 Eubacterium sp.
TTCCATTGCGCTTAATTACTTTGCACTTTTCGCAAATTTTCTTTACAGAAGGTCTAACTTTCATTTTGAATATCCTCCTAAATATTTACTTTGAGCGCCAAATGATACGACCCTTTGTAAGGTCATACGGTGACATCTCAATTGTTACCTTATCACCCGGGAGAATACGAATGTTGTTCATTCTGAGCTTCCCGCTGATGTGGGCAATAATAATGTGGCCATTCTGAAGTGTTACCTTAAAGGTTGTGTTTGGTAATACCTCAACCACGGTACCCTCAACTTCTATCATATCTGACTTTGACATCTTATACCTCGCTAAAATAATTCATTACGATTGATGTTATCTAATTAACTGGAATCACATTACGGCGTAATCGCCAGCAATTGATTTAAACCTTAGACTTTTGTTAAAATTACCGGACCGTTTGACGTAATGGCAACCGTATGCTCGAAATGAGCTGACAGCTTGCCATCAGCAGTTTTAACTGTCCAACCGTCTGAAAGTTGTTTAACCTTATAGGTTCCCAGATTTATCATTGGTTCAATTGCCAATGTCATTCCGGGTAACAGTCTGATACCACGTCCTGCGTGACCGAAGTTTGGTACGCTTGGCTCTTCATGAAGCTTAGTGCCTACTCCGTGACCGACAAAGTCACGAACTACACCGTATCCACGCTCCTCGCAATAGGACTGAACCGCAAAGGATATATCACCGATTCTGTTGCCCGGGACTGCCTGCTCGATACCTTTCATAAGGCTCTCACGGGTAGTATCCATCAGCCGCTTTGCCTCTGGAGAGCAAGTCCCTGCAGCAAATGTGGCAGCATTATCGCCGTTATATCCGTTCTTGGCAGCGCCTAAATCTATGCTTACTATATCACCCTCACGGATGATACGGTCTGCCTTAGGAATACCGTGAATCACTTCATCATTTATAGATATACATGCGGTAGCAGGAAAACCGCCATAATTAAGAAAGTTTGGAGTTGCACCGTGTTTTTTAATAAACTTATATGCAATCTCGTCAATCTCTTTGGTAGAAACACCGGGCTTTACAGCCTCTCCTGCTACCATTAATGCTTCAGCCGAAATCTGACAAGCCTCTTTCATAAGCTCAAGCTCACGGCTGCTTTTAAGCACTATCATGTTAATCCTCCAACGCAGCGAAGACGAGTGCTGTTGTGTCAGCAACCTCTTCCTGACCCTCAACGATCACAAGCTTACCGAGCTTCTTATAGAAATCTTTAAGCGGCTCAGTCATCTCGTGATACTCTACAAGCCTTGCCTGTACTGTTTCAGGAGCGTCGTCCTTTCGCTGAATAAGTTCACCGCCGCAAGCATCGCATACTCCGTCAACCTTTGGCTTTTTATACTCAGTGTGATAAGAGTTTGCGCACTTTGAACATACACGGCGACCGCTCATTCTCTTTGTGATGGCTTCGTCAGAAACCTCTATATCGAGGACCTTGTCAATTTCCACGCCCATATCCTCAAGCGCCTGAGCCTGAGGAATGGTTCTTGGAAAGCCATCGAGAATGAAACCTTTTTTACAATCTTCTTCCTTAAGTCTGTCCTTAATAATACCGATTAAAATTTCATCAGGAACGAGCTGACCTGCGTCCATATAGGACTTAGCCTTTAAGCCCATATCCGTACCCTCTTTTACAGCGGCACGAAGAATATTACCTGTTGAAATTGCAGGAATTTCATATTTGTCAACAATCTTTTCTGCCTGTGTGCCTTTGCCGGCACCCGGAGCACCGAGAAGAATAAGTTTCATAATACCTCTCCTATAATATATTAATCAAGGAAGCCTTTGTAATGACGCATCATCATCTGTGACTCAAGCTGACGTACTGTCTCAAGTGCTACACCGGACATAATGATAAGTGATGTACCGCCGAGAGAAATTGTCATACCGCCTGTTTGATCTGAAGCACCCTCAAGTGGAGGAATTGCCAAATCACAGATAAGTGAATATACAATCGGGAACAATGCGATAACTGAAAGCATTAAAGCACCGATAAGGGTAAGACGGGAAAGAACTCTGAGAATATAATCAGATGTCGGTCTTCCCGGTCTGATACCCGGAATTGCGCCGTTGTTTTTACGAAGATTATTTGCCATTTCTATTGGATTGTACTGAATTGTACTGTAGAAATAAGCAAAGAAAATGATAAGCAGGAAGTACATTCCGGCATACCACCAAGAGTCACCCTGGAAAGCGTTGAAGAACTTTTCCCAGAAGGTGCCGGTGTACTTGCTTGATGAAATAAACATCTGTACAGTACCCGGAAGTGAGAGAATTGAAGAAGCAAAGATTACAGGAAGTACGCCGCTCATATTCACCTTGATAGGCATATGAGTTGATTGACCGCCCATTTGCTTTCTGCCGACAACACGCTTTGCGTATGTGATCGGAAGTCTTCTCTCTGAATTGTCCATAAATACGATGTATGCAATCATTAAAACGAAAGCTAAACATACGAATGGAACAAGGAATTTGTATACAAGTCTACCTGTGCCCCAATAGCTGAATATCTGCCTGATGAGTGTAGGGAAACGGGAAACGATACCTGCAAAAAGGATTATTGAAATACCGTTACCGATACCGCTGAGTGTGATCTGCTCACCGAGCCACATAATAACAGCTGTGCCTGCCGTGAGAACCAGAATAATAACGATTGCCTGGAACACACCGTCAAAGCCTGTGAAGGCTTCGCCGTTTACGTCCATCATCAAGTAGCCGTTTGCACGGAGATAGAAATAGTAAGCGAGTGACTGAAGAAGACCGAGTGCAACCGTTACAAAACGTGTAATTGAAGCAATCTTCTTTCTGCCCTCTTCGCCTTCCTTCTGCATTCTTTCGAGTGCAGGAATTGCAACTGCGAGCAGCTGCATAATAATTGATGCGTTGATGTACGGTGTGATTGACATAGCGAAAATAGTACCATATGTGAATGCACTACCTGTCATCAAGCTCAAATAAGTGAGAATTGTGTTTCCCTTACCAACAGTAATTTCATCAACAATGTTGAGGAAAGGTACCGGAATGACTGAACCGATTCTGAAAACGAGGATAATAAATGCAGTAAATAAAATCTTTTTACGGATTTCAGCTATTTTCCACGCATTTACGATGGTTTTAATCATTTAAAGCACCTCCACCTTGCCACCTGCAGCTTCGATTTTTGCTTTTGCTGACTCACTGATAGCGGTTACTTTAACTGTGATAGCCTTTGTGATGTCACCCTTACCAAGAACCTTGACACCGTCAAGTGTCTTCTTGATAACGCCTGCATCAACAAGAGCCTGTGCATCAACTGTTGCACCATCTTCAAATCTGTCGTTGAGTGTAGAAAGATTTACAATTGCATACTCAGTTGCAAAAATGTTGTTGAAACCTCTCTTTGGTACACGTCTCTGAAGCGGCATCTGACCACCCTCAAAGCCGAAACGTCTGCTGTAGCCTGAACGGGACTTCTGACCCTTCTGACCTTTACCGGCAGTTTTACCCTGACCTGAGGCTGTACCTCTACCGATTCTCTTTACGCTCTTCTTAGAGCCTTCTGCAGGAGAAAGTTCATGTAATTTCATTATCTGCACCTCCCCTTATTCTTCTACAACAGTTACAAGGTGAGCGATCTTAGCGAGCTTACCTTTAGTCTGAGCGTTGTCAGGCTGAACTGTTACATTACCGATTTTACGAAGACCAAGTGAGTGGGCGGTGGCAATCTGGTCTGCTTTGCTGCCAATTAAGCTTTTTGTAAGCTTGATTTTAATATCTGCCATTGTTCCACCCTCCTTAACCTAAAATTTCCTTGGTTGACTTGCCGCGAACTGCTGCAACTTCGTCAGCTGTTCTGAGCTTGCTTAAACCGTCAATCGTTGCTCTTACAACGTTGCAAGGGTTATTTGAACGGATAGCCTTTGTTCTTACGTCCTTGATACCAACTGTCTCAACAACTGCACGAACAGGACCACCTGCGATAACGCCGGTACCCTTTGGAGCAGGCATAAGTAATACTTCGCCGGCACCAAACTTACCCTTAATCTCGTGAGGGATTGTTGTTCCCTTAAGAGCAACCTTAATTACATTTTTCTTAGCGTCTTCAATTCCCTTACGGATAGCATCAGGAACCTCGCCTGACTTACCGATACCGAAACCTACAAGACCGTTACCGTCACCAACAACTACGAGAGCTGAGAACTTGAAAATTCTACCACCCTTTACAGTCTTTGATACACGGTTAATTGCTACTACTCTTTCTTCAAGCTCCATTGAAGATACGTCAATCTTTGCCATAAAAATTTACCTCCTTCGTTAGAACTTAAGTCCGCCCTCACGAGCGCCGTCAGCAACTGCTGCTACACGTCCGTGATAAACGTAACCGCCGCGGTCAAATACGCATTTCTCAATGCCCTTTGCCT
>JAFLSA010000125.1 GCA_022511185.1 Eubacterium sp.
CGCGGAATAGACGGCACGGATGTGCTTGCCTGCGTTCCGCCCACCCACTTTATCACTTGGAATATGCCCAGCCAGATCCAGGAAAACTGGGAGGCGTATATTGATAAAGACAGCGGCGGACAGACGATGAATATGTTTGGCTACGGTGACGGCGGTTCGGGTTGTACTGAGGAAATGATTGAGCTTATGCACCGCTTTGATAAGCTGTCGGTAATGCCAAAGTGCGAGCATATGGGCGGCGCAGAGTTCCTTGAAAGAAATCTTAAGAATAACGATAATCTCGAAACCTGGGACGGCGAGCTTTATCTTGAAATGCACCGCGGTACTTTTACCACAAAATCAGATATGAAGCGTGCTAACCGCAGACTTGAGTATAAGCTCAGAGATGCAGAAATGCTTTCGGTTTTGCGTGGTGAGGATAATACGGCAGAGCTTACAGATATTTACAAAAAGCTCCTTATCAATCAGTTCCACGACATTCTTCCCGGTTCTCATATTCACCCTGTTTATGAGGACACAATGGAGGATTACAGGGATATTGAAAATAGACTTGATAAAATTATCGGCACAGGCTCAAAATATTTCAACACGCTTAATTTCAAGCGTGATGCACTCACCTTTGTGCCTAACAAAAAGGGTACGGCAACACGTTATGGCGTTAAGGGTAACTGGATAATTCCGAATATCCCTGCGCTTTCCTCTGCAAGCCTTAGGGCAACGAAATTCAGCGGTGAATGGATAACAGTAGACGATACTGTTGAAACTCCGTATTATTCAATCAAGTTTAATGCTGACGGCTCAATTTCATCACTCTTTGATAAGGAGAATGACAGAGAGTGGGCATGCGGTGATTTCAATAAGCTGAAGATATATACCGATTGTCCGGGTAACTATGATGCATGGGATATCCTCCCGAATTATAAGGATAAGCAGATAGAGATTAAGGTCAGCGAGCCTCTTGCACTTTGCGAGAAGGACGGCGAAAGCGCAACCTTTAAAACTGTTCTTAAAACAGACAAATCAACATGGACAATGCTCATTCGTCTGTTCAGAAGAAGCAGGGGAATAGAGGTTGAAAATATCGTTGACTGGAACGAAAAGCATAAGCTTGCCAAGAGCGAGTTTACCTGCAACGTTCTTACCCGCAAGGCACTCTGCGATACCTCAGCAGGCTTCATTGAGCGTGAAACCCATAGGAATACAACCTGGCAGCAGGCACGCTTTGAAACGTGTCATCACAAGTGGGCAGACCTTGCAGAAACTGACGGCGGTGTAGCACTTATCAATGACGGCAAGTACGGCATTGGTTTTGAGAATAATACAATGTCACTTTCTCTCCTTCGTGCAACGATAAGACCTGACGTAACAAGCGATATGGGTCATCACGATTTCTGCTATATGATTATGCCGCACAGCAAAAATGCCGTTGATGCCGGCATCAATAATATTGCTTTTCAGTATAACGTGCCTCTTGTCAAGGCAGATGTTGACTATGACGGCGAAGCATTTTCACCGCTTTATATGCAGGCAATGAAGAAATCTGAGGACGGAAAAATGACAGTTATCCGCCTTTCTGAGCAGGACGGCAGGCGTGGCAAAATCAAGCTCGATAAAAAGGTTAAGCTTCTCAATATGCTTGAAGAGGTTGAGGGTGAAACCGATACTATCGAGTACAAGCCGTTTGAGATTATAACAATAGGAGTACAGTAATGACAGCAACACAGATTATCATAATAGTTGCAGTTGTCCTTGTTTTGGGAATTATAATTTTTCCGCTTATTAACCGCAGGCAGTTTCGTAATCTTCCCCCTGACCAGCAGGTGAGGATAATTATGAAGGAGGTTAAGGGCTTAATATATTTCAAAAACGTCTCAAAGGGCAGGACAGGTATTCTTTATTATGTAAAGAATAAGAGAAAGATTTTGGCCTTCCCTTGGGTGCTTTCAGACGGCAAAATGCTCTGCACCCGTGAAAATCCCTTTGAACGCTGGGATTATCCCGAGGAACAGGAACCCCTTAACGAGGACGAATTAAAACAGCTTTTATCCGAGCTTGAAAAGTACAACAAAAAAAATCCTGTAAAAATTGTGTTTAAATAATTTGATTATACGGGCAGTTTGACTGTCCGTATTTTTTGTCTTGACAAATCCGTGCTAACTGTATATACTGTAAATATACAGTTATGATTCAGGCGGTGATAATTTGAATATATTTATAGATAATAAAAGCGGCAAGCCGATTTATGAGCAGATATACAATCAAATCAAAGCTCAGATAATAAATTCCTCTTTGGCGGAGGATGAGCCTCTGCCGTCAATAAGAAATCTTGCAAAGGATTTGAGAATCAGCGTCATCACAACAAAGCGTGCTTATGACGAGCTTGAACGTGACGGCTTTATCTATACTGTTGCAGGCAAGGGTTGTTTTGTTGCGCAAAAAAATGTTGAGCTTTTGCGAGAGGAAAATCTGAAAAAGATTGAGAGCTATATTGACATAATAATTCAGCTTGCCTCAAGCTGTAATCTTACTAAAGAGGATATCATTGATATGATTGATATTATGGAGGAACAACAATGAATGCCATTGAAATAAAAAATCTGTGCAAGTCATATAAGGACTTTAAAATAGATAATCTTAATTTAACACTTCCCGGCGGATATATTTTAGGCTTGGTCGGTGAAAACGGCGCAGGTAAAAGCACAACGATTAAGCTTATTCTTGATATGGTTAAAAAGGACAGCGGAACGATAACCGTACTCGGTCAGGATTATAAAACCTGTTCAAAGGACGATATAGGCGTCGTTATGGAGGAAAACGGTCTGCCCGAATGCCTTAACGCAAAGGAAATGAATAGTGTTTTTAAAAACGTTTACCATAGCTGGAATGAAAACGAATACTATTCTTTTCTTAAAAAATTTGATTTGCCCCTTAACAAGAAAATCAAAGAGCTTTCAAAGGGTATGAAAATGAAGCTTTATATTGCTTGTGCGCTTTCACACGGTGCAAAGCTTCTTATACTTGATGAGGCTACAAGCGGACTTGACCCTGTTGTGCGTGATGAGATACTCGATATCTTTTATGATTTTACGAGAGATGAAAATCATTCAATTTTAATCTCGTCACATATAGTCAGCGACCTTGAAAAGCTGTGTGATTATATCGCCTTTATGCACAAGGGCAAGCTGATTTTATTTGAGGAAAAGGATGAGCTTATCAATAACTGCTGTACAGTTTTGTGTGACGAAAATACGTTTAACAGTATTGAAAAATCAGCAGTCCTCGGTATGCGCAAAACGGATTACGGCATCAGCGCAGTAATTAAAAAGAGTGCCGTTAAGGTAAATATGAATGTTACGCCTATAAATCTTGAGGATTTATTCGTATATATGATTAGGGGATGGGAAAAATGAAAGGCTTATTAATTAAAGATTTTATGTTGGTAAAAAAGCATTGTTTTTTAACAATACTTATTTCAATAGGATTTTTTGCAATGTCCTTATTATCAAAAATATCAATGGTTTTTTTATATTATTCAATAACAATTGTTTCAATAATCTCAATGACTACTATTGCTTATGATGAAACGTATAAGTGGAATAAATATGAATTGATTTTGCCGATTAGCAGAAAAACAGTTGTGAGTGAAAAGTACCTGTTTTCACTTATACTTGTTCTGCCTATGATAATAATTGAAGCAATAATTTACCTTTTGGTGAGTGGTCTGCCTATTACTGATATATTCAGCTTGATGTCAATGATGCTTTTATGTGGTGTTATATTACCAATAGTTGTTTTGCCTATTGTGTTCAAATTCGGTTATATAAAGGGAAGAATTGTTAATATGATAATTATTGCACTGATTGCCGCATCAATAAGTGCTATTAGCGGAAAAAATATGCTTAATGGTGCACTGCTTGAGGGAGCATTTATACCTCTCAAGAACGCAGTTTTATTTGCAGTTATCTCTGTGATTTTAATGATTGTTTCTTTTTTAATATCAGTCAAGGTTTACCAGAAGCGTGAGTTATAAAAAACAGCAGGTCATATGACCTGCTTATTTTTATACTTTCTCCAAAACTTTAAATGCCACACCCGACAGTGCAAACCATATCAGCGAAAACGGTACGCATATCTGCCCTAAAAAATTCAGCGGAACGTTTGAATAATCCCACACGTTTTCCTTTAAAATAATATTAAAAACTATCCCGAACACAAGCTCAATGCCTGTTATGATAATCATTCCTGCAAGGCATTTCTGCCACAGGGGAAGTTGATAAGTGTTGCTGATATAATAAAACGTGCTTATAACTATTGCCCCTGCAAAGAACATTGAGTAATGCGTTCTGCCCCTGTATATAATTTCTATCAGGCAGTAGCCGAAACCGCCGATCAAAGCCGCCATTAAATAACT
>JAFLSA010000126.1 GCA_022511185.1 Eubacterium sp.
ACTCTTCTTTATACTCAGCTACTATTATAGCTTTGCCTTTAACGGAGCATACCGACTTGGAATACTAAAATTTCCTCCAAGCAACTCAAGAGTGCATTTGGGCAGGTTTACAGCATAGACCTCACAGCAAAACAGTCTACTCTCTGAGCAGTAAATATCCGCCTACTTCTCTCTGTCACAGTTTTTATCTATCAATAATATTATATATGTTTTTTCAAAATTTGCAACTATTATTTTGTTTTAATTAAATGCCAGCCGTCTTTTGCATAAATAATACCGCTTAAAACAGCTACAACTGCAACAATCCAAAAGGCAATCGTGCAGTAAATATTGAGCCAAGGAGTGCTCATATCAATTTCAGCGGCCCCCTCGCCTATCGCAAGAAGAAGAAAGGTCATACCCGTTGTTGCCATCTGTAAAAATGTTTTACACTTGCCAAAACCATTTGCAGCAATAACCTCGCCGGTTGTGGCAGCAGCCATTCTGATACCTGCAACTAAAAACTCACGAGCGAGCATAAGCATAATGCAAATATCTGTATGCCAACCCATATTAATTAAAATTATGTATGCCGCAAAAACGAGGCTCTTGTCAGAAAGCGGGTCCATAAGCTTCCCAAAATCGGTTACAAGTCCCTGCTTTCTCGCAATAATTCCGTCGACCTTATCACTCATACAAGCGATAAAATAAACAATAAGCGTTGCTACCCAGTGATACGGAAATTCAATATATGCAAATGCCATTAAAAACGGAATACAGCAAAATCTGAATACGGTAATTTTATTAGGTAAATTCATATTTCTTCTCCTATAAGATCGTAGCCGTCATAGTCGGTTATTTTAACGTTTATATAGTCACCAGATTTAAGCTCTCTGCCTGACGTTATAATAATACCGCTGTCAATTTCAGGTGAATCAAGATAAGATCTGCCAAGGTAATGACTGTTTTCTTTTTTATCAATAACTACCCTATAGACGTTACCTACTCGGCTTTTGTTAGATTCTTCGGTGATTGAATACTGAATATCCATCAGCACTTCTGCTCTGCGTTTTTTTACGTCCTCGTCAATCTGATTGTCAAAATCAAATGCAGGTGTGTCTTCCTCAGGTGAGAAGGTAAAGCAACCTAATTTGTCAAATTTTATATCCTTTATAAATCTGCAAAGCTCTTCAAACTGCTCATCACTTTCACCGGGAAAACCTACCATAAACGTAGTACGAAGAGCAAGATTCGGGATTTTTTCTTTCATTTTTAAAAGGACTTCTTTAAGGGAATCATAAGAGCCGTTTCTGTTCATTGTTCTTAAAATGTCTTTATTGCAGTGCTGGAGCGGAATATCTATGTAAGAGCAAATTTTTTCTTCACCTGCAATAACGCCAATAAGCTCGTCGGTTATTCTGTCGGGATAGCAGTAAAAAAGCCTTATCCATTCAATGCCGTCAATCTTAACAAGCTCTTTCAAAAGCTCTGCAAGCTTATATTCACCATATAATTTAACGCCATACTTGGTAGTATCCTGTGCAATTATGATTAATTCCTTAATGCCTTTGTCTGCCAGACTCTTTGCCTCAGTAATAATACTCTCCATAGGGCGTTCTATATAACTGCCACGTATTGACGGAATCGCACAATAAGAGCATTTATTATCACAGCCGTCGCTGATTTTAAGATATGCCCAGTGTGACGGCGTTGAAAGCATTCGGTCTCCTTCGAGTAAAAGATACTTCTTTTCCGGATAAAAGCTCGTCTGAACGCCGATAAGCGCTTTTTGGCAGACCTTTACGATGTCTCTGTCAGCACCGATACCGATTACGGAATCGACTTCGGGTATTTCTTTAAGTATCTCGTCCTGATACCTTTCGGCAAGACAGCCTGTAACGACGATCGCTGAAATGAGTCCTGCCGTTTTATATTCCGCAACTTCGAGTATGGTCTCAATTGCTTCACGCTTAGCATCCTCAATAAATCCGCAGGTGTTGATAATCATAACATCGCTGTCTTCAATCGACTGTGCAATCTCGAATCCGCTTTTATTCAATTTTTCAAGCATAACCTCGCCGTCAACCTGATTTTTTGGACAGCCGAGTGAAATCATACCAACCTTAAAATTCATCTTGTTCTAACCTGTAAAATGCTGATTTTATATCTGAATATGAAAAGCCCTTTCTCATAAGAGCGGCTACAACCTTTTCCCTGCCGTTTTCCTGCTCGAGCTTTGACAGATATTTATTTTCAATCAATTGAACAATTGTGTCAATATTATCAACCTCAAAGTTTTCAAGTACACTGTTAATTATATCGCTGTCGATACCGCGTTTATAACATTCCTGCCTGATATGATTGGTTGAATATTTTTTAACGTTATAGAGATATTCAACAAGACTTTGACAAAAATGCTCGTCATCAAGGTAGCCTGCTTCAAGATATCTTTTAATTGCTCTGTCGGCGCTTGCTTCGTCAACTGTTTTAAGAAGTTTCATTTTGAGTTCCTTAACAGAATGCTCACGCCTTGAAAGCAGGTCAGCACACTTGTTAAGTGCCTTTTTATAATTGATACCCTCAACAAGCCTTTGCCATTCGTCCTCATCAATATCCGTGCCGTCTGCAATGTAATTATCAAGCCAGAAATTAATATCAGTTGTAATCGCATATTCATCATCAAGGAGCAGGTGAACCTTGTTTCCCCTGCCCCTTTGGTGTTTAATAATCATTAGTCCTCATCATCTTCAACGGCAATATCAAGCTTTGCTCTTGCCGCTGCACGTGTAGTTTTTGGCGCTGGTTCGTCAACGTCTGTCGTAGCCATAGGCGCTGCCTTAGGTCTGTATTTTTGCTTTGACTGCTCCTGAACCTCAGCAAGCTTTTCTCTGATTTCCTTTTCAAGCTTAGCGGCAAAGTCAGTATCGTCCTTAATCATGGCTTTAACGTTATCTCTGCCCTGTCCAAGTCTCTGATCACCGTATGAGAACCAGGAGCCTCCTTTATGAATAATATCATACTCAACAGCCATATCAAGAATTTCGCCCTCTTTGCTGATGCCTGTACCGTACATAATATCAAACTCGGCAGATTTAAATGGAGGAGCAACCTTATTTTTAACAATCTTAACCTTTGTGCGTGAGCCTAAAATCTCACTGCCGTTTTTAAGCTGTTCAGCTTTTCTGACATCAATTCTGATTGAAGAGTAGAACTTAAGTGCTCTACCACCTGTTGTAACTTCAGGATTACCGTAAACTACGCCGATTTTTTCACGAAGCTGATTGATAAATATGATGATACAGTTAGTCTTATTTACAGTACCTGCAAGCTTACGAAGTGCCTGTGACATAAGACGAGCGTGCTGACCTACGTGGCTGTCACCCATATCACCTTCAATCTCACTCTTTGGAACGAGAGCCGCAACTGAGTCTACAACAACGATATCAACAGCACCACTGCTTACAAGCTGTTCTGTAATCTCCAATGCCTGCTCACCGTAGTCGGGCTGTGCAACAAGGAGTGAATCAACGTCAACACCGAGATTTGCAGCATAGATAGGATCAAGTGCGTGCTCAGCATCAACGAAAGCAGCCTCACCGCCAAGCTTCTGAGCTTCAGCAATACAGTGCAATGCAAGAGTAGTTTTACCGCTTGATTCAGGACCGTAAATCTCAATAATTCTTCCCTTTGGAAGTCCGCCAATACCCGTGGCAATATCAAGTGTAAGCGAACCTGTTGAAATTGCGTCAACCTTGAGGTTTGAATTTTCACCAAGACGCATAACTGCACCGGCGCCATATTTCTTTTCTATTTGCTTCATAGCGGATTCTAAAGCCGCTTTTCTGTCTGCTGCCATAATCTGCCTCCTAAAAATCTTTAGCTATATTATACTAAATATTGTATATAAAATCAATAGTTATACTAAAAAGAGTAAAAAATGGTTCTTTTTGAAAAAAACAATAAAAAAATGCTTGCTTTTTAATATGAGTTGTGATATTATACCAAATGTTCTAAGTATTTAAGGAGGTGTTCGCAAATGGCAAAATGTGAATACTGCGGAAAAGACGTATCTTTCGGCATTAAGGTTTCTCACTCACACAGAAGATCTAACAGAACCTGGAAACCGAACATTAAAAAAGTTAAGGCTATTGTAAACGGCTCTCCTAAAAGAGTTTATGTATGCACAAGATGCCTTCGCTCAGGTAAGGTTGAAAGAGCATAATAATTTCGCATAAAAACAGCACTGAGAAATCAGTGCTTATTTTTTTGAAAAAATTTGGACACTTTGCACCTTTCATCCGTCTTACTGATTGAACGGACCGTTT
>JAFLSA010000127.1 GCA_022511185.1 Eubacterium sp.
ATTATTGACAAGCTTCGTGAAACCGCCGAAGAACTTAAAACAAGAGTTCCCGATGAAAAGAAAAACTACAGAGCAAAGGTTGTTGTGGTCGGCTCTGAAATGGATGACCCCGATTTCACAAAGCTCATTGAGGAGTCAGGCGCACTTGTTGTTGCTGACAGGTACTGCTTCGGCTCACTTCCCGGAAGAGAAGAAATCAGACTCACCGACGACGGCGACGTGCTTGAACAGATTATAGTTCACTATATGAAAACCTGCCAGTGCCCACGCTATATGAGTAAGGAAAAGGTATTGGGCAGGCGAGAATACGTAAAACAGCTCGTGAATGATTACAAGGCTGACGGCGTTATTTATGAACAGCTTAAATTCTGTGAGTACTGGGGTTATGAGAGAGCATTAGCCTCACACGTTATGACTAATGAATTCGGTATCCCGTCTGTTACAGTTGACAGGCAGTATACCGCAAGTGCCTCAGGTCAGCTCAGAACACGAGTACAGGCATTTGTTGAAAGCCTTGAAATCAAGAATATCCAAAAGGCAAAGGAGGCGAAGTAATATGGCAAATCAACCGAAAAATCTCGGTAAGCTTCACAAGGACAAAACAGGCATATTAAAGCACAGGGAATGGCGTGGCTTTAAGGATACGATGTACGATTATTACCGCTGGCTGATTACGTGGAAAGATATGATTGTGATGGTGCTTAAGGCGCCGATTTCAACAGTCAGAGGTCTGTGGAGCTATCGCTGGATGGCGAGCTATCTTTCCGCTCCGGCATGGATTGACCGCCACGTTGAAGGCTTAAGAGGTACGCACCTTCGTATCGCACGTATTCATTTTGATGCTATGATAAAGCATACGACAGATATGATACATATGCTCTTCAAGCACGATAAGCATTTTCACCCGAATGATAAGTTTTCGGATAAGGTCGTTTGTATGGATGAGCTTTTCTCATTCGAGCTTATGGCAGGCTTCCCGAATCTTTACGGCGTGCCTGTTCAGACGATTCCGATTTTCCTTTCATCAATGGTTGACCAGCATATTACACCTCCGTATCTTGATATAACAGAGAGCTACGGCGTTCCTGCCGACGTTTGCCCTCTGCCGTCAGCAGAAGCAGGCGTTGCAATCAATGACGATTATCCGATGTTCGGCAAATGCTTTTTGTCATGCAATATGCCCTGCGATGGATCAATAATGAATTCATCATATATTGACAGGCGCTTCAATCTTCCGTCACACGTTGTAAACGTACCTTTAAGATATACGGAAGAGGAAGTGCAGGAATACGCTGTTGACGAGGTTAAGTCCTGCATAAAATTCATTGAGGAGCAGATGGGTGAAAAGTTTGACTGGGATGCATATTTCTCGGCACTGAAAACATATAACCAACAGCTTGAATACGAGATGCAGAAATGGGATATCAATAAAACCGATTATCCACAGATGACAGGCGCAACCTTCTGGCTTTACAGACTGTTTTATTTCCACCTTTCAGGCGGCTTTGACAAGCGTTTTCTTAAAGCAGATAAAAAGGTAAATAAGCTGATGATGAAGGGCTTTGAAAAAAAAGAGAAGGTTTCAAAGGAAATGCGCCACAGAGCAATCGTTTGGTCCTGCCCTGCAAACTACTACACAAGCCTTGCAAACTGGCTTGAAAACTGCTGGGGTGTCAATGTCGTAATGGATATGGAAACAATGATTTCCTACATATTGTACGATACTGAGGATCAGGATAAGTCACTCGCCACATATGCAAAGACACTTCAGAGAACAACTATGAGAAAGCACACCAAGGGCGGATATCAGAACGTTGTTGACGAGCTTTGGAGAATTTGCGACGAGTTTAACGCAGATACAGTAATTATGTACGATCAGATATCCTGTAAGGGTATGGATGGTCTTAACGGTATATTTGACGATCAGGCAAGGGAAAGAAATATTAATTTCATCTGGGTTCAGCAGGATCTTATGGACCCGAGAACTATTTCAAGACGTGATATGCGTGAGCAGATCAATAAGTATATGATGACCGTATTACAGGAGGAGCCTGTTGACCCGACACTCGTTGATTTTGACGATACAATGGCTTGGTAAGGAGGATAAACATATGAAATATTTTGGCGGTTGTGACGTAGGCTCAACCTACGCAAAATGCGTGATTCTTAATGAAGAGGGAAGCATCGTTGCAGATGCAACTGTAAGAAGCAAGATTAACCCTGTACAGAGTGCTGAGCTTGCACTTGGTGAGGCTCTGGGCAAGGTTGATGATATCAATTCAGCAGAGGAGCTCAGTTACTTAATAGGTACAGGTTACGGCAGAAATAAGGTGCCTTTTGCTGATGAAAATATATCTGAAATCAGCTGTCATGCAATGGGCGTTCACGTAACGAATCCAAGCGTTAAGGCAATTATTGATATCGGCGGACAGGATGTTAAGGGCATTGCAATTGACACAGACGGTACTGTTAAAAACTTTGCTATGAATGATAAGTGTGCAGCAGGTACGGGCAGATTTTTTGAAGCTATGGCAAGTGCATTTGAAATGACACTTCCCGAATTCTGTAAGCTTTCATTACAGGCTAAGAATACAATTCCGATTACAGCACAGTGTACTGTTTTTGCTGAATCTGAGGTTATTTCACTTGTCGGTGAGGGCAAGCCTATGGACGAGATTGCAGCAGGTATTCAGCTTGCTGTTGCAAAGCGCTGCTTCGTTATGGCTAAGAAAGCCGGAGCAACTGACAGTATTACATTAACAGGCGGCTGTGCAAAAAATGACGGACTTAAAAAGGCAATTGAGCACGTGCTGAAAATCAAGGTTGTTGACCTTGATATTGACCCGCAGCTTATGGGTGCGCTCGGTGCGGCTGAATATGCAAGGCAGAAAGGAATGGCATAAATGTTAAAAGCGTTAATTATTGTTCTTATCGTTATTGTTGCCCTTTTTGTCGTAACATTCGGCATCTATTTCTTTAATCTTGATATGAAATTAGTCCGTAAAGTTTACGATATGCTCGGCAAGCATTACGATAATATCGAAAAGGACAGAAAGCTGTAATGATTCTTTTTAATCAGCTTATTGAACAGATAAATGGAATTTTGCCTCCTGTCGATAAAAAGTTTCCTTATGAAAAATCACGGCTTGAGCAGGCTGACAAAAACTCAATATTATTTTTAAAGGATACTGCCTTTGAGCTTGGCGGAAGCCAGAAGCCTTGTATCAGCACAATGGCGGTTACAAGCAGTATTCATTTTGATAATTCAACTTACCTTTACGGCAAGGATTTGCCTGAAATTAAAGAGGATAATGCCTTCGGCAAAATCGTTTTCTTGGAGATTGAGGATATTGACGAGGATACTGCATTTGACAAAATCAAGGAGCTTGAGCTTGTCAGGTATAATTTCTGCCCTGAGGGCTTTATGACAAGAGCTTCCGCACTCAGTATGCGTGAGCAGCTTCGAGTGAGCAAAAAGGCTCTTAAAAAGAAAATTTCTTTTAAAGATTTCGGTAATGCACTTGTTGGGGAATACCTTAAAAATCCGATTGTAAAAAGTGTACAGATAATTTTTATAACGGAATTTGACAAATTTGACGAGCTTTTAATGCTCGCAGATAAAATCAAGAGTACCCTGTCAGCACTTAATCATATCCTCGATAATGTTATCTTCGACTGCTCATCCTGCAACCTCAAGGAGATTTGCGACGAGGTCGACGGAATGAAAGAACTTCATATGAAAAAGGCAAAGGGATAATATTTTATTAACACGAAACGGCAACTGAATGTTGCCGTTTTAGTTTTATATCATTATGCAGGTAAGCCACAATGATTGACAAAATCATATTTAGTCTTTTATAATTTAAATATAAATAAATACGTAAAAAAACAAAAACAATATTTGTATCAATCAAATAATCATTTTATTCCTCACTCAACGATTAGTTTGTTTACTTTTTCAACTTAGATTTTTATAGTAGTATCAGGAGGTGAAATTATGGACCAGGTAAAAATTGGTAAATTTATTGCCAGGTGCAGAAAAAGCAAAGGCTTAACTCAATTACAGCTTGCAGAAAAGTTAAATATAACAGACAGAGCAATATCAAAATGGGAAACAGGAAAGGGTATGCCGGATACATCAATAATGCTTGAACTCTGTAATGAGCTTGACATTACTGTAAATGAATTGTTAAGTGGGGAGGTATTAGAAATGAATAATTATAATGAAAAAGCAGAACAAAACTTACTGGAAATGAAAAAATTAAAGGAAGAATCAGATAAAAGATTATTAACAATGGAAAT
>JAFLSA010000128.1 GCA_022511185.1 Eubacterium sp.
TTCACCGTCATTTTCAACCTTTAAGATAATTACCTCATAGTCACCCTCAACGATCTCTTCATCAGTCTCATAATAACGGGTGATAGCAACGTAAACGTCATCATCTGTCTCGTATCTCTCGAGCAGCTCAAATAAAATCTCATTACCGTTTTCATCATTTACACTGATGATATCCGGCTCGTAGAATTCTTCTTTGTTTTCCATATTACTCACTTGCCTTTCCTTGTGAATATATTATATCTTTTTGTTCGCTTTTCGTCAATAGTAATTAACTGTAAATAGCTGATTGTAAAAAGTTCACAAAAATATTTAAAAATGTTGAAAAAAACTATTGACAAGTGATAAACAATGTGCTATTATTTAGTTGAACAAAGGAGATAACCTTTAGGAAGTAGTTAAAGGTAGCGTGAAATAGAATATAATTCTATATGGATAGAAGTTCTATAATTGAAAACGCTTGTTCAATTTAATAAAGGAGGCTTGTCCAATGGATCTTGAACCAGGTCAGACAAGCACTCGCATTGCAATCCAATAAAATAACGGATTTCAGTATCGGCAGCAGCAAACACGGAATTTGCTAACGGATACAAACTTTAAAAGTAATTAAGAGTTATTTAGCAGGATTGGTAAATTGCAGTCGAGTGCAGTAACAATTAAATAACTTTCATATATAAAATTTTGATTATCTTCCTGCGGATAGTTTGTGACAAAAGTCATAATATAAATAAATTAAAGGTGAATACCAATGCACTAATTAGTAAAATCATTCGTCAATAAAACTAAGAGGTATAGACCAATGGATTAGTTATAGCTTCATAAAATAAAAATTTGAGGTTAGACCAATGTACTAATTAAATAAAATTAAATATGATAATAGCTCCTGATACGAAAAGGTGTCAGGAGCTAAATTTTTTCAAAATGCTAACAGCGTGTAGAAATATAAATCCTTGACTTTTTCTACACGCTGACTCCCGAAGCATAATGGCTTTGGGAGTTTTTTGTTGCAATTAAATTTTGACTGCTATATAATTATTGTAATAACTTTTTTGAGGTTTAGTGATGACAGATATTTGTAAGAATTTTCCCATTAAAATTTTACAGTTTGGTGAGGGTAATTTTCTGCGTGCCTTTGCAGATTATTACATCCAGCTTGCAAATGAAAAGGGAATATATAACGGCTCTGTTGCCGTATGCCAGCCGAGAACAAATACTAAAATTATTAATGCCCTCAAAAATCAGGACTGTAAATATAATGTTATAATTCGCGGCAGATTTAACGGTGAAATCATTGACGAGGTTAAAGAAATTAACTCTATTTCACGTGCGATTGATACCGTAGGGGAATACGACAGCCTTCTTCATCTTATCAAAAGTGACAGCCTTGAAACAGTTATTTCAAACACAACCGAGGCAGGTATCTGCTTTAATGAATCCGACAAAATGGAGAATTCTCCCGATATTTCTTTTCCTGCAAAAGTGACGGCTCTGCTTTATGAAAGATACAAATCAGGAAAGAGCGGACTTGTATTTTTACCCGTCGAGCTGATTGAAAATAACGGCGACACTTTGAGAGATTGCATTATTAAGTATGTCACGCTATGGGAATTAGAAGAAGGCTTTGCTGATTACGTTAAAAACGATTGTTCCTTCTGCAATACTCTTGTGGACAGAATTGTAACAGGTCATATTGATTATGAAGATGACAAATGTGCCGTAGCGTGCGAGCCGTATGCGAGCTTTCTGATTCAGGCGGATGAAAGGGCAAAAATAGCACTGCCATTTAACAATCTTGATAAAAACATTTCATTTGTTGACGATTTGCAGGTCTACCGTTCACGCAAGGTGCGTATCTTAAACGGTGCTCACACAATGTCCGTCTTGGCTGCATATCATATGGGCTTTGACATTGTACGCGATATGATGCAGGATGATTTGACGAACGCTTTTATCAAAAAAGGTCTTTTTGACGAGGTTATACCGACTATTGATTTGCCGGCTGATGAGCTTACCCCCTTCGCAAATTCTGTCCTTGAACGTTTTAACAATCCGTTTATTGACCATAAAATTCTCGACATCAGCCTTAATTCCGTTTCAAAATTCAAGGCACGCTGTCTTTGCACACTCCTTGATTATAAAAAGATAACAGGCAAACTACCGAGAGTTATCTGTTTTGGACTTGCCGCACTTATCAATTTCTATAACGGCAAATATGCTGGTGATAAATTTGTCGGCAAGCGAAATAGTGAAACGTATGAAATCAACGATTCAAAAGACGTGCTTGATTTCTTTGGAAAGGCTTATAAAGGCGATGACGTTGTTAAAGCCGTGCTTTCAAATAAAGCCTTTTGGGATATTGATTTAACTGAAATTGACGGTCTTTATGATACTGTTAAAAAGTATTTTGACAATATAAAAACGTTCGGTATGAGAAACGCTGTTGAAATGGTGGTATATGATGAATATGCTTTTTAAAATAAATGAAAATGATAATGTGGCAATTGCACTTGAGCCGCTGAAAAAAGGCTATACAGAGGACGGAATAACCCTCCTTGATGATATCCCCTTCGGTCACAAGGTGCTTTTGAAGGATTTAAAAGCAGGGGAGAATATTATAAAATATGCAAATCCTATCGGTCATCTTTCCTGTGACGTTAAGGCAGGCAGTCATATTCACCAGCACAATTTAAAGACAAATCTTACTAATAAATTTGATTACACCTTTTCGGGTGATAAAGAATATAAGACTGAAAAAACAGAATTGACATTTGACGGCTATGTACGTCCTAATGGAGAAGTCGGCACACGAAATGAAATATGGATTGTTTCAACCGTCGGCTGTATCAACAATACCGTCACGGCTCTTGAAAAAATAGGGCAAAGTGAATTTTCTGACGGTGTTGACGGTGTGTTCGGCTATACTCATCTGTACGGCTGCGCGCAGATAGGGGAGGATCAGGAGCTTACAAGAAAGATGTTAGCCGCCCTTATCAATCACCCGAACGCAGGCGGAGTGCTTGTCGTTTCCCTTGGCTGTGAAAATACGAACGTTGAAACGCTGAAAAAATATCTCGGTGATATTGATGAAAACAGGGTAAAATTCCTTGTCACCCAGGACTGTAATGACGAGCTTGAAGAGGGCAGAAAACTGCTCGGTGAGCTTAATACATACGTCAGAAAATTTAAGCGTATGCCTGTTTCGCTCGACAGACTTACTATAGGTTTTAAATGTGGCGGATCAGATGCTTTCAGTGGTATAACTGCAAACGCTCTCTGTGGCAGAATAACAGATAGGCTTACAAAATTCGGCTCGTCGGTCATTCTGACAGAGGTTCCTGAAATGTTCGGTGCCGAGCATCTGCTTATGGAGCGTGCTGAGAATAAAGAAGCCTTTGAAAAAACAGTACGAATGATTAACGATTTTAAAGCGTATTTTGAAAATCATAATCAGGTCTGCTATGAAAATCCGTCACCCGGCAACCACGACGGAGGTCTCACTACCCTTGAGGAAAAGTCGCTCGGTTGTATTCAAAAGGGCGGAAGAGCTGTCGTTACAGACGTGCTTAATTACGCAGATAAGTGCAAAAAAGCAGGGCTCAATCTCCTTACAGGACCCGGCAACGACATTGTTTCGATAACGAATCTCACCGTCGCAGGAGCACAGATAGTTTTGTTTACAACGGGCAGAGGAACACCCCTTGGCGCACCTGTCCCTACACTGAAAATATCGTCAAATTCTCAGCTTGCCGAGAAAAAGAAGAACTGGATTGATTTCAACGCAGGAGAGCTCTTAAACGGCGAGAGCTTTGACTTATTAACAGATAATCTCCTCGACCTGATTATCTCAGTCGCCTCAGGCAAATCCACAAAAAACGAACAAAACAACTACCGCGAAATCTCGATCTTCAAAGACGGAGTTATAATGTAACACAAAAGCCTTCCCTAACGGAGAAGGCTTTTGAAGTTTATATCCTCTGTATATAACCCGTTTTTTCGATTTTATTATAACCTGCCTTTTGGTAAAATCTGTGCGTGCTTCTTTTTCTTGAGCCTGTCAGAAGCATCATTTTATAGCAATTTTCTTTCTTAGCAATTTCCTTTGCATAGTCAAGGCATTGAGTGGCATATCCCTTTTTCCGGTACGCCTTGTCAGTTATAACATTTTCAATAACTGCATACGGCTGTTGATTATGTGTAAGATTGGGAATGATAACACAGACACAGGAGGATACAATTTTATTATCAATCTCGCAGACAATTATATGATGATTTTTGTTATTTAAAATCTGCTT
>JAFLSA010000129.1 GCA_022511185.1 Eubacterium sp.
ACCTCTTGACCACCGGGCCGTTGGTGGCTTTAACTGGATTCGAACCAGTGACACTGCGGGTATGAACCGCATGCTCTAGCCAACTGAGCTATAAAGCCATACAGTTTTTGTGCAAGCAAGATTATATCTTATTAATCATTATTTGTCAACACTTTTTTTATATACAGTTTGTTTCCCGCAAAGATAGTGCATAAAAATGAACACCTTTTAAACAATTAATTAAAAAGGGCACAAATGTTTGACACGTGTTATATATAATGTTATTATGTATATGATTGTCGGAGGGTTTATATGGAAAAATTAAATGAAAAGCAAAGTGAAATTTTTGAATACATAAAGGAAATAATATCTCAAAGGGGAATGGCGCCTTCTGTCAGAGAAATAGGTGAGGCCGTCGGTCTGCGCTCTACTTCATCTGTGCAGTACAATCTTAATGTGCTTGAAAATGCAGGATATATTAAGCGTGACGCTAATCTTAAAAGGACCATCCGCATTTGTGCAAGTGCCGCAAGTGTGAGTCATATTCCGCTTATCGGTACCGTAACTGCCGGTATGCCTATTCTCGCGACTCAGCAGATTGAGGATTATATTGCGCTGTCAGGCATTAACGGCAGTAATCTTTTTGCTCTGCACGTCAAGGGCGATTCAATGATAAATGCAGGAATTTTTGACGGCGATATAGTCGTTGTTGAGCAGACACCTGTGGCAGATAACGGTGAAATCGTTGTTGCCCTCATTGATGAGGAGGCAACCGTAAAGCGTTTTTATAAGGAAAACGGTCATTTCAGATTACAGCCTGAAAACGATAAATATGACCCGATTATTGTTGACGAATGCGCTATTCTCGGCAGAGTGAAAACGTTGGTGCGCAACTATTGATATTTTAGATTTCATATGATAAAATCTTTAAAATATACGAGATATATGGATGGTGATATAAATGAGCGGATGTTCTCAGGATTGTTCAAGCTGTAAGGAAAGCTGTGCTTCAAGAAAGGCGACAAAAGAGGATTTCCTTAAGCCTATGAACAAATATTCAAATATTAAAAAGGTAATCGGAATTGTAAGCGGTAAGGGCGGTGTCGGCAAGAGCCTTGTTTCCTGCCTGCTTGCATCAAAATGTGCAAAGGCAGGACTTAAGGTCGGCATACTTGATGCCGATATTACAGGTCCGTCAGTTCCTAAATCATTTGGAATTACCTCACGCGCTATGCAGGATGATGAATGTTTGTTACCTACTGTTTCAGACGGAGGTATCAAAATGATGAGCATCAATCTTCTTTTGGAGGATGTAAATTCTCCTGTCGTCTGGCGTGGACCTGTTATCAGTGGTGTTATTGAGCAGTTCTGGAGTGACGTGCGTTGGGGTGAGCTTGATTATCTCTTTGTTGATATGCCTCCGGGAACAGGTGACGTTGCCTTAACAGTTTTCCAGAGCCTTCCTGTTGACGGAATTATCATAGTTTCAACGCCTCAGGATCTTGTTAAAATGATTGTCAATAAGGCTTACAATATGGCTAAGCTGATGGACGTTCCTGTTCTTGGTCTGATTGAGAATATGAGCTATTACATCTGTGAGGATTGCGGTAAAAAAATCAATATTTTCGGCAAATCTCAGATTGAAGAAACGGCGAGCGAGTTAAACGTTCCCGTTCTTGCAAAGCTGCCGATAAATCCTGAGGTCAATAAGCTTGTTGACGAGGGCAGGATTTATGACGCTGAGTGTGATGAGCTTGACGAATTTGTTTCGGTATTAAAAGGAGAGTAAAAGATATGCCTAAAAGAGAAGGATATATTAACTGGGACGAATACTTTATGGGCGTTGCAATTCTCGCCTCACAGAGAAGTAAGGATCCGAGCACTCAGGTGGGTGCGTGTATTGTAAATGATGACAACAAAATAATGTCTGTCGGCTACAACGGCTTTCCCCGAGGCTGCAGTGATGACGAATTTCCGTGGGATCGCAGCGGCAACAAGGAGAGCAGTACAAAATATCCGTACGTCTGTCACGCAGAGCTCAATGCAATATTAAATGCCGGCGGAAACAGCCTTAAAGATTGTAGAATTTACGTAGCTCTTTTCCCGTGTAATGAATGTGCAAAGGCAATTATTCAAAGCGGCATAAAAGAGGTAATTTACATAAGCGATAAGTATAAGGACACCGATTTAGTACAGGCGAGCAAAAGAATGCTCAACTGCGCAGGCGTAAAGCTTACTCATTTTGAATCAGACAAATCACTCACGATTGACTTTAACAGCGAAGGAATTTAGTATATTGATGGACATAGATATTTACGATTTTGACAAAACGATAGTTCCCTTTGACAGCGGCTCACTTTTCAGCGGATACTGCATACTTCATTATCCGTATCTTGTTTTGCTTCTGCCGATAGCCGTGCCGGTACTGCTTGTTGCAATGCTTCTTATGCGCGCAAAGATTATCAGCTTTACAAGCTTTAAGAAAATTTGCTTTATGTTCGTGCCGTTTATTCCGCTTGAAAGGGCGGTAAAGGGCTTTTGGAACAGGCATGAGAAAGAGGTACATAAGTGGTTTTACGACAGAAAAAGATATGCTGTTGTTATCAGTGCTTCACCTGACTTTCTCCTTAAAGAAATTCAGGACAGACTTGGATTTGAAAAGCTGATTTGCACCAGACACAGCCGTAAAACAGGCGCGATTGTTGGCGAAAACTGCCGTGGTAAGGAAAAAGTCAGAAGGCTTTATGAGGAGTATGACAAGGACAGCATTAACGTTATAGACGTCTACTCCGACTCAATCTATCATGACAAACCGATTTTTTCTTTAGGTCAAAACTGTTATCATATTGTAAAAGGCGAAAAAGTACCTTTTAAATTTGACGAGGTATACAAAGACTGATTTTGAGGGATAATTATGAAGAAATCAATTATATTAATTGCCGTACTGTTGGTTGCGGTGATAGGTGCGTTTGGTTTTTCATATCAGTACAGGAATCAAAAGATTTCAGAGCAGATTGCTCAAGCATCAACACAGGCTAAAACAACTGTAGCTGAGGAAAGCTCACAGGCTGGCGACAATACCAATGGGCGTGTACTTATTACAGAAGACAAGGAAAATGATTATCAGATTTACTATAATACTGCAACTGAAATAGTTTCTATCATTCACGGTGAATACGTCAGAGAATTTAAGTCATGGGCTTATTCCGTCAAATGTGAAATACCGACAATTTTCTGTAAGGATTATGATGGTGACGGAGAAAATGAGCTGGTCATCAAAATAGTAAACGGCAAGCAGGAAAAAACAGATGTTAAAGGAAAATACTTATACACTTACGCTCTTTATATGTTTAAGCCGAGAACTACAAGCGCGGGAGAAAAAACCTTTTCTATTATAAATGCAACTGAAAACACGTGGAAAGCTCCGTTTAATAATGCCATAAGGTGCGAAATGACACAGCTTGAAAGCTGCAAGAAAATTTTGCAGTTTGCAATGGATGATATTGAGGAAGAAATAGAATATGATGAAAAAACCGGATTAACTACAAATAAATACGGTGGCTATGCAGCTGCGATGGCTGACGTTAAAAATAATTATTACACAATGAATCAGTGGAGTAAGGGCTTGGGAATTTATGACCTTGATCCGGATACAGGAGAAATGACCCTTGATATCCAATTGATCGTAGGCTATAAGGAAACAAGTAAAACACAATATGCCGGTGATATTCATTGTGAAGTGGACATAAAGAACGGCAGATTTTATGTCGTCCCGAAAACGATTGTGTTTATACCAAACCCCAATTATGTTGTCAATGACCCGAGAGATACGGCAAAAAGCAATTGGAGCTGTTTAATAAATAACGCAAGCACAAATACTAATATTGCAAACAATGATATCGACTGGATTGAAACGGAGTTTTCTTTAAGCAATACATCAAGTGAAAGCTCACAGTATTTTGAAAATCTGCCGAGTAAAATCAAGGGTGTTGATACTGTGAAATTCACGCAGAGAGATGTTGTTCTGACTGCTAAGAGCGGTTATAAATTTTCACAGAATATGCTTGATGCCGGTGTTTTTTCAGTCTTAATTAATCATGGAGAAGAAAACGAGGTAAACATTGCATATACTTGTAGTGTAAAGAATGAAAACGGTGTCAGCACGCTGACGATTAATTTTGATAAAACGTATGACAAAGAGGACTTTGATAAGGTGTTTATCAAATTCGGAGTGTAAGTTGGCGGTAGTCGAAAGAAAATGGTTTTGAACCAATCTTTTCCGCCAATACT
>JAFLSA010000013.1 GCA_022511185.1 Eubacterium sp.
GATTTGCTTGATGCCAATCAATAAATCCCCACTTTTCAAATGCTTTTGCATGATCGTACATTTTCCCATTTGCAGATATAATCCAGTTCATAAAAACCTCCTTTTCGATTAACAATAAATTCAATATAATTGCCAGATATTCTCACTTTGTCTAATTTTCAAATTCCAGTTTGTTGTAGACTTTATTTTTCAACATTCATAATTTTAATTTTATTGTATCATAATGCTTCAACATTGTCTACAATAAAACAGAGCATCTCATGATGCTCTGTTTTATTGATTCACGCAATTTCTGCAAGGTATTTTTGCTTTGTTTCCTCGATGTATTCAATCACCTGTTCATAGGCATCCTTGAATTTGAAATTAATTGTAATGTTTCCGTCTTTGTGAATAAGAATTGAATCAACAAGTTCGGTCAGTATCGGTCGGGTTAATTTTTCGATTTTGCCATACTGCTTAAAATGAGTGATGAAATCATTTTCCTTTGGTGCACCATTTGAATATTCCTCAAGCTGATTTTGCAAATCATTAATTTTCCTATCAAGATCATTGATTTTATCAGCAATTCCCTCTTTAAGCACCATATATTCCTCTTGCGTAATTACACCGCTTTTCCAGTCAGGATACAGACTTATCATCATATTTTTGAATTTGTCACGCTCTTCCATTTGCTTTTCAATGGACTTTTTCAGAAGACTTGATTCAGACATCGGACTTGCATTCAATTCAATTTGCTCCAACAAATCTTCAAGTTCCAAAGCCGTATCAATCATAGTCTGAATTGTCACAAGCACAGCGTGCTCCAGTTTATCAATTCTGATTGAATGAGAAGTGCACGCATCACTATCCATTTTTCGAGATGTAACGCAACGGTAATACTTATATGTGCCGTAAGAGTGCTTATTCGTTTTCTTGCTCATCGCTCTGTGACAATCGGCGCATTTTACAAAACCTGCGAATAAATCAACCTCTGTTTTTTTAGGCGCAGTTCGTGTATTTCTGTTAAAAAGTGACTGCGCCTTGTCAAAGATCTCTTTGTCAATAATCGGCTCGTGGGTATTCTCAACAATTATCCACTCATCTTTAGGTATTGCACGGCACTGTTTAATTTTATAACTGATAGTTGTGTTCTTGCCCTGCACCATATTGCCAATATACATTTGATTTGATAGAATTCGGCGAACAGTCGAATCGCACCATAAGCCGTCATTATTTTTACTGCTTGTGTGTTTATAGTTCCAACCCTTAGATTTCTTGTATGCGGTAGGATTAGGTATCCCAAGCCTGTTAAGCTCCTTTGTAACACCGATAACGCTTTTACCGCTGATAAACAAGTTGTAAATCATACGAACCACTGGCGCTGTTTCTTCATCAATAATCAGCTTATGATGATCTTCGGGATTTTTTAAATATCCGTAAGTTGGAAAAGAGCCAATAAACTTTCCCTGCTTTCTGCTAACGTTCAGCGTACCTCTGACATTGACCGAAGTAGTGGCCGCAACGCTTTCATTGATGACATTCTGCACACCGACTGTGATGCATTTTGTCGCTGCATTCATGCTCGTTGAAATGGAATCAACGCTGTTATTAAGCGCAATAAAACGTATATTTAAACGAGCGAACACGTCATCAAGATAATGACCTGCATCTGTGTAATTTCTTCCAAAACGGGATAAGTCCTTAACAATAACACAGTTGACATTGCCGGCATAAATGTCCTGCATCATTCGCTGAAAACCAGGACGGTCAAAGTTAGTACCACTCCAACCGTCGTCAATATAAAAATCAACAAATTCTATATCGGGGTGTTGTTTCAGATATTCTGTCAAAATTTCTCTTTGTGAGGTTACAGAATAGCTTTCCTGCTTATCTCCGTCCTCTTTTGATAATCGAATATAAAGAGCAGCCTTCCAGGTCTTAGATTCCCTTTGAGGCTGCTCTAACAGTTCTTTATATTTTTCATTTGCCATTAGTTTACCTCCATTGCACAATTTAGTTGTCAATGGCGATACACAAATTTCCTACAATGAGATTATAGCATACCACCATGACATTTTCAACTAACAAATATTGTTAATGCTGTGAATTAACAATATCTATTATGGAATCTGATAAATTCTTGCCGTTGCCGCAATTGATTTTTACTCCGATATCGCCTACACGAAACATATAGGGATTTTTCACGAACTGAAAATATTCTCTTGCACGGTTAATAACGGACTCTGAAACATCTACTTTCAAGTCTGTGACATCTGTCAGTTTATTTATATCACAGGAACAAATATCAGCCCTGCGGCACTCCTCAAGCTCTTCTTTCGAAAACATTCTGCCAACACGCCTTTCCGCAATTATTGTTGGCACATAGTGGTATTTTATACCATTAATGTTTACTATCTCTGCCATTCTAACTCCCTCCTTTTCTGTTTTGTAGGTGAAAATCTTTGATGTTGTATGTTCATTTCAGCATTTATGTTTGATTTAATTTCGTCAACATCATTGAGAATTGATTTAGCAACACGGTTATTGGTACGTAATTTTTTCAACGTTGCAGAACAAACATCTCTTTCAGACTTAAGACTTGATATTATATCAGTGTCTTTGCATCTTCTGAGTTTGTTGTAGATTTGATTTCTTTGATTTGTAATTGTTACAATCTGTTTTTGATTATCACTAATAAAATGCTGAACATCATCTGTATTGTTCAAATTGTGTTTTGAAATCAGTCGTACTTGATTTGAAATTTTATCAATCTTTCTCCAAGCCTGTTTCATTTCAGGTGATAAAGGCTTGTGCTGTTTCTTTTTCGGCAGGTAACCTAAGCGGTAACAGTAATATAAATACAATGCTTTTAAACCTGTTACCTTTTTAACATTTGTAAAACTGCCTTTTAGTTCGTAGTGTTTAGGTTTAATATATCTCGTTTTACTTTCTCTGTTGAATTCTTTGTATGCAGGAAAAACTGCAAATCCATCTTGTGTGTTGATTCTTTCAACTATTTTCTGCCAATCATAATTTTCTCCAAGAGTTTTAAGCCTTGTGTTTCTGTTATCATTAACTGAGCGGATTGTTGGATACTTGCTTTGTGGGTTAATATCAACAATATACCCTTTCTTTCTCATTATCTTTACAAACTCTTTTGGTACAGGACTTATGGCAATCGCTTCATCAATAGCATTTCGCATCAGATTATACTTTGTTGGCTCGTTATTCTTTTCAGCAATATACAATGCTCTTGAAGGAGCTTTGTTATTTGTTTCAATAATCGATAGTCCATACTCTCTGCATAATTCATCTGATGTGTTTCTCAGTCTTTGCATTTCTGATTTTGAGTAGTTATACTTTTTGCCGTCAAGAAATGAAACTGAATTAAAGCAAAAGTGATTATGCAGATGTTCTTTGTCAAGATGTGTTGTTACAATTACTTGGAATCTATCACCCCACATTTGCTTTGCAAGTTTAACACCTATCTCGTGGCAAAGCTCTGGTGTAACCTCTCCCGGCTCAAAACTCTGATAACCGTGCCACGCAACATAATTATCCTGTTTATCAAACTGTTGCTTTGTCATAATCATTTGTTGGAGTGCAATTTCTTTTAAACAGTTAATTGCTGTTACAAATTCCTTGCCATTTGTTTTGTCAGGATTAGTTGTATAGTTAAACACATTAACAAAGTTTTGTAGGTCTTTTGTTAGTTTAGTTTTATCAGGATTCTCAACATAGGTTATCAAGTCACGAAGCTTTCCTTTTATGTGCCACAGACTTGTTGTCGCCAAATAAATTAACCTCCTTTGGTACAGTAAATTCTTTTTGTAAATCAAGTATCAGTTTTTCTATCTCAACACATTTCTCATTAAGAGTTGAATCATACCTTGCAAGCTGTTTCAAACTACTGTGTATTTCATATAATCTTCAAGCATCAGCCAAAAACTTTTGTCAGGCAAAGGTTTAGGATATTTGCCCATAGTCAGCATACCAATTAATTGTGATTCGGATAGACCGCGTTGCTTTGCATATTTTGATAACAACTCACTTTCATTTTTATTCAAGCGAATACTTTTTCTGACCATATCATTTTTCATTTAATCATCTCCATTCTTAAAGGGCATTCCCTAACTTGTTTTTGGATTTTGTATGTCAAAATCCGATGCTCGCTAAAGTGTAGGACACACTTTTTAGACCATTTGAATTTACTCTAATAACTCTTAAAATTCACTATATAAATGACTTGCAATTCAAGGTTAGAAAGGCAACAGATGGCATCAGATTAAAGATAACAGGTGCAATCTATGCTCTGTTTACCCCTCCATATATAAGGACACTTAACAGTATTTTGTAAACCAAAACTTAAAAATATTTTCAGTTTTTTGCGTTCAATACAAGAAAAATATATCGTCCAAACATATATCATTCATTCAAATTCTATTACTAAATTTCACCATTTTCAATAGCTCCCTGTCTCACCGATTAGTACGGTAAGGTCTTGACAAAAAGGAAAATTTGTGGTATTGCGACCACCAAAAATCACACAAAAACAATCAGAAATTAGTGTACAGTTAGATGATTTTTAACTTGATTTTAAAATCGTCCGTATTGGTGATATGAATAATTTGTAAATTTTCATAAACAAAAAAGCCGTTTACACAAGTGAGCAACACAAACCAAGCAGAGCCTGTTGACTCTACTTGCATAGCGTGTTTATCACTATGTAAACGACCTGATCAAGTCAATATAAATCAATTTTCAACCACCTTTTAAGACGGCTGATGTATGTGATTTCTATCCAATGGTAGCAGATATTTTTATATCTGTCAATGAAATCAAACAAAATATTTTTACTGTGAATCTGTGTACGTCTGTACGACGTCTGAGTGCGTTTTTATACAAAAAAGCCGTTTACAAAAAGTGAATAACACGAACAAGCAAGAACCTTTCAGCTTTGCTGGCATAGTGTGTTTGTTCACTATGTAAACGACTTGAATAAGTCTGATTTGTACCCGTTATCCAAACCATTTTTGATAATAGAAGGGCGGAGCGTGATGACTTTTCATAACAAAACACATAAACATATATTCAATTTTATATCCAACTATTAGCAAAGAAATATTTACTAGTCAATGAAATTACTCATAATACTTTATCAATAAGTATGTATTAGATTTACAGATTCTACATATAAATTTTATATGTTTGAAATATTAGTCTTTATAAATTCTAATTCACCTAATAAACACTCTAAACACTTTTTATTAGGAGAATTAAAATAATCTATTACAGGAATTAACATGATTAAAAATAAAAATAGGATAAAAAAACCTATAATTATCATTGCTATATAATAAATCAATTCTTCATTAGAAAACTTTTGAACCACTATACCTATGGCAAGTGTTAATAGTGGTAAAAACCATGAACCTAAAGTCTTTAAAACACTTAAGCACTTATTGAAATCATTCTTTTCATTTAGCTTTTTATTACAACAACTTATTAACCAATTTACTTTTTCTATATTATAAAACTCATACTGTTTATTTTTTAATAATACAATAATTTTATCTGTGACATTTTCTTTATGAAGTTTTAAAAAGTCAATTTTTTTATTTTCCTTGCTAATTTTAATCATAAGAATTACATAAAAAACTTCCGAAAATATCAATAGAAATACAACTAATATAGATACACCCGTATTAATAATTTTAAATGATTTTAACTCAAATAAAATCAATGCGGCTAACCCTAATACTATTGTTATAGTTAATAATAGTATGTCAACTATATTCATTTTTCTATTTCTGTTTTTATAAATTTCTTTCTTAAAATCGTAAAAGAATTTATCAAAATAAAACATAAACTAAATTCCTTTTAGTAATTCATCTTAAACAATACCAAAATATTTTTCAAAGAAAGATTGCAATATTTCTATAACTTTTTGCTTAATTTCCACTCTGTTGCCGCCACCAAACCGGGAAACAGGAGGAAGTATTTTATCTATATCAGTTCCTGTTGTTTTAAGAACACCATCACGAAAAGCGTTATTAATGAATTTATTAGTTTCCTCAGCCTTAAGCTTTTGCTCAGATATAATATTTTCAAGATCGGTTTTCCTTTGCTTTTCAACAAACTTAATCCAATCTTCTTGAACATTAGTCTGAACATTGATTGTTTTAATAAATTCGTCAATAAGTTCTTTCTTTGAGCGAAGTTCTAAGCTTGCACTAATTGCCTTATCAATAGACACAAGAATATCCTTGTCCTGACAATTTGATTTATGATACAGTGCAACAAGCATTAGAATATAATCAATATTTACTTCGACTTGCTTAACCAGTTCCATCTCAAAGACAACATCTTCTTTTATGCTTTCCTTATCTCCATCTTTAAGATGTTTGAACTCATCATAAATATCAACGTATATACTTGTGTAATCCTGAAAATCTATAGATTTTAAAATCTCGTTTCCCTCAAACTTATCAAAAGATGAAAGAATATTTTTTAATCTTAATATACTTCCGAAAAGCACAACAAAATTTTTCTTATTCTGCTCTCCGATAATTTGAGTTTCTATTGGATACTTTTGAATAAGCTCTGCAATTCGTTCTTCATAGCCTTTATAATGCTTGCCATTTTCATCGTAACCATAGTAATAGTCATCATATGATTTGAGCAGTACAATACCACTTGCCTCTTTATCCCCGAAAAGACCAATTGCATCATTTGTCTGTTGCTGTAAATCTCTGAAACAAACAATATTACCATATGTTTTAACAGAATTCAAAATTCTGTTAGTACGTGAAAATGCCTGAATAAGTCCGTGTTGCTTTAAGTTTTTATCAACCCACAAAGTATTAAGAGTTGTGGCATCAAAGCCTGTCAAGAACATATTAACTACAATTACAAGGTCAACTTCTCTTTTCTTAATCTTGTCCGACAAATCTTTATAGTAATCTTGAAATCCCTTTGATGACGTATCAAAATTAGTCCTAAAAGTTTTATTGTAATCATCAATGACACTGTCAAGAAAATCACGGGAGCTTTTATCTAATTGATCAGTATCAAAGCTTTCATCGGCAAGAATACCTTCGTATGGATCTTCCTCATTAGGTGCAAAAGAATAAATAGTTGCAATTGTTAAATCTCTGTTTTTCTCTTCAAGCTGCTTTTTAAATTCAAGATAATACTTTTTTGCCATAGGAATTGAACTAACAGCAAACATTGAATTAAAACCATTAAGCCTTTTTCCTTTAAGACTGTAAAAAGCATTTCTTTTGGTCTTTTGATCAAAATGTTCAAGTATGTAGCTAACAACCTCTGTTATTCTTTCAGGAGCCGCGAGGGTTTCCTCGGTTTCAATAGCATTTACTTTTTTGTCTTTAATATTATCCTTTGATTTAATTGTATTAATATAATCAATGCGAAATGGCAAAACGTTCCCGTCATTTATAGCATCTACTATTGTATATGTATGGAGTTTTTCTCCAAAAGCCTGCTGTGTTGTTCTTAAATTAGGATTACCCCTATTTGGAGAATTAGCTGTAAATATAGGTGTACCTGTAAAGCCGAATATATGATAATTATTGAAATGTTTAATAATACGCTGGTGCATATCACCAAACTGGCTCCTGTGACATTCATCAAAAATCAAAACAATATGCTTATTATAAATATCGTGTACTTTATTCTTTTGAATAAAAACATCAAGCTTTTGAATAGTTGTTACAATAATTCTTGATGTTGAGTCCTCAAGTTGTTTTTGTAAAACTGCTGTACTCTTATTACTGTTTGCGGCACCTATTTCAAACCTGTCATATTCTTTAATAGTTTGATAGTCAAGGTCTTTTCTGTCAACAACAAAAAGTACTTTGTCGATATATTGCAGTGATGTTGCAAGCTGAGCTGTTTTAAACGATGTAAGCGTTTTACCGCTTCCTGTAGTATGCCAAATATAACCGCCTGCATTTACTGAGCCGATTTGCTTATAGTTCGTTGAAATTTCAATTTTATTGAGTATCTTCTCAGTTGCAACAATTTGATACGGTCGCATTACCAAAAGCATTTCTTCAGATGTGAACACACAATACTTAGTTAAAATATTTAATATAGTATGTTTAGCAAAAAATGTTTTTGTAAAATCAACAAGGTCAGGAATAATCTTATTGTTGGCATCAGCCCAGTACGAAGTGAACTCAAAGCTATTGCTTGATTTCTTTTTATTTCTTCTTGTTGCTGAAACCTCTTTTATATGCAAATCACGTGTTGTGTTTGAATAATACTTTGTATGCGTTCCGTTTGATACAACAAATATCTGGACATATTCATAAAGTCCACATCCTGACCAAAAGCTGTCACGCTGATAACGATTAATTTGATTAAACGCTTCTTTAAGGGCAACACCTCTGCGCTTTAATTCAATATGAACCAAAGGCAAACCATTAACAAGAACCGTAACATCATAACGCGTTTCATGACTGCTGTTATCTTCAATATACTGATTAATTACCTGTAGAAAATTATTATGTATATTCTTTTTGTCAATAAGATAAATGTTTTTTGATGAGCCGTCATCACGCTTGAGTACCTGAATATAATCTTCTTGTATTCTGCGAGTTTTTTGCACAATACCATCCGCAGCATTAGCAATATTGTGTTCAAAAAAAGTTTTCCACTCTTTATCGCTGAATTTATAGTTGTTGAGTTTTTCAAGCTGTTTACGCAGATTATCAATAAGACCAACTTGACTATGAATAGTTAAATACTCATAGCCTTGCTCAGTCAACATCTTTATAAATGCATCTTCAAGAGCCCGCTCACTTTGATAAGAATCAGAGCGGTTAGTATCAGGAGTATATTCTGTAACAACAGTATTTTCATTTGTTTGGACAACGATATTGAAAAAGTTCATGTATTTAACCTCATTTCATCCCATACAATTTGTCACACAGTGATAGACTTTTCGTGTTTTTTAATCGTATTCGAAAGAAATATAATAGCATCAATATAAAGTAAAATTTTTAGGAAATCATATTTTGAATATTCTCTTTTAGCTCGTCCGTGTAGCGTCCAATGCCTATTTAAAGAATTTGGCTCATTTCCTGATAAATCTGAATTACATAATATAGATGTATCAAACGACTTAATCGTTGAATATATGCATAGTGTCCGTCTATCAATCTCGCTTAATTTGATATTATCGCACAATTTTCGCTCAATGATATTTAATCGTTTCTTATAATTCGTAGTAATCAAATTAGATATATCAGCCAGAATACCATCAAGCATTGCAAAGAGTCCTATACAGGCAAGATGATAATGAGTCATTCTGTATGCAGAAATAATTTGAGAATATAAATTTTGATATTCGATAACTTGGCTCGATTGCTGACATCTGTCTATAAGTAACGACATTCGTTCTTCAAAATTTTGAAAATAGTATTGTTCTACTATAGCATCAACATCGTCAGCATCATAAATCTCTTTTGCTAACTCAGAAGTTATATCGTCTGTAAAGACAATCTGTTTATCTTCCAACTTTTTTATCGCTGAACCCCAGATGCCAAAATCTATAAATCCTTCGATACAAGACGCAATAGTATCCGCATTGCTGGTATACCAATTGCAAAATCCGTCAAGTGCTTTTGAGATTTTCAGAAAGCCCTCACTCACATTGATTACATCTAAGAATGAATTAAATCTATCAGTCGTTTCTTTGGTCAACTTATTTTCTCCTTGAAAGTTAATAATTTATCTCTGTAGTATTCATATTGCTTTTGCCTTGCATTGATTTCAGCAGGCAAACCTTCTGAAATATCATTGCACAGCTTATCAAATCTATCGAGAACAGATACTATTCTTTCTTGTTCTTCAATAGTCGGAATAGCAATCTTTACCCTATTAAGCACTGCTTGTGTTAGACTTGGAACACCGCCAGCAGTATTTAATCTTCCTAAGTGTTCTTTTTTTAACCAATAATAAACGTACTTTGCTAATACAATATTAGTATTTATTTCAGTATAGAAAATTGTATCGACCGTCCAAAATGGAGTGTCAACATAGTATAACTTGTCAATAGAGCCTTTTCTTGGAATTAATACAGAAGGCTTATCATAGGCATAAGTATCTATATATGTCATAATTCCGCCTGAACCATATACAGGTATATTGCCATCTCCATATGCCTTATAGTCTTTTCCGTTTTTAATTTTAAGAATATCACCCAGCTCGACCCACTTTAACGATTTACTGCGTGATAGCTCTCTCTCTCTCTACTTTAACAATTTGTGAACAAGTCTTTTCATCAAATGAAAGCAACGCATCTCTGTAATATTCATACTGTTTCTTTCTTGCCTCAATCTCTGCAGGCAAACCTTCAGAAATGCCATTACACAACTCATCAAACCTATTAAGTATAGAAACAATATTATTCTGTGTTTCAATAGATGGAATTGGTATAATTAACCCTTTTACTATATCAGAATTTAAATTTTGAACTGCACCACCAAAAGACGCTTTTTTCCTCATTTCTCTTTGTACAGGCGCCGAAACTAATATATAATATAAATAATCGGCTATAACATAATTTTCAAACCCACTAATTGACAGCCAACCATCATGAATACAACCATCAATTTTTAAAATATATGGTCTACCAAAACTCATTGAGTTTGATAGAATAAAATCACCTTTGCAAACATATCGAGATTTTTCTGCTCCGTCTTTTGTGATTTTTTCTTTTGTTGAAAAGATATATTTTGAATCCGATTTTACATCACCAATTTTTATCCAATTTACACCATCTATATCATTAGTAACATAGTTCCTAATCGGTCTTGGTGATGCGCCACGAACTATTGTTGAAATATCTCCCAATTTCATATATGTAACATTTTTCGTATCAATAGATGCAATATCATCAATTAAACTATTATTGTCGTCAAATGTTAGAAGATAATCACGATAATAAGCATATTGCTTTTGACGAGCGTCAAGTTCTGCTATAAGTTCTGCTATAAGTTTTGTGAAATTATCAAGTATCCTGACAATTGTATTTTGTATTTCTAAAGGAGGTATTGGGATTCTTATTTTTAATATGTTATCTTTTTTTAGATTTGTTTGATCCACTCCATTATCATATTTAAGTAATTGTCGATTTCTATTAAGATAATAATATAGAAATTTATAGTTCGTTAAATTTGGATTTTTTACACTTAATGAACAAATACGTTGATTCAATGTATATTTATTATCTTCATCTACAATAAAACACTTAGCTAAAGCCTTCCCGTTTGGTAAATCACTCATAACCATTAAAATATCATTTTTATATAATGGACAAATTTGTTCATTTGAATACTTTTTTACATTTCCATCTGTTGATATGAATTTTGAATTAACAACAATATATTTACCATAAGAAGTTATATTTTTTTCATGCCCTTTACCATTTTTAAATTCTAATATTTGTTGCAATTCATAAAAATCAACTCCTTTAGGGCAGCGTTCTTTTATTAATTGTTCTAATTTTGTCATTTTAATTATCCTCTTGAAATCTTGGCAATGGTATATAATGGTCAACTCTTATTGTATTATGTAATGCTACAATATGAAAATTCCACGGAAACAATTTATTAATTTCTAATATATTATTCAATTTGATTATTTCTAAGCCTTTACTAAAAACATAGATAACATAGTTAATTTTATTTTTATACTTATATATAAACTCTAAAATTTCTTTATCTCTACATAAACTATAATAATCCAATTCTTGTGGTCTTCTTAAATTCCCACAAGATAGGCCCTCTTTCCAATCAACAAATATATTTTCTATCATTTCAATAGTAGAGTCTTGATACTCAATCATAAAAATACCAATATTTTTATTCCCTGTATAATTATCTAAACTTTCAATATGTTTTTCCCAGTTTTCTTCTATAGATTTTTTTAAATATTCATAAGAATGTTTTGGATAATGAAACACATAGTGATAAGGTTCAATTATTTCATTAGGGTTGTCTGTAATTTCTTGATTGATATCTTTTTTTATTTGATTTTTATATTGACTTAATTCCTTTATATGTTCAGAGCCTTTTCTTGTTATTTTTCCAGATGTAATCTGGAAATGCTCAATAAATCCATTATCACAAATAAAATCAGGAAATTCATTTGAATTTGGATTAGAAACAGCAGAATTAAAACATCCCTTAAATTCATCTATATCATCTTGTGTAAAGGCATAATAGTTTTCAGATTTAATATTAGCTTTAACAAAATCCAAACATTTTTTCTCTTTCTCTCCACGCAATTACTATACCTCAATTTCTTTAATAATCTTATCTATCTCAATTCTAAGTTCTGCTTCTCTTGCAACGATTTGTTCAATTTGAGCATTGAGTTCTTTAATATCAATAACTTCTCTTGTATCCTCTTGTTCAACATAGGTTGAAACAGAAAGATTATAGTCTTGCTCTTTTATTTCATCATAATCAACAAGCCGTGCAAAGTATTCAACAGTTTCTCTTAAAGCAACCTCATCAACAATTTTCGTAATATTATCATCAGTAAGCTTGTTATTATTAGTGACTTTCTTACATTCCTTTGTTGCATCAATAAAAAGCACCTTATTATCAGTCTTAGATTTTTTCATAACCATAATACAGGTTGCAATGCTTGTACCATAAAAAAGATTATCAGGTAGCTGGATAATTGCATCTATATAGTTATTATCAATAAGATATTGTCTTATTTTCTTTTCTGCACCGCCACGATACATAATACCGGGAAAACAAACAATTGCTGCAGTACCATTTGTTGCAAGCCAAGAAAGTGAATGCATAACAAATGCAAGGTCAGCCTTTGATTTTGGTGCAAGAACGCCGGCAGGTGAAAAACGAGAATCGTTGATAAGAACAGGGTTATCATCACCCTCCCACTTAATTGAATATGGAGGATTAGAAACAATAACCTCAAACGGTTCATCGTCCCAATGCTGTGGGCTTAAAAGTGTGTCCTCATTTGCAATATCAAACTTATCATAATCTATATCGTGAAGAAACATGTTTATTCTACAAAGGTTATATGTAGTTATATTAATCTCTTGACCGAAAAAGCCTTGACGAACATTATCTTTACCAAGTATCTTTGCAGATTTTAAAAGCAAAGATCCAGAACCACATGCAGGGTCATAAACTTTATTCACCTCATTTTTGCCAATAACAGCTATACGAGTAAGAAGCTCTGACACCTCCTGAGGTGTAAAAAACTCTCCACCTGATTTACCGGCATTTGAGGCATACATACTCATAAGATATTCGTATGCATCACCAAAAGCATCAATAGTATTATCCTGATAATTACCCAATTTCATATTGCCTATGCCATCAAGCAACTTAACAAGTTTATCATTTCTTTTTGCAACAGTAGCGCCGAGTTTATTACTATTGACATCAATATCATCAAACAAACCGGAAAAATCATCTTCACTTAATGTACCTTTTGCAGACTCTTCAATGTGACGAAACACTTTTTCAAGTGTTTCGTTCAGATTTTCATCGTTAGCTGCATTTTTTCTAACATTTTCAAAAAGTTCCGATGGCAGAATGAAAAAACCTTTAGTTGCAACAAGATCATCTTTTGCCTGCTTTGCTTCCTCATCGGAAAGTAAAGCATAATTAAAATCTTCATTGCCCGCTTCAATCTCATCAGCATTGATATAATTTGTAAGATTTTCAGATATGTAACGATAGAACATTATACCAAGAACATAGCTCTTGAAGTCCCATCCATCTACACTCCCACGCAAATCATCAGCAATGCTCCATATTGCTCTGTGAAGTTCATCTCTTTCTTGTTCTTTACGAATATCCATATTAATTATTCTTCCTCATCTTGTTCATTTTCAATTTGGTCACGCAAATCACTGAGGGTAATACCATCTTTGGTAAAAAATCTCCATCCATTGACATGAAGATTTTCTGCCCATCCGTATCTTTCAGTAAGTATTTTAATTGCCAAACCCGTTACTGAATAGGTTTCGTTTTCAAACTCAACTTTGTTTTTATTATTAGATACTTTAGCTACGATTGTATCATCATATAAAAAAGAAATCTCTTCACCTATCGGTATATTGAGCAATTTAAAAGAATTATTTGAGCGTTTTGTTCTGTTTTCTGCAATTTCCTGCTCTTGTGACTGATCAAAAGTAGGAGTATAAAGTTTAAGATTTTCTACATCATTTCTCAATAATGCTATATCTTTAAATATTCCATAAGCAGTTTCAGGAGAAATTTTGAAGAATTCTCGTTCTCTGATTCGTCCATTATTAAGCTGCTCTCTGGCATGTAATGAATTATCAACTCTGTCAATAATACTATGAATTCTTTTTTCAACTTCATGTGGGTTGTCCACTTTATAAGTAGCATAACAACGATAAGAAAGTGGAATATTAGCAGGAGAATTTAGTTCCTGCAATCTTTTTTCTATATCATTTCTTTCAGTCATTCCTATTTTGACCCAACCATCTAAACACGGGTTGGTTAATATGTATACTAATCCTTTAGACATACGTATCACTCTCGTTTAAATTACAATAATCATATAGTAACATATTATCATATTTTAGTATTAATTACAATAATATGTAGTTTATAGTTACATATTTAGGACTCAAATTAATAATGCAATATACACAAAAGCCGTTCGGGAGAACGGCTTTTAATTTTTTATCCATCATTAAATGATTTATAAAATTCATTAACAATCTAAAACTTCATAATTAAAGGATAATTTACAATTATCTATTGCTTATTAGGAGGTTTTAAATGCCACACATTGATAAACAGATGATATCGTTATTTCTAACAACTAAGTGTAATCTTCGTTGTCGGTATTGTTACAACTCGTCAGAAAGGAGGTGTAGAGAGGAACAGTCGTTATCATTTTCTATGGCTAAAGTTGGAATAGAAAAGTTTTTTGAATCTAACAGTAGCAGACATATTCGTTTTTACGGCCCTGGTGAACCAACACAAGAGTTTCAATTACTTAAGGATATAGTGAAATATGCAAAATCTTTAGATAATTCCGTTACAACAGAATTGCAAACTAATGGTTGCTTTGATGAAACAAAATGTAAATGGCTTTCAGAAAATATGGATATTATTTGGATTTCATTTGATGGAGAACCAGATATCCAGAATAGACAAAGACCATTTCCAAACAATAAACCTTCAGCACCAACTATCGAAAGAAATGTTAAATCACTTGTTCAAAGCAGTCAAACCGTTATGGTTGGTGCTCGTGTTACAATAACTAACGAGAATTTGTCACGGCAAAAAGAAATGCTTGACTATTTTTACAGTTTGGGAATCAGATATGTTTGGTCAGATCCATTATTTCCATCAGTTGGGAAAATACCGGTTTGCGAAGATATTAATAAATTAAAAAATTATCAGTTTGATATGGATGCATATGTTGATAGTTTTATTTCAGCATATCGATATTCTGAAAAAATTGGAATGTTCTATGGAAGTTTTCTTACATGCAATTTTGATGGTACTTGCAATAAACACTGTAGAGCTTGTACACCAGTACCGCATTTAACAACTGATGGTTATGTATCAGCTTGTGATTTAGTAACATTTGGCAAAGATGCAGGACATATGGATTGTTTTGTTTACGGAAAATGGAATGAGAATCTTCAAGATTACGAATATGACAATAGCAAAATAAAAGAATTGCAACGCAGAACGACAGAAAATATGCCCCACTGTTCACGATGTGAGGTGAAAAAACATTGTGGAGGATATTGTCTGGGAGAAGTAAACAACGAAACAGGAAGTTTATTCGGACAAAAGCCAATTACATGCAAAGCAATAAAAAAAATAGCCAAAGAAATTGGTTTTATAAATGAAAAATATAAATACTTACATCCATAAAATTTAAGGAGGATAATATGAATTTTATAGTTATAGGTGCCGCTAAAAGTGGTTATGCAGAAACAATAACAAGAATGTTGTTAAATAAAGGTCATTCAGTAATTGGAACTTATGATAAAGCTTATGCTGAAAATGCAAATAAAATGCTTAAAGAATTTACACAAAACCAATTATCTTTAACTCAAATAGATTTATCTATGAGAGGCGAGCTAAAAACTTTTGTTGAATCTATTAATCAAAAAATAGATGGAATGGTATTTGCTCAATTTTTCTTTGAAATGGAGAATCCAGATGATTTTGATTATGACATTTGGGATAAGAGTTTAGCAATTAATCTCTCTGCACCTAACTATCTTGTGCATGAATTAAAAGTTAAAATGAACAAGGGTAGTTCAATCGTAATAATAACAAGTACTGAAGGTTTTAGAGGCTCATATGGTGCTTCAGCATATGCAGCAACTAAAGCTGCAATACATAATCTGGTAAAAACATTGGCTAATACACTTGGAAAAAATGATATTCGAATAAATGCATTGCCTGCGGGTTGGATCGGTGGTGAAATGGATACGGACGAAATATTTAATAAGTCTAGAGAATTAACGCCACTTTCAAGGCTTGGTAAAGATGAAGAGATAGCCGAAGTTGCTCTTTTTTTGCTTTCAAAAAAATCCAGTTTCATTAATGGAACTACACTTGTGGTTGATGGTGGTTATTTGTGCTCTGACCCTTTATCAAAATATGAATTTGAGGATACTTTTAAATAAACCGGAGGTTACTAAAAGTGACAGAAATATACGAAAAAGTAGTTAAAGCTTTCACAACTATAACCGGAATTATATCGGCAGTCTCGTCTATTGTTGTAACAACTACTAATGATATAAACAATATAATTAACAATACATCAAGTTGGAATTGGCCTATTGTTATTCCTATTATATTCTTTATATTGTGTATAGTTGGAATAATGTTATTAATATTAAACAAGAAGAAGAAAAAAAACACACATAATGCTAAAGACAATATCAAAAACGAATCAAAAATAGATATCTTACAGCAATCATTTGATGATTATATAAATAGTGGTGAAGCAACCCAATATATGAAGACTCTTGGAGATAAAGATGAACAGGAGTTCAAAATAGCCCAAATGTATGAGTCTCTTAAAAATTTAAAAATTAATGGCGAAGATAGTGGAGAACTCGAATCAAAACTTTATTACTTATATATTTTTTCTCTTCTTCATGGTGCAAAAACGCGCGTTTGGGCTGTATCAATGGGCAGTGAATGGAATGATTCTGAAGAGGAAAAAGAATTTTTAAGAATGAATTTTGAAGTTGCTAGGAGAAAAATTCATTTAGAGCGAATTTTCGTTATTGAGAAAAAAGATTTGAAAAATCTAATCAAAACTGAAGCTGTAATAGAACAAATAAAGAACAGAGGTGTATATTACAAAACCTATGTTGCTTTTAAAGAGGATTTGGATGCGAAAAATCCAAATTTATACAATCAATTAGGATGTGGATTTTTAGCTTTTGATGATTTTGCTATAGCAGATGATAGGTTTGTAGAAAATGATATTAGAGGATTTATACATACATCTAAAGCTAGTTATAAAGATTTTAATACAAAGTTTACTGAATTGAGAGATTTTGCCATAGTTTTAGATAATGAGTATATCGAAGCGAATGCTGATATAAATTAGTATAGTATGCTTTTTTACAATAGAACTACTAACCTATCATATATTATTGATAATATTATTTGTAAATTATTAATAACACTAAGTTAACATTATTATATTTGTTGTTTTCATCTGAATTTCTTTTCTTAAAAAATAAATTTATTCACTATTGTGTTTTTTGGTAAAAAGAATGCAAAAGCAAGCAAATGGAAAAATAATGTTTTGTTGGTCAATTTAGTTATGACGTTAATTGATATAAAAATATAGAATTAAGCAGTCGAGCGAAAGAAAAGTAACATATGTTATACATAGCAAAACCGGGAAGAAAATTACATGGTGGTGCCTGCTGTTGAGATGAAGCTATTAATTGAATTAGCACACTGATGGACAACCCCTTTGAAATACTTTGCAATTAGCAAAGTATTTTCATTATATAAGTGCAAAACCTATACTTATTTGCACCCAATATATTATGTGAAAAGGTAAAATTATGAAAAAAAGAGTTTTGATTACTGGTGTATCTAAAAATATTGGTAAAAGCATTTGCAAAAGATTTGTTGATGAAGGATATGAAGTAATTGGTACATATAAATCATTTTTTGATGAAGAAGAAAATCGAAAAGTATTTATAAAAGAATTTGAAAATGTGACATTATTTAAAGTTGATTTAACAAAACATACCGATGTTTCAAATTTTATTAATAAAATGAAGAAATATAGATTTGATGTAATTATCAATAATGCAGGTATACTTAATATGACAGACGATAATACAGTTCTTAATGAATTTATCGATTTTGATATTGATGCTTTTGTGGATTTGATAAATTGTAATTTGATTTCTGTCGCGCGTATATGCATTGAACTGAAGGAATGTATCAAGAATAACGGAAACATAATAATAATTTCTAGTGAATCGGGATCTAACGGGGCATTTGCATCAATATCTTATAATGCATCAAAAGCAGCTTTAATTAATTTAACACGAAGCCTATCAAATAATTTTGCTTACTATAATAATATTCGTGTTAATTGTGTATCACCTGGTTGGGTTGAAACTCAAAATGGAAAAATGAATACGAATTCAAATAATTTATTTGTACAAAAAATAGCTAAAGTTACGCCCATGATGAGAAATGCAAAGCCAAAAGAAATTGCTGATGTAGTTTACTACTTGACAACAGAGCAAGCGTCTTTCATTACTGGTGCCAATATTATAGTAGATGGAGGATATTCGAATTTTGATGTGATATATTACGAAGAAAGTTTTAAAAAAAGTTTATTAGCAGAAGACTAATGTACAAAATTCAAGGAATATATTCTTCAGTTTTGTTTATTATTTCTCGTGTGATATTTGTTGCATATTGAGTATGAGATTCATTGAGCTTTGCATATATTGATGTTTCGCTTCCGTTAGTTTCTCCTATGCAAACATATGCTTGTGTATTTTCATTATTACTTGTAGGATTATAAATCGCAACTGCATAAAGGGACAAAAAAAGATCGTAGTCACTGCTTTTCAACAAATAAAAATGCATTTTTTTGTTTGTTAAAAATGATTTATATTGATTTTTAATTTTTTTTGCTCTTTCTCTCGAAATGGGAGTGTCTAATGCTATAAATGAATACTTTACTCCTTCGAAAAGACGACTTTTAACAACTTCTTTAAAAACATTTACGCCTTCCTCAACTGACAAATCAATAGAAAGAAGCCATATTTCTTTTGTTTCGACATTTCTCTCGTATCTTGCCAGTTCGATATCTGTGATAGTTTCATTATTTAATTTAAAATAGTTTTGCAACGAAATACTATTATATAAACAACATCTTGTTGTGGAGTTATATATACAAGATAAAGCAGTTGGTTCATTTTCAATTCTAAATTGAAAACAAATAAATATAATAAAGAAAGTTAACGATATTAAAATTGATGATATTACAATTTTTGTAAAAAACATATTTGATATACTTGTTGCAAAGCTTTTTTGCAAATTATCTAAAATTATTTTTATTGCAAATATAATTGCAATTTCCATAGAAACTATAAAATAAAAAATCTTTTTAATCTTTTTGTTTCTCATTATATTTCCCCCGGATTTTTTTTAATTGTCCTATAAGATTTAAAAGATCTTCATCAGATAATCTTTTAAAATAATGAGTTTCATCGCTATTAGAAAAATTTATACAAATGAATCCCTTTCTATTCTCATTATTTGGAGAGTAAATAACCACGTCTATTTTTTCAAATAGAAACTTATATTGTTTATCAACTATTACCAAATCAAAATTTGAATATTTCTTGTTTTTATTTTCAAGTTGAAGTATTGTAGCTGAGTTTTTTATTATATCTGGAATAAAATATGTGTATAAAACGCCTTTTTTTAAATTTGTATCCATTATTTTGGATATATTACTAACAGTAGTTTCTAATTTTACGTCAGAAGTCAATATCCATATTTGTTCATTGCTTTTTATATTTCTTTCAATATCTTCTAATGATTTTAATGAATATATATTCATTCTTTTTTTATATTCATCCGGTGATAGAATGTCCACATTTCTTTTTGAGCAATTTAAGCAATCAACATCTTTAAAATTTTCATATGTTTTATGTAATTGATCAGAAAAAACATAAAAAAATATATTTATAAAAATAATAATCAAAAGAACAGCAAACAACATTATTATAAAAAAGTAATGCTGATTAATCCATTCTTTAACACTTGCATCTAAGAAATATATTATTACAACTTGAAACAATGTACATGAAGATATTAGCAAAATAATGATATCTTTATTTTGATTTATTTTTTTTAATAAATAATTAAAAAAACTATTTTTCTTGAACATATGATCCTCTTACTATAATAAACTTTTTCAAATAATATTTATGGATGCAAATAAGGATAAGGTTGACATTTGCCTAAAGCAGAAAACAATTTTCGAATAGCAGCACATTTCACAACATTTTGTCCATCTAATAAACCAGTTTCATTAACAGTTTCACCTAAGCAACAACCACCACAATAAAATTTTACACTACATTCTTTGCAGTGAGCTATATTTGTTGATTTTCGTTCGTTTAGCTTCTTAATTTTATTTTCATAAAACTCAAATTTTTTATTATCTTTATTCCACTTTCCAACTATGAAAGGACTCATATGATGTGCTTCATCACCCAAAACGACCATATCACATGCTGAAATATATCCATCAGGTGTAATATGCGGGGCCTCTTTAGGGATGCAACAACGACAATGATATGGGGATTCCCCATCAAAATTAACCGTCAAAAAGCTACCCCAAAACAATCCCTTTTCTTTGGCATATTCATATGCATCTAAGTAATTATTTACATATGAATCCATATCAAAACTATAATTAGCTTTCTTTTCTGCGTCATAACAAACAGGGATTTTTCCGACAGAGTAAAATAAAGGGTTTGTCCAAACATATCGGATGCCTAAATTATAAAAATAATCAACCATTTCCTTTTGCTTTTTTATGTTTGAATCTGTGATTGTTACTCTAGCACCAATCATCAGATTTCTATTTCCTTTATTTTGATTTAGCCATTTAACATTATCTTCAAGAACATCTGCTGATGTTTTTCCACTAAATAGCTGTGAATATTTTGGATTAAGAGGTCTGTTATAATTTTGAATATCTTTCATTCCATCAAATGACATCCAGATAATATTTACATTATCTAACAACCATTCTTTTATCTCATCAGTAAACACTCCATTTGTTTGGATCTCGACAGTAACTCTATTTCCGCCATTTTTATGAGACTTAGCATATTCTGTAATTATTTTCATTTTTTCAAATTCTTGTGTTGGTTCACCTGGCCCATAAAAACGAATATGTCTACTTTCGTTATTATCAAAGTACCAATCAACTGCCGCTTTAGTAACTTCAATAGGTATGGTTTGTTCTTTTACTGAGTTTCGTTCTTTTGCGTTATAGCAATATCTACAACACAAGTTACATTTTGTTGTTAGAAAAAAAGACAACATTTTTTTGTTTGAATGTGGCATTATCAATTCTCTTGTTCTAATAGATAATTGTAAATTATCCTTTATTTTAATTTATTATTTTTCAAATTCTAATTAGCATAAAAGCATATTTATGTCAATGCGAAATGCAAAAGTGCACATTTTTTCGACAAAAATGTTGAATTTTAGTATAATTTACTCATATTCAGGGAGGAAATGTAATATGGAAAATTATACTGAAATTACGAAAAATTATTTGGATTTTTGCAGATACCAAAAGGGTCTAAATTCAAAAACAATTAAAGCCTACACTATTGACTTGAGACAGTACTATGAATTCAATTTATACTCGAATTACGAATGGTTTGAGAAGTCCGCTTTGAATGAATACATATTTGAACTGCACAAGAAATTTAAACCTAAAACCGCCAAGCGAAAGATTGCCTGTCTTAAAGCATTCTTTCACTATCTTGAACTTGAAGAAATCATGGAAATCAATCCGTTTAATAAAATTCAAACTAAATTTCAAGAGCCGTTTGTTCTACCTCGTACCATACCTTTGAAAACCATCAAAAAGCTACTAAAAACCGTTTACAAAGAAAAGGACAAGCCTTTGTCTGATTACAAAAAAAGTGTAGTTTTGCGTGATATTGCTGTGTTTGAAATTATGTTTGCAACCGGCATGAGAATTTCTGAAATATGCTCATTGAAAAATGATGATGTAGATTTGAAAAACAAGGTTATACGAGTATATGGTAAAGGCTCGAAAGAACGGTTAATTCAAATAGAAAACGCCGATGTAATCAATGCACTTAAGGAATATAAAAAGCATAGTTATTCAAATACAGATTATTTCTTTACAAACAAATTAGACAATCGACTTTCTGAACAATCTGTTCGATTTATGATTAATCATTATGTAGAGCTTGCAGGGATTGATATACATATAACTCCTCATATGTTCAGACATTCCTTTGCTACCCTACTACTTGAAGAAGATGTTGACATACGATACATACAGCAACTACTCGGTCACAGTTCGATAACTACAACTCAAATATATACACATATCAGTATGAAAAAACAGCGCAATATCCTTGCTAAAAAACACCCAAGAAACAAATTTGAAATATAAAGAATTAACCAATCCCCTTTTTAGTAGGGATTGGTTGGTTTGCGTATTTATTTACTTGTAATTAAATATAACATCATCAAAGATGATTTCTCTCACTTGATTTGCGATATTGTTCATTTTCTGAACCCAGAGCATTTGGTTTTCAGCTTTAAGTTCTTCTGTTACGCCTTGCTTTTCGGCAAAATCTTTTATAAGCCTATCGTATAGCTCTGTTGCATGTTTATCGACTGTTTCAAGGTACTCGGCGAGAGTCATTTGGCAGAGCATTGTGTAATAAATAGATGGGTGAAATTCTCGCAGGTAGTTTGCGTGGCGGTGTCCCCATATGCCTATTTGCTTTTTCGGTTGCTTTGACTCTTTGAAATCGGGATAATTGATTCCGTCAATTTCAACATATGTAAGATTATTTTGTATTTTCATTTATCAGACCTCCTAAAATTGATTAAGGCGACTGCTCCAAAACCTCCTTTCAGCATTATTTTTGTAGAAAATTTGTGTATCGCCCATTAAGATATCTTTTATATCTTATGGTCTAATTATAGCAATAGCCGGTGCCATGGCGGCACCCATATTGTTTGCATCTGTGATACCGAGGTCTGTGATTGTTCCGATTTGGACTGCTTTGATTTTTACGCCGTCGCCCTGCTTTTCAACGATTGCACTGCCTGCACCTGTTACCGTCCACTGTGCGCTTGGCGGTCTTTGTCCGCCGTATTCAAGAGGAAAACGAAACTGTCTCTCAGACGAGCAAAAATGGCTTGACGTACCTGCTACGATGCAGCTTGCTCCTGCATCAACAAGCATTGAGCCGACTGAAAGCGAAAGCGCCATTGTTGAACACGCACCGAACAGACCGATTGATGCAACGTCCAAGTCCTTAAGCGCAAATGCTGAGCCAATACACTGATCAAGCAAATCGCCGCTTAAAACAAAATCTACCTCGGACGGACTTTTACTTGCTAAGGAAAGCGCCCTGATAATTGAATCGTGAAGCATTGCAGATTCGGCAAGCTCATACGACTGCTGACCCATTGTCGTATCCTCAAATATTGCGTCAAAGTCCTGTGCAAGCGGTCCTTCGCCCTCTTTTTTACCCACCACGCCTGCGTGACCTGTTATTACAGGCGGATTATCAAAAAATACTGTTTTTCCTTTTTTGTGCATAACAATTTCCATAGCCTTTCTGCCCACAAAAAATCCATTAAAAAATTCACTCACACCTTGTACGTGGGCAGATAAGGCGTATAATGGAAATTCAGCCATCTTCAAATGTCGCATCTTGTGCGCATTTGAAGGGGTTCGTTTGCGACCGCCCGCAGTGCGGGATTAAGGAAGCAAAAAGAACTGGCAGTGGTCAAAATCTCGAAAGGCAACTCTTTGCCTGAACGAGATTTTGGGTACCACAACTGAGCAATCTTAATAGTGTGATTTTTCACACAAAAAAACACCTCGGTAATATTTTTACCGAAGTGTTTTATTTTATTATACTTTTTGAATTATTTATAAAGCATTGTGTATCTGTGCGGCGGCAGAGTGATACAGCCGTTTTCGCATTTAAAATCAAAATAAGGATAGGAATTATCCCAGTCATTCCCGACGAAAATTTTTGTCTTTTCATCATTATTATTAACTGCCACAAGGATACTTCCGTCTTTGCCGACTCTCTCATAAGCGATTGCAGAATTTTCACAAAAGAGTGGCAAAAACTCGCCGTCAGCAAGCACCTTTGAACCACACCTTATCTGCCCTAAGCGCTTATACCATTTAAGCAAATCAGAGTTTTGATTATCCCACTGCATACAGGCACGGTTAAACGGATCCTTCATGCCCTGCATACCTATTTCGTCACCATAGTAAATTGACGGAACACCCGGCAGAGTAAACTGAATGAGCGACGCCATTTTCATCAGTGAAATCCCCTTGTGATAATCATACGCCGAAAGCGTGTTATGCTCATACTGCCACTGTCTGTCCCTGCCTTCGTTATCAGGTCCGGCAAGCCTTGTGATTGCTCGCTCTGTGTCGTGAGTTCCAATATGATTCATAAGGACATTTAAGACCTGCGGGGGATAATTTTCTACAATACTCATAACGGCATCAAAGAAATAATCGCCATGACCGAAGCGAACAAAATTTAAAACGGCATCGGCAAACGGATAATTCATCACGGAATCAAGCTCGTCACCTAAAAGATATTTTCTTCTCTGTCCATAGGCAAACTTATTTGTTGCGTCCTCCCAGACCTCACCGATAATGATTGCGTTTTCATTTTCCTCTTTGACAGCCTTTCGCAAATCATCAAGGAAAATATCGGGCAGCTCGTCGGCAACGTCAAGACGCCAACCGCTGATACCGCAGCGAAGCCATTTGCGTAAAATCCCGTCCTTGCCACAAATATACTTGCGGTAATTTTCATCTTCTTCAATTACCTCTGGAAGTAGTTTTATACCCCACCAAGCGTGATAATCGTTCGGCCAATCAAGGAATTTATACCAACTGTAATATAAACTCTCTTTACTGTTATATGCGCCCAAGGTGTCATAACGGTTGTACATATTAAAATATTTACTGTCACAGCCTGTATGGCTGAACACACCGTCAAGGATAATTGAGATACCGTATTTTTCCTTTGCCGTTTTGCAAAGGCTCTTTAAATCGTCCTCCGTGCCGACAAGGCTGTCAATCTTTTCATAGTCGGCAGTATCGTATCTATGGTTTGAATGTGCTTCAAAAATAGGATTAATATAAATACAGCTTACTCCCAAGTCGGCAATATATTCGAGCTTTTCCTCAATGCCTTTAAGGTCACCGCCGAAAAAGTCGTTATTCCAGATGCCGTTCATCTGCTCCTCTTTCCAGAAGGGCTCTTCACCCCATTTACGCATTACACGAACAGACGGAACATCCTTTTTCTCAGCGCCTGAATTATAAAATCTATCGGGGAAAATCTGATAGATTATGCCACCTTTAAGGAAGTCGGGAGTTTTAAAATTCTTATCGTAAACTGTCTGCTGAAATTCACTTACTTGTGAGGAAAAATCACCTATTCCCCTGCCGACATTCATAACATAGCTTTTGCCCCATGGAGTATCAAGCTCAAAGTGGTAGAAATAAAGACCCGGTGTTGTGGCAGAAAAATGAAGCTCCCAATATTCATAATCATTCCCGCACATACCTGCCCAGAACATACCGTAATAAGCCGTGCTCTCATTCTCGCCCTCTTTGGTTATGGCGAGTGTGGCACAGCTGCATTTGCAATCTCTCGGAACTATGATGCGAAATTTGCATTCTTCGTCCGTTGCGATTGCTGATATTTTTGACTTGTATGCTTTATCCCTTGAATTGAAAATCAGCATTATTTATTCAACACACCTATAGATATATAGACACGGAATAGTGTCCGTGTCTATATAAAAATTTTTATTTTTTAGTAGTTTTCTTTGTTTCTTTTTTTGCAGGAGCTTTTTTCTCTGCTTTCTTTTCATCCTTCGGCGCCATAGGAGCACTCTTTTTGGCTGTCTTTGGCTTTTCGCTTTCAAAGACCACAGGCTTCGTATTCCAAATTCTGTCTGCATAATCCAGAATTGAACGGTCTGCGCTGAATATTCCTGCACCGCTGATGTTCATAAGCGACATTTTTGCAAAACGTTCTTTGTCCCTATAAGCCTCTGTTGCGAGCTTCTGAGCCTTCTGATAATCAGCAAAATCTGC